>JAHDVH010000003.1:0-300000 GCA_023382385.1 bacterium | reverse complement strand
GCATCGAAGTCACCGCTGAGGAGCTTGGTGGTGCGGACGTTCATACTCGGGTATCCGGAGTTGCCGATCACTTTGCCGAGAACGATGCGCATGCGCTCGACATTGCGCGTTCGATTATTGAATCGCTTGGTCCAAGGCCGAAATTCGAGTTTGATCAGACTTCGCCGGAAGAACCCTACTACGATCCTAAAGAGTTGCTCGGACTTGTCCCGGTGGACGTGCGCAAACCGTTCAACATGAAGGAAGTCATCGCCCGCATCGTGGACGGATCTCGCTTTCAGGAATTCAAAGCTCGTTATGGAACAACTTTGATATGCGGGTTTGCACGGATTCACGGCTATCTTGTCGGGATCATTGCGAATAACGGCGTTCTGTTCGGAGAGTCTGCCAAGAAAGGTGCACACTTCATCGAGCTGTGTTGTCTACGTAAGATCCCACTGGTGTTCCTTCAAAACATTACCGGCTTTATTGTCGGCAAAGAATACGAGCACGGGGCAATCGCTTCAGATGGAGCAAAAATGGTGCACGCGGTTGCATGCGCCAATGTTCCAAAGTTTTCCGTGGTGATAGGCTCCTCGGCGGGTGCGGGGAATTATGCCATGTGTGGAAGGGGCTATAGTCCTCGGCTTCTCTGGATGTGGCCGCATTCTCGAATAAGCGTTATGGGGTCACAACAGGCTGCAGACGTGTTGGTTCAAGTCAAACGTGAGCAATTGGAGGCGAAGGGGCAGACTCTTTCAGACGAAGCCGCCGAGAACATTCGCAAGCCAGTGCTTGAGCAATACGAGCGCGAGGGGAATCCCTATTACTCAACAGCACGCCTTTGGGATGACGGCATACTGGATCCTTTGTCCACCCGTGACGCGATTGGTCTCGGTATCGCCATGTCCGCCAATGCACCGGTACCAGAGTATCAGCCGGGTGTCTACCGCATGTAGGTATGGAGACACCGATCTTTGAAGAATCTCAGGAAATTCCCTTGCGCGGTCCGCTCGCTTTTATGTCAGGCGCCGCTTTCTTTGTGATTCCGCTATTCACCACCATGCCTCTCCCGCTGATTCTGTTGATGTTTGCATGTGGTATCGGCATGAGTACGTTTATCGGCGCTTTCATGCGAATGCACACACTTGTAACGTCCGCAGTTCTTTCATTTGGGCCAAAATTATGGACACGGCGCATTCCCATTTCCGAGATCGAAGTCATTGGCCCAGAGCAAATTCCACTGTTGGCGGGTGTGGGGATTCACAAGTTTCGCGGAAAGATCTACTACAACATGCGACTTGGGGAAGGCTTGGCTATCCGAACCGGTAAGCGCCATTATGTCGTGGGATCCGCGAGGATTCAGCAACTCCAACTTGCGCTTGAAACCGCAAGACGCGAGAGTGCCCGATGAGCTTCGTGCGAATTGAGAAGAGCGGACCGATTACGCGGCTCATGCTGATGCGAGCGGACGTTCGCAACGCATTCAACGCGGAAATGATTGCCGAACTGACGGAGTCCATAACACACCTTGCAAGCGACCCTGAGTTGCGGGTGCTTGTCCTCGCCGCAGACGGGCCGACCTTCTGCGCCGGCGCGGATGTAAATTGGATGCGCTCACAGATTGGCGTCTCTGAAGAAGAGAATCTGCGCGATGCAAAGAGGCTGTTTGATCTATTTCGCGCAACATATGAGTTTCCTAAGCCGATTATCGCGCGAGTTCAAGGCGGCGCATTTGGAGGCGGTGCAGGTTTGATTTGCTGTTCCGACATTGTGATCATGGCAAGTGATGCGCAGACCGCATTTAGTGAAGTGAGGCTGGGAATTGTCCCGGCTACGATTTCAGCATTCGTTCTACGCAAGATCGGTGAAGGTCGTGCGAGAGAGCTGTTCCTGACGGGCCGTCGAATATCATCTGAAGATTGCCTACGAATAGGACTTGCGAACGAGGTCGTTCCCGAGGATCAGCTTGATGACGCGGTCGATCGGTGGGTCAACGAGTTGCTGCTTTCGGCATCATCTGCTCAGACTCTGACAAAAGAACTACTTCGAGAAGTGCCACGACTAACGATAACAGAGTCACGCGACTTCACAGCCGTCAGGATTGCTCGACAACGAGTCAGTCCGGAAGGACAGGAAGGGCTTTCCGCCCTGTTGGAGAAACGGCCGCCGTCTTGGAGTCCGCCTCGGTGATCCGTTCTTTGCTGATTGCAAACCGCGGCGAGATTGCAGTGCGAGTCATGCGGACGGCTCGCGCTCTGGGAATCCGCACAATCGCGGTATACAGTGATGCAGATCGTGACGCGCTGCACGTGGAGATCGCGGACGAAGCAGTGCATATTGGAGCCTCTCCCGCCTCAGAAAGCTACTTGGATATCGAGAAGATTATCGCTGCGGCTCGGGAACATGGCGCCGAAGCTATTCATCCGGGTTACGGGTTTCTCTCAGAAAATCCTCGATTCTCCGAGGCGGTGCAGCTCGCCGGATTGATTTTCGTTGGACCACCTGCAATCGCGATGCGCCGACTGGGAGACAAGATATCATCGCGTGAATTAGCAACAGCACAGCAGGTGCCGATCACGCCCGGCGCACTGTTGCCTGATGCGACGGCGCAACAAGCCCTGAACGAAGCTACGAAGATTGGCTTTCCCGTCTTAATTAAAGCTGCTGCAGGTGGCGGCGGCAAGGGGATGAGAATCGTTCGATTTCCCGAGGATGTCGAGCAGTCGTTTGACGCGGCTCGCCGGGAAGCGAAGTCAGCCTTCGGCGACGAAGCAGTGTATCTCGAAAAGTACATTGACAACCCTCGACACGTTGAGTTTCAAGTATTCTGTGACGCGCACGGGAACGCGGTGCATCTTGGCGAACGAGAGTGCTCTGTTCAAAGGCGACATCAGAAGATTATTGAAGAGTCACCAAGCGTTGCACTCACCCCGGAGCTGAGGGAACGCATGGGTGAAGCTGCAATAAGCATTGTAAAAGCCGCAAACTATCTAAATGCAGGTACCGTCGAATTCCTTCTGGATGGGGATAGATTCTATTTCCTCGAAGTGAATGCCCGCCTGCAGGTTGAACATCCCGTTACGGAAATGGTTACCGGTGAAGACCTCGTTGCCTGGCAGCTTGCCGTGGCTTCGGGCGAGCCTCTTCCAAAGACACAGAATGAGATTCAGTTTCGCGGCCACGCCATAGAGTGTCGTGTATACGCCGAGGATCCGTCGAATGGATTCTTGCCCTCGTGTGGTACGATCTTGAGGTTGGAAGAGCCGCATGCGCCTGGGCTGCGCGTCGACTCTGGTATCCGTGAAGGCTTTGATGTGCCGGTGTTCTACGATCCGATATTGAGTAAGGTCATCTGTTGGGCTGACAACCGAGATCACGCGATCGCGCGCATGCGAGATGCCCTGAAACACTACATTTTGCTGGGGGTTCGCTCACCTCTTGGGTACATGCAAGATGTTCTTGCGCACCCAGAATTTCTGGCTGGCAATCTCTCGACGCATTTCATCGAGCAACATTTTTCTAACTGGTCCGAGCCAGTTTTAACAGCCGAGGCGCTTGCAGCGTTGCTTGCATCCGCGCATGAATCTTCCCGAATGAGAGTTGCGGCCAACACAGTCGAAGGCGAGCCGTCAGCTAAATCGCCATGGCATACCTTGGGAGATTGGAGAACCGCTGGAGCTGGGGCGTGAGTCAATCGTTTCGATTGGGTAATCAGCAACTGACCGCTACGATCGTTCACAGGTCGCCCGATGTGATCGAAGTGTCGCGAGGCGATGAAACGGCGGTTTTTCGTTGCGATTGCAGTGGTCGCCAACTCATACTGGATGGCGATCGAAAACGCTATCGAACGCTTGCCGCACGCCAGAAAGACCGAATATTTGTGTGGATCGACGGCCGGATACTTGACCTTCTGGAAGTTGAAGTAAGTGCTTTGGAATCAGCTGTCGGAGGGTCTCAGAATGAGATTCGCTCACCGATGCCGGGAACAATCATCCAATTGAATGTGGCGGTCGGTGAGGCTGTCGAGGCCGGCCGCATTGTGGCTGTCCTTGAAGCGATGAAGATGGAGCATAATTTGCGCGCACCGCGGAACGGCAAGATATCAAAGGTTGAAATTGCGGTCGGTCAGACTGTTTCTGCAGATGCCCTTTTGATTAGTCTGGAGTCAGATGAATAGCACGTTGACTCCGCGCTGTGTGTACGTGGACAGTCGAAGCGTGACGGATGCAATTCCGCAGCTCGTAGAACTTGGACTTGGTGTGGAAGTGATGTTCGGGAGTACGGAGTCGTTATGGCCGAAGACAAAGTGGGATGTGCTTCTCGGACTTGCGGATGATCTCGCTGACGCTCAGATACAAGTTTCTTGTCATGGACCCTTCAATAGTCTTGCGCTTGCGAGCAAAGACGATCATATTGCAGAGTATTCATTTCAATCTTTGGCGGCGGGGATCGAGGCCTCGCGTGTACTTGGTTCGCCGCTAATGGTGCTTCACACTGGTTTCTTGCCGCAGTATCCGCCGACCGCACGCGAAAAGTGGCTTGACTCTTTTTGCAGTAAACTGCGTATTCTCCTTGAGGTTGCTTCAGAGAACAGCATTGTGCTCGCCGTAGAGAATACGTACGAACCGGACACGAGCCTATTCGAAGACATTTTTGCGCGGATCCAGCATCCGTATCTCGGGATGTGTTTTGACACAGGGCATGCTGCATGCTTTTCCCGGATTCCTGCTACAGACTGGATTGAGCGGTTTTCAGAGCAAATAGTTCACTTACACTTAAGTGACAACGACGGAAACGCCGACTTGCATTGGTCGCTCGGCAAAGGCGTTGTCAACATCGCTTCTGTGATAGGACCATTGCTTTCCAGAGGTGCGCGCCCTTCCGTCACATTGGAAGTGTCCATCGAGGATGCGAAGGCATCCAATGACTATCTTGAACAAGTATTGGCATCCTTACTCCCTCTTAGAAATGACTAACACCGAAAAACCACTGCCTCCGAAAAAGCAAAGAAGCGCTGAGATCGAGAGGCTCGAACGCGCATTGCGTGATGCAGATATCTCTTCAGAAGAGTATCAAGCCTTGCGGGAGGAGTTGCGCAAGAATCGCAAGCGCAACGAGGGCGCAGGCGATAATCCATTAGACAATCTCTACGACGAACCTTAAAGAAGACAAAACTCGATGAATCTGGGCGACAGACTGCCACTAACTGAAGAGCAGAAAATGCTGCGCGACATGGTGCGCGATTTTGCTGAGACTAAAATCAAGCCCATAGCCGCCGAAATTGATGAAACCGAGCGATTCCCCGAAGAGATTTTTGCGGAAATGGGTGAGCTTGGATTGATGGGAATACCTTATCCTGATGAGTATGGCGGCGCCGGAATGGACTATGTGTCCTACGCGCTCGCTGTCGAGGAGATCGCAAAAGTATGCGGCTCTACTGCGTTGGGTTTGGCCGCGCACATCTCGTTAGGTTGCGGGCCGATTTATCTGTTTGGTACTGAGGCGCAAAAGAAGAAATATTTGCCTGAGCTGTGTGCTGGTGCGCACATGGGAGGTTTTGGTTTAACGGAACCTCAAGCTGGTAGCGATGCGGGGGCGACCAAAACGGCTGCCGTGGATATGGGTGATCACTATTTGCTCAACGGCACGAAGATTTACTGCACGAACGGTTCTCACTCAAAGACCTACGTCGTAAGCGCGATCACCGAGAAGGGTAAAGGTACACGGGGAATAAGCTGCTTTATTATCGAACGAGATTGGGAAGGATTTGCTGTCGGGAAGAAAGAACGAAAACTTGGCGTCCGTGGATCTGATACGGTGGTCTTACACTTCAATGACGTCAAGGTCCCCAAAGAGAATTTATTAGGCAAACCCGGCGAAGGCTTTAAACAGATGCTCATGACGCTCGATGGAGGCAGAATCTCAATCGGAGCGATGGCCTTGGGACTTGCGGAAGGTGCCTATCTCGAAACTCTAAAGTATACCACCGGTCGCAAGGCATTTGATCAGCGGATCGCGGACTTTCAAGCGACCCAGTTTAAACTTGCTGACATGCACGTGCAAATCGAAGCCGCGCGTCATCTGATTTTCGATGCCGCCCGGCGGAAAGATAACGGAGAAGACTTCTCAAGGGAAGCCGCTATGGCAAAGCTCTTTGCCAGCGAGATGTCCGCTCGCGTAACGTCTCAAGCGATACAGCTTCACGGAGGATACGGTTACGTACGTGAATACCCTGTCGAACGCATGTTTCGCGATAACAAACTGACGGAAATCGGCGAAGGAACATCCGAGATTCAGCGCATGGTGATCGCACGTTCGATTCTTAAAGAATGGGATCAGTCCTGAGCGCTTTTGGGGAATGGTGCCAAGGCTTAGCTTGGTATTCGCAAGCAGAGGCATGACGTGAAATTTGACTTAGGTGGCCTTCGTCTGGATTTGCTCGATGACGGGCTATTCGAGTTGCGACCAGAGACGTTTGTTAAGATTTCAAGAGGTCGCAGTGCCGAGTTACTTGACAAAACCAGATTTCGTCCTCGAATCAAGGTAGGCTTCAATAGTCTTCTTGTCCGAAGCGAAGATAGGACAGTGCTGATAGACCCTGGTACCGGAGACAAAGAGCGCGCTGCGCAGCGACGAAACTACAATCTCGATTGGCCGCGCCGAGTATTGTCGCAGCTAAAAGAGCTTGGTGTTCGTCGCGAACAGGTTGATACGGTCGTATTGACACATTTGCACTGGGATCACGCCGGAGCGTGCACGACTGTCGGACACGGAGGCCAGCTTGAACCCACGTTTCCCAAGGCGCGTTATGTCCTGCAGCGCCGAGAGCTTCAAGGTGCCCGCGACGGCGTCGCCGCCGGAGACGACGGCTATGCGCCGGAGGATTTCGAACCACTCGTTAGCATGGGCAGACTTGACTTGATTGACGAGGAAGACCAGCAAATTCTGCCTTGGCTAAGCGTTCATTGGAGTGGCGGTCATTCGCCCGGCCATCAGGTTGTGCGGATCGGTCCGCAAGGAGGAAAGCGTGTGATGTACCTCAGCGACGTGCTTCCCACGACGGCACAACTTTCACTTGAAAGCGGAATGTCGTACGACCAGAATCCAGAAGAGTTAAGACAGGCAAAGTTGAAGTTTATGACGCAGGCTGCTAAAGACATGGACGCTGTCGTCCTCGTCCATGCGCCCCGCAACCGAGTCGGACACCTGCGAGAGATAGCTCCCGGAGAATTCAAGTTTCAACACTTAACCTTGTAGTTTTTTCCACACTGACAATTCCGTTCAATTTACAACTATAAATCGGTGATTTTAAAGTCATGCACCCAAACACACCTGTTATTACTAGCGCAGCGCGCACGGCCATTGGATCTTTCATGGGATCGTTTGCGGCTGTGCCGGCCACAGCGCTGGCCGCACATGTCCTTAAGGCAAATCTCGATCGTTCACAAGTTGAGCCTCGCGAAGTCGACGAAGTAATTCTTGGTCAAGTCCTGCAGGGCGGCGTCGGACAGGCGCCCGCGCGACAGGCGGCACTATTTGCCGGAATTCCCGACACGTCGTCGGCGTGGACGGTGAACAAAGTTTGTTCATCCGGCCTACGTGCTGTCATGTCCGCTGCACAGACGGTATCGCTTGGCGAAGCGAAAATTATGCTTGCTGGGGGAATGGAAAACATGTCGATGTCTCCCTACGTTTTGGACCGTGCCCGCGGTGGCTATCGTCTCGGACACGGTGCGCTTAATGACATGATGATCCTCGATGGTCTCTGGGATCCGTACAAGAACATCCACATGGGACAGTGTGCAGAAATGTGCGCGCGCGAGCACAAGATTAGTCGTGAGCAGCAAGACGAGTTCGCGTCTGAATCTTATCGCAGAGCACAGGCAGCCATTAAAGACGGCAAATTCAATAGTGAAATCGTGCCGGTTGTCATTAAGGACAGGAAAGGCGAAGTCTCTGTCGATGTGGATGAAGAACCAGGCAAAGTGAATTTCGACAAGATGGCGCAGCTAAAACCGGCCTTTGAGAAAGACGGAACGATCACTGCTGCAAATGCCTCCAAGATAAATGACGGTGCTTCGGCTGTTATGGTGATGTCGTCCGAGGAAGCCGGGCGACGTGGCCTCAAGCCACTTGCAAGGATCGTCGGCTACACAACCTACAGCCATGCCCCCGAGTGGTTTGCTACAGCGCCGGCTCCGGCAGTGCAGAAACTGCTGCGCCGGATTGACTGGAAGGCAACGGATGTAGATCTGTTCGAATTGAACGAAGCTTTTGCGGTTGTTGGTCTCTATAACGCGAAGGAAATTGGCGTCAAGTCTGAGAAGGTAAATGTCTGGGGAGGAGCAGTCGCGCTGGGCCATCCCATCGGCTCTTCAGGTTGCCGTATTTTGGTAACACTGATTCATGCACTTCAGGATCGCGGCGGAAAGCGCGGCATAGTTGGAATTTGTAACGGCGGTGGAGAAGCGACGGCATTGGCAGTCGAGATGCTGTAGACCTCATTAGTGCAGCTAAATCACACAAATTGTTCCGGACGGAATTCCGTAATCCAACCGGAGAGACCATAAGAGAATCCTCATGAGTATTTCAACTGTAGCCGTCATCGGCGGCGGCACAATGGGTAACGGTATTGCTCACGTTTGTGCCCAGAATGGATGCAATGTATATCTGATTGAAGTGAATCAAGGGCTGCTCGATCGCGCTCTTGGTGCTATTGACAAAAACCTCGCGCGCCAAGTCAGTAAGGGCAAGCTTACCGAGGAAGAGAAGTCAGCGACACTCGGCCGGCTTCATGTAAGCTTAAAGCTCGAAGATGTGTCCAGGGCGGATATCATCATCGAAGCAATCGTTGAGAATGAGGCCGTAAAGAAAGATCTGTTTGGCAAGATTGACGCGTTGGCAAAACCTGAGGCTATTCTTGCTTCAAACACCTCCACAATCTCGATCACTCAGATTGCCGCAGCAACGAAACGTGCTGAAAAGTTCATTGGAATGCACTTCATGAATCCAGTGCCCATGATGCAGTTGGTTGAGATTATTCGCGGACTTGCAACGGATGATGCTACGCATGAAGCAGTGGTCAAGTTCGCTGAGGCACTGGGGAAGACGCCTATCACCGTTAACGACTTCCCAGGCTTCGTTTCCAACCGGATTCTGATGCCGATGATCAATGAAGCAGTCTATTGTCTGATGGAGGGCGTCGGCGAAGCCGAAGCCATCGACGGTGTCATGAAACTCGGCATGAACCATCCTATGGGCCCGCTTGCATTGGCCGATCTGATTGGTCTGGATGTCTGCTTGGCGATCATGGAAGTGCTGCACCGAGATTTGGGCGACACAAAGTATCGTCCTTGCCCGCTGCTTAGAAAGTACGTTGCCGCCGGCTACTTGGGCCGCAAGTCCGGGCGCGGGTTCTATAACTATGCAAACTGAGCTGCAGAGATGATTATTACAACTACTCCTTCCGTCGAAGGGCGCAAAATTGAAGGTTATCTTGGCGTTGTTGCCGGTGAGGCGATAGTAGGAGCAAACATCTTTAAGGATCTCTTTGCGGGAATTCGTGACATAGTGGGTGGGCGCAGCGCCGCCTATGAGAATGAATTGAGAAAAGCACGTGATCTTGCGTTGCAGGAACTCTCGGAAAATGCCCGCGCACTCGGCGCGAATGCGGTCGTTGGGGTGGATCTTGACTACGAAGTCATTGGATCAGGCGGATCAATGCTGATGGTTTCCGCCTCGGGAACTGCTGTCAAGGTTTCCGCGTGACAAGTGTTTGGTCAATACAGAATTAGACATCATTCCTCATTCAGCAAACTATCATAAATGGATCATCTCTTAACTGAACAGCAGCTTGAGGTCAAAAGCGTTATACGTGACTTCGCTGAAAGGGAAATCCGCCCGACCGTGGCAGAACGCGATGAGCGCAGCGAATTTCCCAAGGACATAATCAAGAAGATAGGTGAGCTTGGATTTATGGGGGTCAACACTCCGGAGAATCTCGGCGGCGCAGGTATGGATACCGTCACCTACGCGATCGTCATTGAAGAACTCTCACGAGTAGATCCTTCAGTAGGTGTGATTGTCTCCGTGAATAATTCGCTCGTCTGTTATCCACTGCAGAAGTTTGGAACACCGGATCAGCACGAGAGATACCTGAAGCCACTTGCCGAAGGCAAGCTGCTTGGTGCCTTTTGTTTGACTGAACCTGGAGTCGGCTCGGACGCAGGCGGATTGATGATGTCAGCCGTAAAGGACGGAGATGACTACATCTTGACCGGAGAAAAGGCATTTATCACCAACGGTCTGATGTCTGACACCTATATTGTGATGGCTCGGACCGATAAAGCACAGAAGGCAAAAGGCATTTCAGCCTTCATCGTTGACGCGACGATGCCGGGCTTCAGACGAGGCGCAAATGAAAAGAAGATGGGCATTCGATCTTCGGACTGCTGCATGATCATTCTTGAAGAGTGCCGAGTACCGTCCAAGAACATGCTTGGGAAGGAAGGCGACGGCTTCAAGGTGGCGATGACTGCGCTGGACAGCGGCCGCATCGGGATAGCGGCTCAGGCAATCGGGTTGGCGCAAGGTGCGCTCGAAGAGGCCGTCAAATACGCAAAAATCCGCGAGCAGTTTGGCCACCCCATTTCAGAGTTTCAAGCGATTCAATTCAAGCTTGCGGATATGGAGATGATAACCGAAGCGGCACGACTACTCAATTACAGCGCCGCTCGAAAGAAGGACACCGGTCAGCGTTTTACTCACGAAGCCGCGATGGCAAAACTCTTTGCTTCGGATATCGTCATGCGTGTCGCGATGGAAGCTGTCCAAATTCATGGCGGAAATGGATACCTGAAGGATTTCCCGGTCGAGCGAATGCTTCGCGATGCAAAAGTCACGGAAATTTATGAAGGCACTTCTGAAATACAACGTACAATTATTGCAAGAAACCTATTGAGCAACTAATGGAAACGACCATACAAGAGGAGCGGAAAGTGGCAAAGTCCCGCTTTGACGAAACTCTAAAGATTTGGATGAGCGGCAAGCTGATCCGTTGGGAAGAAGCGACCGTTCATGTGGCAACTCACGCGATGCACTACGGGTCAGCCGTATTTGAGGGCATTCGTGCATACAAAACCGGGCGCGGTACAACAATCTGGGGTTTGAAGCAGCACATTCGCCGCTTGCTTGACTCGGCAAAGATCTATCGCATGCCCATCCCGTTTACGCATGAGCAGATTGAATTGGCCTGTGCCGAGGTTGTGTTGGCGAACAACATGGATGAAGCATATTTGCGTCCCTTGTTGTTCCGGGGGTATCACTCGCTGGGAGTTCACCCCCGTGAGTGTCCGACCGAGTGCGTCGTGATCCCGCTCCGCTGGGGGAAGTACTTGGGAACTGAAGCACTTGAGCTGGGAGTGGATGTCATGGTTTCAAGCTGGAGTCGCATTGCGCCAAACACCATGCCTGCTCTCGCCAAGTCGGCGGCCAATTACGCTAACTCACAGCTGCACGTCATTGACGCGACCAATTTCGGGTTCACCGAAGGCATTGCTCTTGATACAAACGGTTACATTTCCGAAGGTTCTGGCGAGAATGTCTTTGTGGTTCGCGACGGTAAGATCGTTACTCCGCCGCTCGGAGCATCGGTGCTGCCGGGGATTACGCGTGCTTGCGTGATTCAATTGGCACATGAGATGGGCATTCCTCTGACGGAAGGTTTGGTGCCGCGCGAGATGCTATATATAGCGGATGAAGTATTCTTCTCGGGAACCGCAGCGGAAATCACTCCCGTAAGATCGGTGGATAAGGTCATCGTCGGAGAAGGCAAGGCCGGACCGATAACGAAGAGAATCCAGACCGCATACTTCGACATGATCGAAGGACGCCGGGATGACGCGCTCGGCTTACATTACTGGCTGTAAGGCTTAAAAGAAAGAGTTTCATGCGCAGCAGACGATCGGCGCGCGAGTGGGCACTACGGGTACTCTATGCGGTGCGCTTAACGGGCTATCCGGTTGAACAGTGCTTTACGGATATCTTGAAAGGCGCTCGGCAGGATCAGAATATGCAGTTCTGCCGCAAGCTCTGCGACGCCGCGGCTTCAGGAGATGAGCAGATTGACCAAGCAATTCGCCGAGCGGTCCAGAAGTGGGACCTCGCAAGGCTCGCCGTTCTTGACCTGATTATTCTGCGTATGGCAATAGCCGAGTTCTTGTACTTTGACGACATACCGTTCAAAGTCACGATTAATGAAGCAATCGAACTGGCGAAGCAGTATTCAACCGCGCAGAGCGGTCGCTTCGTGAACGGTATTCTCGATGCGGTTTGCGCGGAGCTCAAGAAGACTGATACACGCAAACAGAAGCACGCTGCTGCGGAACCCCAATGAAACTTGGAATCATCTCAGACATTCACGGGAACCTGCCTGCCCTCGAAGCGGTTATTGAAGATTGTGAGCGCCAGGGCCTCGCGTCAATCATCTGCCTTGGCGACATTGTTGGATACGGTGCAAGTCCTAATGACTGTTGCGAGCTTGTACGCGAGAAATGCTTCGCCTGCGTTATGGGTAACCATGACTCTGCGCTTTGCGGTTTGACACCGATGCAGTTCTTTAATGCGTACGCGCGTTCTGCGATTGAATGGTCGGTAAACGTGATGGACGACAGCCATCTGAACTGGCTTAAAGGTCTGCCGCTCGTTCATTCTGTCGAGAGTGTACTGTGTGTTCATGCGACTCCCAAGGACCCGGGCGCGTGGAACTACATTCATAACCCCGACGAAGCCATTCAGCATTTTGACGCAATGCCGCCTGGCCGTACTGCCTTCATTGGGCACTCTCACATTCCAGCACACTTTGCCGGCCCTGAGAATCGTCGCATTATCAACGTTGGATCAGTCGGTCAACCTCGGGACAGAAATCCACAGGCAAGCTATGTGGTTTTTGACACGGAGACCGGCAGTTTTCGCTGGAGTCGTGTTAGCTACGACATCCTGAAAGCCGCACAAGCGATTCGCGACGCGGGATTGCCGGAGTTTCTGGCCTCAAGATTATTCATCGGAATGTAAGGAAATCTGTTGCAGCAACGGAAGGGCGGCAAACGTGCCGCCCGAATCATTCCTCAAAGTACGACACCTAAGGGATCATGTTCGACCTAATCCTCTCCAAGATATTCGGCACAAAGCACGACCGCGCGGCAAAGAAGCTGCGTCCTCTGGTTGAAGCCGTGAATAAATGGGAAGCTGAATTCCAATCGCTGACCGACGATGAACTCCGCGCGAAAACTGATGAGTTTCGGGCGCGCTTGGCAGACGGGGAAACACTTGATGACCTGATGGTCGAAGCGTACGCCGCCGTGAAGAATGCCTGCCGTCGATTAGTTGGCCACGAATACGAAGTTCGCGGGCAAAAGGTGACGTGGAACATGATTCCTTATGATGTGCAAATCATTGGTGGAATTGCACTTCATCAAGGGAAAATCGCTGAAATGGCGACGGGTGAAGGTAAGACTCTCGTCGCAACGTTTGCATTGTACTTGAATGCATTGCCCGGGAAAGGTGCGCACCTTGTCACGGTCAATGACTACTTGGCTCAACGCGACGCCGAATGGATGGGTCCGGTCTTTCAAATGCTCGGGTTGTCTGTAGGTGTTATTACTTCGGACATGCCGCCCCATCGTCGGAGAGAAGAGTACGGCAAGGACATCACCTACGGCACAAACAACGAGTTTGGCTTTGACTATTTGCGCGACAACATGGCCCTGCACATGGACTATGTTGTGCAACGCGGACATCACTTTGCAATCGTCGACGAAGTGGACAGCGTGCTGATTGATGAAGCGCGTACTCCGCTGATTATCTCTGGGCCGGTCGAGCACTCCACACAGCGGTTTGACGAGATGAAACCGCCGGTTGAACAGCTGGTGCGGCTGCAATCACAGTTGATAATTCGACTTGCCGACGAAGTCGAAAAGATGTTGACTGAGCCGAAGTTCGATGAATATGAAGTTGGCAAGCGATTGCTGAAACTTCATCGCGGCTACCCCAAGCACAAGCGCACTCTGAAGTTGTTTCAGGAGCCGTCGAACGTCCAGCTACGTCAACGCGTTGAAAATGAGTATCTTCGCGACAAGAAGATGCACGAGCTCGACGAGGAGCTGTATTTCTCGATCGAAGAGAAATCGCATCAGACCGATTTGACGGAGCAGGGACGCCTGCAGTTAACCAAATACTATGGCGGCGACCCGGATCTCTTCCTGCTCCCGGACCTCGCGGATGAATTTGCGAAATTGGACGCGAATGAATCCCTCTCCGCGGAGGAGCGTGCGGCCAAGAAGACCGAAATGCAGAGCGTCTACGCACACCGTGCAGAGCGTGTCCAGAATGTTGCGCAGCTTCTGAAAGCCTATTGCCTTTACGAAAAGGACGTAGAGTACGTCGTTCAGGATGGTAAGGTGCAAATCGTGGATGAGTTCACGGGCCGCATCCTTTCTGGACGCAGGTATTCTGACGGATTGCATCAGGCGATTGAGGCCAAGGAAGGCGTCAAGATCGAGCGGGAAACACAGACGATCGCCACGATCACACTGCAGAATTACTTCAGACTCTATAGCAAGCTCGCGGGCATGACGGGAACTGCGGAGACGGAGGAGTCTGAGTTTTACTCGATTTACAAGCTTGAAGTTATGGTCATTCCGACGCATCAGCCGATACGTCGTAATGACATGAACGATCTCATCTACCGCACGAAGCGCGAGAAGTATAACGCAATTGTCGAACGCATTGCCGAGCTGCACACGAATCGCCAACCCGTGCTCGTAGGAACTGCGTCGGTTGAAGCTTCAGAATTGCTTTCGCGCATGCTGAAGGGTCGTCGAATTCCGCATGAGGTGTTAAACGCTAAACAACATCAGAAGGAAGCGGAAATCATTGCCAAGGCAGGTCAAATCGGTGCGGTCACGATCGCGACCAACATGGCCGGTCGCGGCACAGATATCAAACTGGGACCGGGCGTCGTCAACTGGTCTGGCGATGAGAACGACAAATCCAATGCGGAGGGCGGTCTCTTCATTCTGGGAACAGAGCGTCACGAATCTCGCCGGATTGACCGTCAGCTTCGCGGCCGCGCGGGTCGTCAGGGTGACCCCGGATCCAGTCAGTTCTACGTTTCCCTTGAAGATGATTTGATGCGTCTTTTTGGCTCGGATCGGATGGCCTCCGTCATGGACCGCCTTGGACTGAAGGAAGGAGAGGTCATCTCGGCGGGTATGATAACCCGTTCGATTAGTCGTGCTCAACAGCGCGTCGAAGAATATAACTTCTCTATCCGCAAGCACTTGCTGGAATACGACGATGTAATGAACCAGCAGCGCTCGGTTGTTTACTCGCGCCGAAACATCGCCTTGCGAGGCGAAGACCCCTCTGCGCTGATCGACGAAATGATCGGCGACTATGTGGATTACATTTTCGAGAAGCACGGTGAGGGCGATGACCTGAATCGCGAAGCCTTCACCGAAGAAATTATGCGGACATTTCTCATCGATCTGTCGCGCGATGAGGAATTCTTCCACTCTTCCCCTGCACAACAGCATGATAGTCTGACCCGCAAGATTGAAGAGGCACGAGCCAACCGCGGAGCCCTGCTTGGAGAGGAATTGTTCCGTGAACTGCAGAGACAGGCAATCCTCCGCGTTATTGACATGAAGTGGAAAGACCACCTGTATGCGATGGATGGTCTCAAAGAGGGCGTCGGTCTGCGCGCCTATGGTCAAAAGGACCCGTTGATTGAGTATAAGAAGGAGGGTTTCAAGCTCTTCCAGGGGATGTTGGACGAGGTCAACGCCGATGCACTTAGAATTATTTTCAGCTATCGCCTCCAGGCGGAGCAGCAGGGCGGTGAAATCCCGTCGCAACCGAGAGTAAGCAGGACTCCTGCTATGACGTATTCCCATGCAAGCGCGGCAGGATTAGCCTATAGTCAAGCGTCCACACAAGGGGGCGGCCAGCCTTCTGCGCAAGCTGGCGGTGCCACGCAGGTCGGAAAGAAGGAACCGGTAAGGGTCGGGGCTCGCGTGGGTAGAAATGACCCATGTCCTTGTGGAAGCGGGAAAAAGTATAAGAAGTGCCACGGCGCGACCGAAGAAGTTTCAGGCTGAGAAGGCTTGCCTTTAGCAGTTTTTTTCCTTACAATGAGGCGGTAGCAGGGAGACTGATGGCTAAAAGTAATACTGCCCTTCACTTAGAATGCCGGCAGCTTTACCGTGGAACCAACCCCCGATTTCGGAGGTAACAAGGAAGGCCACTGCATGGACCAACGGATCGTTGAGATTATTTTGTATGTAATCGGCGAAATTGAATCTCGCCGTGTAAATCTGGATGAAATTGATGGTATCTCTGAAGACTTGATTCGACAGGGTTTTTCTCGGCGTGAAGTGGCGACGGCCTTTTCGGTGTTCAATCACCGCATGGCAGGGACGAGGCAGCGTTCGCAGATTCAGGAGCCGGTCAATCCCAATGCCTATCGTGTCCTGCACGAGATTGAATCCAATTACATCAGTAGTGAAGCTCTGGGCCATATCCTGCAGTTACTCCGTTTGGGTGTGTTGACTCACGGCGATACTGAAGAGCTCATTGAGCGATGCGTGATGATGGGATCGCCTGCCGCCGATGTTTCTGAGATGAAACTCATGGTGGCCACCCATCTGTTTGAGAAAGAGTTGCTTCCCGGTGAAAGCATGATGCCGGCTGCCTCGGCTCGCATGTCGCCTGAACTGATACATTAAGACGGAAGCTTGCCTGAAAAACGGGCAGAATCCACGGATTTTCATGGAATTAGCCGCACAATTCGGCTGCCATTCGTAACGTTACTCACTAAGCTTTGAGCCTGTGCTCGAAGCTTTTGCTTTCTGAAGGATATGCCGACCAAGAAAACAACAAAGAAGAAAAGCGCGTCAAAATCCGCAAAAACTGCGGCAAAGAAGACGTCCTCCGCCACAAAAAAGGTGTCAAAGAAGTCTGTGTCGCGAGAAGCGACTTCCTCAAAAAAGGCATCGGCTGCGCGAACGGGCGCGGCGACAAGGAGGCCGTCCCGCAGTGCTGCAATGCACGAAGTGTCAGCGGTTGGGCGCAAATTCGTTATTGTCGAATCACCGGCGAAGGCGCGCACTTTGTCGGGTTATCTCGGGAAGGAATATGCGGTGGCCGCATCAGTAGGCCACGTGCGCGACCTCCCAGAGAAGAAACTCGGAGTTGACCTTAAGAATAATTTCGAACCCGAGTACGTCACGATAAGCGGGAAAGAAGACGTTTTGACGATGCTCCGCCGAAATGCGCGGGATGCTTCGGAAGTGTTTATTGCGACGGACCCTGACCGCGAAGGCGAGGCGATCGCCTTCCACATAGCAGAGGAGATAGACCCTCAGCACAAGACGAAGATTCGCCGAGTTCTTTTTAACGAGATCACGCGGGATGCCGTCAAGAAGGCACTCTCGCGTCCGGGTGAGTTGGACGGTAAGAAAGTGGACGCGCAGCAGGCGCGCCGTGTGCTGGATCGCCTCGTAGGTTATTTAGTGTCTCCCCTGCTTCAGAAAATCATTGCTCGTGGCCTGTCGGCAGGCCGAGTCCAATCGGTTGCATTACGGCTTATATGTGAACGAGAAGCCGAAATTCGCGCTTTTACTCCGATGGAGTATTGGACGATTGCCGCCTTGCTTACAGCAAGCAAGCAAGAGACATTCGAAGCCAGACTCTCAAAGATCGACGGCAAGAAGGCGGAAGTCTCGGACGAGAAATCTGCGAAGGCAATTGTCAAGGAATGCACGGGAAAAGAGTTCAAGTTAACGGACCTCAAGTCCCGCCCAACCAAGTCCTCGCCCTCCGCGCCGTACACGACATCGACTCTGCAGCAGGATGCGGCACGGCGATTAAGTTTCTCCAACGATAGAACCATGTCGGCGGCTCAACAACTCTATGAAGGCGTGGAGTTGGGCAAGGATGGTTCGGTCGGACTAATCACGTACATGCGTACGGATTCCGTGCGAGTTTCTCCGGAAGCCTTGACCCACTTGCGTGAGTTCATCGTGGACCGCTACGGAAAAGAGTATCTGCCCGCCCATCCTCGCCTGTTCAAGACCAAGAACGCGGCTCAAGACGCGCATGAAGCGATCCGTCCGACGGATGTGACCCGCGACCCGTCGTCAGTCAAGAAATACTTGAAGCCTGAACAATTCAAGTTATACGAATTGATTTGGAAGCGTTTTGTTGCGTCGCAAATGGAAGAGGCTCGCTTTGAAGTGACGACCGCGACGCTTGAGGTCGGGAAGTACGAGTTTCGCGCCAACGGCCGTCGTATGCTTTTCCCGGGCCATCTGCAAGTCCTTGCGGAAGTGGCTGACGAAACGCCGCATGATGCGCGCGAGCAGCTTGAAACGGAAATGACCAATGAGCTGCCCGAACTGAAGGTTGGCAAGCAGTATCCAGCGGAGAGAGTTACCCCCACGCAGCACTTCACGGAGCCGCCTCCCCGATACAATGCCGGCTCTTTGGTGAAAACTCTGGACGAACTCGGGATTGGAAGACCGAGCACCTACGCTCAAATCATCTCGGTACTCGTTAAACGCAAGTACATCACAAATGAGCAGCGACGCTTCCAGCCGACCGAGCTTGGCGAGGCCGTCAACAAGGTCTTGATTGAGCAATTCCCGGACGTGTTTAACGTGTCGTTCACTGCTCAAATGGAAGAAGAGCTGGACTCCATTGAGAATGACGGTGTAAAGTGGCAGAAGGTCGTGAAAGACTTCTACAAACCATTTTCGGCCGACCTCGAACGTGTGAAGCAGAATCGTGACGAGATAAAGAAAGGCACTCAGGAAGTGCTGGACAAGCCTTGTCCGGAGTGCGGCGGAGAATTGGTCATGAAGTGGGGTCGTGCGGGCAAGTTCATCGCATGCACGAATTACCCCGAATGCCGTTATACTGAGCCGCTGGAAGGGGAGAAAGCGCCTGAAGTGCCGGAAACTCCCTGCCCGAAATGCGGGAAGCAGATGGCGCCCAAGCGCAGCCGCTTCGGCTGGTTCTTAGGTTGCACAGGCTATCCCGAGTGCAAGACGATCCTGCCCATGCCTGACCCCAACGCCATTGACTGTCCCCGCGAAGGCTGTGGCGGAAAGATCAGTGCACGCAAATCGAGACGGGGAAAACTCTTCTTCGGATGCTCCAATTATCCCAACTGTGATTTTGTCAGCTGGAACAGACCGATCGCGGAAAAGTGTCCGGCCTGCGGGAACAACTATATGGAGGAGAAGAACCTGAAAGCAGGTCTTATCCACCAATGTCCGAAATGCAAGCACAAAATCGAGATAGAGCAGGCGGCGAAGTCATAAGTCTTGGGTCCTTCGTGGACGCCTATGTGCAGGACCTTGCTCGCCGCAAACGCTCGCCGCACACTCAAGCTGCGTACAAGCGTGACCTGTTTCAAGCTATCGCGAGCCTCAAGAGTCAGCTTGATCGTACTCCCGAAATCGCTGATTGGATGTATGAGAACCTGCGAGACATCATGTATCGCTGGGCCGCCGACGACTTAGCCCCCTCGACGCTGCAACGCAAGCGCGCCGTATTGAGTGACTTCTCGAAGTTTCTTTTGCGGAATAGCGCAATTACCCAGAATCCCGTTGCACTGCTTGACCCTCCTCGGGTGAAGAAGCCGCTACCGCATATCTTCTCCGAATCTGCGTTAGCCGAGTCTCTGGATAGTCTTGGTGATACATGGCCGAATGTGCGGGATCGAGCTCTTCTCGAGCTACTATATGGCGGGGGACTCAGAATTTCCGAGGCCTTAGGATTAAGTTTGTCGGACATCGACATACGTCGCGGAACTGCGCGCGTTTTAGGCAAAGGAAGCAAGGAAAGGGTCGTCCCGCTCTCCCTGGCGTCGCTTCAGGCCCTGCAGGACTACCTGGCAAGTCGTGGACGGCAGTTTCCTGATTGTCCGTCGGACCCTCTGTGGCTATCTGACCGCGGAAAACCGCTCAGTCGCTTCAGGGCAGCGAAAATCATCAAGTCGCGGCTGGGCAGCCTTTTACCGGAAGCCAGTCCGCACAAGCTAAGACATAGTTTTGCAACGCACTTACTTGCGCGAGGTGCAGACCTTCGTGCGGTACAGGAATTGCTCGGTCATGCATCAGTTCGGACGACCGAGCGCTATACGCACGTGACAGCTCGCCGCCTGCGAAAAGCCTACCAACAGGCTCACCCGCATGCCGACGAGACCAAAACCACAGACGAAATCGGCGGGGACAATACCCCCCAAAGGACAGAGCCATGAGAACTCAGATTACCGCAGTTCATTTCAACGCCACGGACAGCTTACGGGAATTTGCCGAACAGGAAGTTCAACGACTCTTGAAGTTTGCGGATGACATTTTGAATTGCGAAATCCAGTTCACTTTTAACAAGCAAGAGAAACGTGCCAATGTGCGGGTTAGCGTGGATGGCACTGTGTTGATAGGTTCGGCCATATCCGAAGACTTCCGCAAATCAATAGTCCTTGCAGTGGACAAACTCGAAGCACAGATCAAGAAGCATAAAGATAGATTGCAGACACGCCACTAAGTTGTGAGCGCAAGTATGGCCGAGCGACTGCAGGTCAGCGCGTTTTATCAAGAAAACCAGGACCGACTGAATCTTAAGCTCCGCAACAGCCCGCGGGGATTGACGCGCGAAATCACACAGAAGGAAATCCACCGGCCCGGGCTCGCATTGGCTGGGTTCATAGAGCTCTTTACGTACGACCGGATTCAGGTTCTGGGAAACACCGAGGTGAAGTTCCTCGAGTCACTGTCGACGCTTGATCGTAAGAAATCTCTCTCAAGATTCTTCGAATTCGAGATTCCTTGCCTGATCATCACGAACGATAATCCGATGCTCCCGGAATTGGGCGAGGCGGCGGACAAAGCAGGTGTCGCAGTATTCTCGTCGCCGTTGACAACGACCGAGACTACGCACCTGCTTTCCGACTATCTGGATCAGAAGTTTGCTCCGTCTACGACGATTCATGCGTCATTGGTGGACGTCTACGGAACAGGGCTGATTTTCACGGGGCGCAGCGGTATCGGCAAATCAGAAGTAGCTTTGGATCTGGTTGAACGCGGACATCGACTGGTATCGGACGACATTGTCTCTTTAACCCGCACTGCGGAAAATGTTCTGATGGGACACGGCCGCGAGTTTCTAAAACACTACATGGAAATTCGCGGCGTTGGGATTATTGATGTGGCCGCCATGTTTGGAGTTCGTGCAGTTCGCCAGCAGAAGCGCGTTGAGACTGAGGTCGAGTTGGTCGAGTGGCGCGCGGACATGGACTATGAGCGGACGGGGTTGGACGAGAATTTCAAAGAGTATCTCGGTGTCAAAATCCCCCACGTCGTGCTTCCAATCTATCCCGGCAAGAATATCACGGTGATTGCCGAGGCTATTGCTTTGAACCTGCATTTGAAGGTCTATGGGTTCCACCCTGCACGCGAATTCAGCAGGACTTTGACGGAAGTCATGGACAACAAATCGAGATTGCAGTCTTACCTTGAGAAAGACTTCGAGTAACCCTTGATATGACGCACGTGATTCTAGTCACCCATGGTTCGCTCGGCCAGTCTTTGTACGATGCCGCGGTTTCAGTCCTGGGACCTCAGGAAGGTGTTGACGTGCTTTCAAACTCCGGGTTGTCCCTCGACCAGATCCAATCCCGCGTCCGAGACTTGCTCACCAGCGAGCCGACGATCATCATGGTAGACCTTTGCGGCGGATCGCCGTTCATGGCGTGTTGCGGGCTTGTTCACCTGCCGGGGAAAGCCTCAATTGTATCTGGGGTGAACTTGCCCATGTTACTGTCCTTCTTCACGAAACGGGACAAACTTCCACTCTCTGAACTTGCCGAAACCATCGAGCGTGATGCGATGCGCGGTATTCAGTCTCGCCTCCCTGCATGATTTCACTTCCCTGGGGTCGCAAGAAAAGCGACTTCCCCATCATTCGAATTGATGACCGGTTGCTTCATGGCCAGGTGGTCGTGGGTTGGGCGCATGCGTTGGGATTGGAGCATCTAGTCCTTGCAAATGATCGGGTCGTAGCTGATCGGGGGCTTTCCGCAGCACTCAAAGCGGGGGTTCCTGACGATGTTCGCGTGGAAATTGTCTCCATGGATGACGCCGTAGCCGGATTGACCAACGGCAATTATGCCGCAACGAAGTCCATGCTTGTACTGGAAAGCCCTGGCGACGCGCTCAAGCTGATTCACAAGGGCGTAGGTTTAAAAAAACTGCACCTCGGCGGATTGCATTTCCGCGAGGGTTCTGAAGAGCTTGTCCCCTATGTCTATCTATCTAATTGGGATCGCATGGCACTCGATGAAATGCTCCGACGGGGTGTTCGCATCTCATGTCAAGACCTTCCCGCCACCAAACCGGTGGCCTATCGCGGATAAGTAAATGAAACAGGAAATCAAAGTCGGTGCGGCGGTGTTGGCATCGCTGGTCATTCTGATCGGCGGGATCATTTGGGGTAAGGGCTACCGCTTGAATGCCAAGCGCTATACAGTGACGATAATCTTTAAGACGACAGGTGGTCTTGAGAACGGCGCAAACACGCTTGCCAACGGTGTGGTAAAAGGCCGAGTGAACCGCATTCAGTTCTTTGACGGATTCGTCAGGGTTACAGCGAGCATTGATGAAGACGTAAAGCTATACTCAGACTATGTCGCCACCATCGAATCTCCTACGGTAATGGCAGGACAAGTTCTTTCGATCTACACCGGTAGCGAACTTCCCCTTGCAGATATTTCTCAACCTCTGCGCGGTACTGAACCGCAGGGTGTGGGGGCTGTTATGGGGAAATTCCAGGAGTTCACCGACCGTTTGGAAACCACGTTAGGCCACCTGGACTCTGTCCTGTTAGATGTTCATACCGTGCTCGGAGATACGTCCAATCAAAGCAATCTCAATCGACTGATGCGCAATGCGGCAGGAGTTGCGGAGCAAAGCAATGAAATGCTGCAAACCAATCGCCGTACTCTCGAGGCATCGTTATCAGACTTGCGGGCTGCGATGGCCTCGGCACGCGAACTGACTGAGAAACTCAACGACAAGTCTGACGGCACGCTGGCCGGAGTAGATTCTGCTATGACCTCGCTGACGGCGGCGGCCGACCAAATGCGGTTGCTTATGGCCAGAATCAACTCAGGCGAAGGCACAATGGGCAAATTACTCACCGACGATGAGCTATATAATCGTTTGAATGAAACTTTGATTGAGGTGGACTCTCTGTCGCATCATCTTCGAACCAAGGGTATGCGCCAGAAGATTGTGATTTTCTAAACATGGGAACCACATAGTGGATGTTTCCTCCAAGCAACGTCTGCTCGAGGTCGCCCGAGGCGACCGACCCGCCGACCTGCTCTTGAAAGACGCCCGCCTGATCAATACGATTTCCTATGAGATTGAAGAGGCGGGCGTTGCAGTATTCGAAGGCCGGATTGCTGGAATCGGTGACTACGAAGCACGCGAGACGATTGACCTTAAAGGTCGTTATCTTGCACCCGCATTCTTAGACGGGCATATTCATATCGAGTCAACATTGATGACACCGCCGGAGTTTGCCCGTACGGTCGTTCCGTTCGGCACTGGTGGTGTGTTCTGCGACCCGCACGAGATTGCAAACGTGCTTGGCGTTCGCGGCATTCAGTTCATGCTGGACAGTTCAGAGAATCTCCCTCTGGACGTTTGGGTCATGATTCCGTCTTGTGTTCCCGCGACACACATGGAAACAGCCGGCGCAGTTCTTGAGTGGAAGGACATGCAGACATTTCTGACTCATCCCCGAGTTCTCGGCATCGCGGAAGTCATGAATTTCCCCGGCGTGATTCTGGGCGATGAGTCTGTGCTCCGCAAAGTAGATTTGGCAAACGGCAGACCGGTCGATGGACATGCTCCTGGTGTCAGCGGCAAGTGGTTGAATGCGTACGCTGCCGCAGGTATTGCCACGGATCATGAGAGCACGCAGCTTCTGGAAGCACAGGAGAAGCTCCGCCGCGGCATGGCGGTTTTCATTCGTGAAGGATCAACCGCGAAGAACATGAGAAACCTTCTGCCGCTGGTTAGACCGGAAAATGCTCATCGCTTCGCATTTGTGTCTGATGATCGGCATGCAGACGAACTGCTTATTGAAGGACATATGAATGCAACACTGCGAAAGGCGGTATCACTCGGGTTAGATCCTATTCTTGCTGTTGCCATGACGAGCACTCACACTGCACAGATATTTGGGGTCAGACACACCGGGGCGGTTTTGCCGGGACGCCATGCGGATTTGGTCGTGCTTGAAGACCTGAAGGAATTTCGCCCCCTGCGCGTCTTCCGACGAGGTATCGAAGTGGCTCGTGAAGGCGAATTGCTCGTTCCAATCAAAAAAAGTGATGTCTCAGCGGTATCCGAAACGGTAACCCTCCCGCCACTTTCCACCGAGAGTTTTGTAGTCAATGCGTCGACAAAGCAAGTAAACGTCATTGACGTGATCCCTGACCAGATTGTGACCGGCCGCTCGACTGCCAGTCTCCCCGTCCGTAACGGAGTATTGCACGCAGATTCCACGCAAGATATCGCAAAACTTGTTGTGATTGAACGGCACGGCAAGAATGGCAATGTGGGAAAGGGATTTGTTCGCGGATTCGGGTTGGAGGACGGTGCGCTCGCGTCCACCGTTGGTCATGACTCTCATAACATCATTTGTGTGGGCATGGATGATCAAGACATGCTCATAGCGGCGCAAAGACTTGCCGAGATTCAGGGCGGCTGGGTGGTGGTTCGAGATGGGAAAGTAACCGCTTCGGTGTCCCTGCCCGTCGCAGGTTTAATGACAAATAAGTCCGCCAGAGAGGTGACACCCGAGATTGAAGCGTTGCATCATGCGGCACGAGAACTGGGTTCCAAACTCTCTTCACCGTTTATGGCGCTTTCCTTTCTCGCTCTCCCCGTGATCCCAAGCCTGAAGTTAACAGATCATGGGCTGGTCGACGTCGAGAAGTTCTCCGTGATCGACCTTGCGGTTCCGGACAATTAGCCCTGCAGTAAGAGCTATACCCTTGATTTTTCGGCTCAAAACTCAGATATTGACTGGATAGGTAAGCTGGGTGGACCTAAACCGTGGGAGGCAATGTGCTCCACGTCAGCCCTGCTTGCGGGGCTTTTTATTTATACTAAACAGTAGCTTACAATTTGAGTAGAATCGAGCCTCGCACTTTTCGCGGTACTCGCGATTTCTTGCCTTCTGAACTGATTCCCAGACGGCGCTTGTTGGCCGTGATTGAAGAGGCATACCGGCGATACGGCTTTCAGCCTCTGGAAACGCCGGCAATCGAATATCTCGAAATACTGACCGGAAAGTCGGAAGAAAATGACAAACTGATCTACGAGATTCGGCGGGCGCGTGGCGACGCAGAGGACTCTGTAGAAAGTGCGATAGCATTGCGGTATGACTTAACGGTTCCTTTGGCTCGCGTGGTCGCACAGTATGCGGAACTGCCTCGGCCATTCAAACGCTATCAGATTCAGCCGGTGTGGAGAGCAGACCGGCCTCAGCCGCGGCAGGGTAGATATCGTGAGTTTGTGCAGTGTGATGCCGACATTCTTGGAACGGAATCACCACTCGCAGACGCGGAAATACTCGCACTGACACACGAGGTCCTTGCGTCGATTGGATTTGAGGATTTCCGAATTCGGCTCTCATCCCGCAAGTTCCTTGCTGGCCTTTCGCACTTGATCACTGGCGACCAATCACACTTCTTCGACTTCTGCCGATGTCTCGACAAACTGGACAAGATAGGTTGGGACGGAGTGGAGGAAGAGTTCTCAAGACATGGCATTCCCGCCGCAGACGCCCGTAAGCGAGTTACTGAACTTATGGCTTCAGGAGGAACATCTCCCGACTTCTCGTCTGCTCGCAACATGATTTCGAGGGATGAGGCGGCACAAGCGGGACTCTCTGAAATTGAAACGGTGTTTCAAGCCGCACACGAATTAGGAGTATCCGAAGGCAGGCTGTCCTTCGACACGACGCTTGCTCGCGGTCTTGACTACTACACCGGACCGATCTTTGAAACCGTTTTGCCCGCGCTTCCGCACCTTGGTTCATTGTCGGGCGGAGGTCGGTATGACGGCTTGGTTTCAACATTCTCAAAAGCAAATGTACCGGCAACCGGAACAACGATCGGTTTGGATCGCATTCAAACTGCGCTGACTCAACTTGAGAAATTTGCGTCGGAACCATCGGAAACACAGGTCTTGATTGCGAGATTTGATGATGCGGGCGTTGCGAACTATCTTGAGCTTGCGGCGGAGCTTAGGCGTGCAGGACTACGCGTAGAGATCTGGTATGACGATGACCGCATGAAGAAACAATTCTCATACGCTGATCAGCAGAGAATCCCGTTTGTCGTTATTGCCGGTCCTGACGAGCGTGCGCGTGGTGAAATTTCACTCAAGAACTTGCGAACGCAGCAACAGGTGACACTTCCAGCGGACCGACTTGCATCCACGCTTTGCCGGCAGCTGGGACTCACGACTGAAGGTGGATCCTGAGGAATTGCCTCGCTCCATCACGCGATGTTGCTGCCAAAACCACTTTTGCGGGGACAACTGGTCAGGCGTTACAAACGGTTCCTGGCTGACATCTTGCTTGATGAAGGCGGCGTGATAACGGCAGTGACACCGAACACGGGCAGCATGAAGGGTCTGTGTATCGCCGGTGCACCCGTCCTGATCAGTTATTCGGATTCTCCGACGCGCAAGATTCCCTACACTTGGGAGTTGGTTGAAATTGCCGGATCATGGGTAGGCATCAATACGCAGGTGCCGAATGTGATAACGGCGGAAGCACTCGAGCAGGGTGCAATTCCGGAACTCTCAAAGTTCACCAGATTCCGCCGCGAACATAAGTTACCAAGCGGATCTCGGATCGACTTCATGTTGGGCGACGAGGACGCGCTGCTTGAAGTCAAGAACGTGACTTTGGTCGAAGATGGAATTGCTCAGTTTCCCGACAGCGTGACCGAGCGCGGAACGCGACACCTGCATGAACTCATGGAGTTTGTCTTGTCGGGCCGCGAAGCCTACATGCTCTACGTTGTACAGCACCACCTCGCGCGAAAATTCTCACCTGCTGACGAAATTGATCCGGTATACGGGACAACACTGCGAGATGCTTATCAAACAGGAGTGAAGCTCCTCGCAATGCAAGCTTTCGTGTCTGAGTCGGAAATTAGATTAAACAAACCCATCACAATTGATTTGTAAACCGTGCACGAGTTAGTTACGCTTTCCCACAACCTGCCCGAGACGGCACGAGCCCCGTTGGCCGGAGTAAACGGCAATGGCCCGCGCATCTTCATTCAGACGTACGGCTGTCAGATGAACGTTTCGGA
The DNA here is from genome assembly GCA_023382385.1 of bacterium. Taxonomy (NCBI): domain Bacteria; species bacterium. The sequence goes on along the minus strand of JAHDVH010000003.1, from coordinate 272,552 downwards.
CTCGCAGACGATTGAAAGCATGCTTGGCGAGGCCGGCTATCGTTTTTGCGATTCGCCTGATTCGGCCGATGTGGTGCTCGTGAACACGTGCATGATACGCGAAACCGCTGAAGTAAGGGCGTTGGGACAGCTTGCAAATCTCTCGTCGCTCAAGAAGCAGAATCCTTCAATGGTCATAGGGATACTTGGATGTGTCGCGCAAGCCAAGCGGAAAGAGGTGTTGGAGTCGCATCCCTACGTGGACATGGTGGTCGGCCCGGACTCATATCGCCGGTTACCGATTCTGCTTGAAGAGCGTTTCATCTCCCCGCCCGGAACTCCAGGCTTGCTGGAAACCACGTTGCTGCGCGAAGAACTTTACGATGATGTGTTACCGCGGCATCATGGTGGAGTGACAGCCTTCGTGACGATCATCAGAGGTTGCGACAAATTCTGCAGCTTCTGTGTGGTGCCTCGAACTCGTGGACGCGAACGCAGCCGCCCTCTGCCCAGCATTCTGCGTGAAGTCGAACATTTGGTCGAACAGGGCGTTCGTGATGTCATGCTGTTGGGTCAAAACGTGGACTCCTATCGCTGGGAAGGCCGCGATTTTGCGGACTGCCTCCTTGCAGTAGCCGGCATTTCTGGTATCTCCCGTGTGCGTTACATGACGTCGCATCCTTCGGATATTTCCGAGAAATTGTTACGTACCATGGGAGACCACGAGAAGATTTGCCCTTATTTGCATCTGCCTGTGCAATCAGGGAATAATCGCGTGTTGAAGGAAATGAACCGCCCTTACACTCGAGAGCGGTATCTTGAGATCATTGAGCTGGCACGAAAGATTATTCCTGATCTCGCGCTTTCAACGGATGTAATAGTAGGATTTCCCACAGAGTCCGACGACGAGTTCCTGGATACGTTTAGACTGATGCAAGAAGTGCGCTACGATACGGCCTTCATGTTTAAATACTCGGAACGTCCCCTCACCAAGGCGGCCTCGCGCTTGAAGGATGATGTTTCAGAGAATGTTAAGATAGAGCGCCTCGAGAGTCTGATCACTCTGCAGCAGTCTATCGCGCGTGAGCGTAACGAGGCGCAACTTGGAAAACAGACAAGCGTATTGATAGAGGGCACTGCGCCAAAGGATAAGAACATGTGGGCGGGCCGCACACCCGATTTTCGACCCGTAGTTCTTTCAATGAATGGCGAGAGCGTCGGGGACCTTGTGCAGGTGCGATTGGAAGCATTGTCGGGTTTTACCTTCCACGGCGCGCGCCTGTCCTGACGCGCAACAAATGGAGATATTGCCATGTGGATTCTTCGCTGGCTGATAATTCTGATTGTAGTATTCTTCTTGGTCGGTTTTCTATCTCAGAATGCCGATCCCAAGGTGCATATTGAGCTGATAGGATGGAAATCGCCGGATCTGCCGCTTTCCTTCATGCTCTTTCTGGCCGCATTAGTGGGATACGCGGCCAGCATGCTTGTGGCCATTGTAAATCAATTGCGCTTACGAAGTGAGATATCTGCGCAAAAGCGACGAAATCAAGCGCTGCAAAACGAGCTTGAGCGCCTGCGGAATTTCGCGCTTGAAGAAGACACTTCCGGCACAGGAGTCAATCCGTCATGAGCTTCTTTGAGTTTCTCTTTTTACTTCTGTTGGTCGCCGGTGGAATTGGTGCTGCGACTTACTTCAAAGACTGGAAAGTCCGTCGCAGCGTCTCCCAGACTACGCCTTACGCGGAGGGATTGAAAGCTGTGCTGGACGGCGATACCGCTCGCGCAATACAAAAGTTGCGCGAAACCGTAACGTCTGACACAGAAAATATTGATGCGTACCTGAGGCTTGGAGCACTCTACGCTCAATCCGGAGATCTTGCCCGCGCAATAAAGATTCATCGGTCCTTGACGTTGCGCGGTGATATCTCGGACCGCCAGAAGCTCGATGTCTATCGGGCTCTGACGGATGACTATCTTCGTGCCGGTGATACCGGACGCGCTCTTGAGTGCGTGAATCAGATGTTGGGTGTTTCGAAGAAGGATGCTTGGGCTCTGCAGAACAAAAGCGAATTGCTTGCATCTCAGGGCCAATGGCAACAAGCTTATGAGACCGCCGAAAAGCTCAATGGTCTCAGTACATCGTCTGCGGCAAGAAGGCTCGCGATTCTCAAGACTCTCGAAGGCCAGCGAATCTGCTCAGGCGGCAAAGAACGTGACGGCCGCATCCAATTTCGTCAAGCGATTAAGCATGATGCTATGCTGGTTGCGCCGTATCTCTACTGGGGCGATTCTTATGTTCGTGAGGGGCGCATAGAAGATGCCGTCAAGATTTGGCGTCGATTGATTGACGTGAATCCCGCACAGAGCTATGTGGCGTTCGAGCGACTGGAATCGCAGCTATTCGACCTGGGTAGATTCTCGGAAATCGAGCAGATATACCGCAGCGTGATTCAAAGCTACCCGCAAAACGTCCATGCTTACGCGGCTCTTTCGCGCTTTTTGCGCAAGAAAGGTGATGCTGGTGGAGCGATTACCGTTCTTCGCGATGGGCTGGAGCAGAATCCCGACAGCCTTTGGCTGCGACGCCGCTTGATTCGCCTTTATCATGACGTGCATGATGTGGACGGAGTACTGAACATGTCGCGCGACGTGCTTTCGCGTGTGATGAAGGAGAATTACGAGTATTCCTGTTCGAGTTGCGGCCATGTCTCCCGCGAGCCGATTTGGTTGTGTCCTCAATGTCACAAAGTTGACACGTACAATGTTTAGACTTTGTTTGACAATGCTCATGCTGTCTTCGGCATGTCTGGCCCAGTCGGTGAAAAAGTCGCCAGTTGACTTGCTTCGTGAGGGCCGCATACTGGAGGCGCAACAGATCATCGCAGAGTCCGGCGCTCCAGAGCGGTACCAGCTTCTGCTTGACGCTCTTCGTGAGCCTAATGCAATTGAGGCGTGTTTTATCTATCGAGAGATTTCTGCACGATTCCCCGGTACCGACTGCGACGAGTTTGCACAGGAAAGATTGTTGCAAGCCGCAAGCATGGGAATCGACATTTCGGCGCTCGTGTTGGAAGCTGCGCCCGGGAAGTCGACCGGTGGACCGGAGAACTTTTCACCCTCTGCGTATGAGGTCGAGAGGCCGCTGATTGCGAAATCCACAAGGTCAAACGTGGAAAGGCTGGATCCCTCGCGTCAGGCCCGCGAGGAGCAGCATTCTGAACAGCCCGACTCCTTAGAAGCGAAGTCACGCGAGGCAACAGAATCAGGTTTTACGCTTGACTACAATGCGAAAGCCGCGGAATCAGTGAACGAGCTGCAGGCAGCTGGTCTGAAGGACGAGAAGAAGCTGACCAAGCCGAACGCCGAAACAGACGTGCCGGCAGCTCTGCAGCAGCAGGAAGTCACTCCAGATGTCCAAGTTCTAACGGAGCCTACGACTCCAATTGATTTCGATGCAACGGATGCAGGAGAGTGGTACATCCAGGTCGGTGCTTTTGGCAACCACGAGAACGCGAACAAATTTGCCGAGAAACTTCGTAAAGACGGATATAGAGTTGAACTGGTGCCAAAGGATCACTTGCTGCAAGTTCGCGTGGGTGGGTATGCAAAGAAGGAGATTGCTCGCCGAATCGGGGATCAGATCAAAGCGAAGCACAATTGCCCTGCTGTATTGGTAACTTCACCTTAGCTCCTCAGTAGAAACCTATCTCATTTACCGCGCCGTCCCCGAGGGGCGGCGTTTCACGACTGAAGTATTTTCAATATCATGTCAACACCCATGCTCAAACAGTACGCTGAGATCAAGTCCCAGTACCCGGACGTGATCCTGTTCTACCGCATGGGTGACTTCTACGAGCTTTTCTACGATGACGCAAGAACTGCCTCGGAAGTGCTTGGGTTGACGCTGACCAAACGCAACAACGGCAAAGAAGGCGATGTTCCACTTGCGGGATTTCCGCACCATCAGCTGGAAAACTATCTTAGCAGAATGACACGTGCAGGATACCGTGTCGCAGTCTGCGATCAGTTGGAGGACCCCAGGCAAGCTAAAGGTATCGTCAAGCGTGGTGTTACCGAAGTTGTGTCGGCTGGAACGACGTTTTCGGTCAATCAGTTAGAAGAGCAGCGAAACAACTATCTTGCAGCTTTGTATTTGGATGAAGCGCATTGCGGTCTGGCCTATGCAGATGTAACCGCGCAGGAGTTCTTTGCTGGAATTTTACCCCTGTCCGAGCTTCCAGCTCGCTTGCAGGCGTTGGAACCGGCAGAGTTGATCGTGTCAGCGGAGGAAGAGATACGCTCGCGCGAGTTGCTGACTGAACTACCGGATTGCACAATCACGCCTGTGCCGCGCTGGCACTTTGCAGAAGACGGAGCAGACCGAGCTTTACGGACGCACCTGAATGTTGCGAATCTGAAAGGCTATGGATTGAATGACATGTCTCCTGCCGTGCAAGCTGCGGGTGCGCTTTTGCACTACTTGAGAGCTCAGCATAAGAACCCGGTGGAGTTACTTCCGGACCTTCGAGTGTTTAGTGTCGGCCGTGAGCTGGTGCTCGACGCATCCACACGAAGGAATCTCGAACTGGTGGAGTCACTTAGCGGCAGGCGCGATGCGACGCTGCTTGCGGCGATAGATCGCACACGCACAGCGGCTGGCGGACGACTTCTTCGTCGGTGGCTACTCGCTCCTCTGACGGACATTGCTGAGATCAATCTGCGCCTGGACTCAGTAGAGACGCTTTATCTGGATGCACAACTGGCCAATCAGCTCTCCGACCAGTTGCGTGATACGTCGGATTTGCAACGACTTCTCTCCCGCCTGACAACTCGGCGTGCGTCCCCGCGCGACGCAGTGGCGATTCGAAACACGCTTGAGAAACTTCCGGCTGTTTTAAAGCTCTTGACAAAACAATCGGGATCTCCTCTGTGTCGTTTGGAAAGCGAGCTTCGCATGCCGCAGGAAATCACTGGTCTGATCTCATCAATCCTTGTTGAAGATCCGCCAGCGATGATTGGTGAGGGCAAGGCCATCAGAGTCGGCTACTCCGCAGAACTCGACGAATTGCGAACCATTGGAACACGAGCACGGACTTGGATGCAGGAGCATCAAGTCAAGGAGCGCAATAGAACCGGTATACCATCGCTGAAGATAGGTTACAACAAGGTCTTCGGGTACTACATTGAAGTGACCAACGCTCATCAGGACCGCATACCGGCGGACTATATTCGCAAACAGACGTTGACAGGCGCCGAGCGCTATGTTACACCTGAACTGAAGTCATGGGAAGAAAAGATTCTTCACGCCGACGAGAAAATCGCCGGTATTGAAGAGGAAATCTGGGAATCCTTGCGCGCAGAACTGGTAAGCCGCGCTCAAGAACTCACAAAGATCGCACGCGCGCTTGCAGAGTTAGATGTTCTTGTCAGTTTGGCGATGATTGCTCGTGAGCGTCAATTTGTTCGGCCTCGAGTGGGAGATGGGGTGAAACTAAGTATTACGAAAGGCCGTCACCCAGTCGTCGAACACTTGGTCTCGCAAGGAAGCGGTTTTATTCCCAACGATCTCTACCTGGATCCGGACGAACAGCAGATTATGATCCTCACTGGACCGAATATGTCAGGTAAGTCCACCTACTTGCGTCAAGCCGCTCTGATAGTCTTGCTCGCACAGATGGGATCGTTTGTTCCGGCTGAGTCTGCAGAAATTGGAGTAGTAGACCGCATCTTTACGCGGATCGGAGCAGGTGACAATCTTGCCGGAGGTGAGTCGACTTTTCTCGTGGAAATGTCAGAGGTCTCAAACATTCTGCGGCATGCTACTCGCAAGTCGCTGATGATCCTTGACGAGGTTGGCCGCGGGACATCTACCTATGACGGACTTTCATTGGCATGGGCAATCACGGAGTATCTTCATGAACACTCAGAAGTTGCCGGCAAAACGCTCTTTGCAACACACTATCACGAATTAAATAAGATGACCACGTTTTTCCCTCGGATCTTTAACGCGCGGGTGGACGTTGAGGAATGGGGGGATCGCGTTGTTTTTCTCCATCGGATTTCACGCGGCGAAACTGACCGCTCATATGGAATCGAAGTCGCACGTTTGGCCGGATTGCCTGACGAAGTCGTCAAGCGAGCGCGGGAACTGCTTCCAAGCTGGGAAGAAAACCCCGCCAAGTCCAATCAACCACCCCCAATAAACACTCCCCGTGTCCAGCTAACTCTATTTGAATCCGATACTCAGAGAGTAACGGATGCCCTCCGAAGCCTCAATCTGGATGACTTAACTCCTCGCGATGCACTGGCTAAATTATATGAAATTAAGAGTTTAGTTGAAAATCGCGAGAGTGCAAAGCCGTCCAAAAGTTCTTGACTCTCCATCAGTTTATCCTTATTTTTACAGAATATAGGCCAAATAAGTGGAGGGCCATCGGCGAACTCCGCCACAGTATTATTGATCACAGCTTTGTACTTCACCGCTCAATATGCAAGATTATGATAGTTTGTAATCGTTGTGTATCGCGTGTTGACGATGGACTTAAGATGCAACGATTGGAGCAAGGCATGCTGATCATGCGATGCTGGGGGATTGTTGTGGCCCTCATGGTTATGACCCAAACCGCTTGTGCGCAATGGGTTATCGGTCGCTACGCTGGGGAGTTTCTGGACCTAGGGGCAGGTGCACGCGCACTTGCTATGGGCGGTGCAGCAACTGCATCCCCATTGCCGGCAACTGCGGGTTACTACAATCCCGCAAGCCTTGCCGGACTGTCGAAGCGCTCAGTTGAATTCATGCATGCTTCCCAGTTTGACAACCTTTTTACTTATGATTACTTGGCATACGCCACCCCGATGCACAATCATGTGGCTGGTGCCGTGACAGTTCTGTATTCAAGGGTCACAGATATTCCGCTCACGAAGCTTGAAGATCCTACCCAGCCACTCTCCGACGCGAATCGCGTAATTGCAGATGGACAAACGGGAGATCATGAATGGGCGGTGATGGCTTCCGGGGGAAAGACTCTTGGCCGTGGGTGGGACGTCGGCGGAACAGCCAAGCTCTTGAACAAGACAGTGGCGAGTGAGACCGCAATCGGTTTAGGCTTCGACGTTGGCGTTCACCGAACAGTTGGCGATCGCAGTGAAATTGGAGCCGTAATCAAAGACGTGACTACGTCGACGATGGCTTGGTCAACAGGTCGAACAGAGTCAATTCTGCCGAGCCTCGTAGTTGGAGGAAGTTGGTCTGCTCCGTTGCATGCCATGAACGCGGAACTCACTCTTGCAGCTGATGCAGAGACGCGATTTGAGAGTCGTGGTGAAGCGGAAGTCGTAGACGCAGGACCTGTCTCGATCGAGCCGCACATCGGCGCCGAGTACTTGATTGCGAACACCGTTGCGCTACGGGGCGGGATGAACGGAGAACGATTTACGGCTGGCGCAGGGTTACACTTCGGCAGTCTGGCCGTACATGCCGCATTGGAAGACCACGAAGACCTCGGCCTGACGCATCGCGTTTCGGTTGGGGTGATATTTTAGCTTGCCATGGACAACCTCACTTCGCCATTACGCAGATCATGATATACTCGATGACCGGTTTCGGCAGGGGCGAAGTCACTGAAGACGGACTGACAGTCGGCGCGGAACTGAGAACGCTCAATAACCGATACTTTGACTTTGGATTCCGTGCACCGAGGACATTGCTGATCTTTGAAGCAGAGTTGCGCGAACTCTGCAGGAAAGGCGTAGAGCGCGGAAAGATCTCGCTGACCTTGACCGAGAATCGCAGTGGACTGCCCACAGCTGCACGCATCGACATTGATGCGGCAAAGCGGATTTCCGGACAGTTGCAGGAGCTCTGTGCAGAACTTCGCATCAGTGAAACCGTGCATCTCGACCATTTGCTTCAGTTCCCGGAGGTTACCACTCCTGTTGATGCGCCGGAAGTCACCGATCGACTCTTGAAGTTATCTTTGGCCGCGACAGAACTGGCGATTCAGAATCTTAGACTGATGCGGCGGCAGGAAGGCGACGTACTGATGCGGGACATGCTTGGCAGGCTGGATTTGATTTCGGCCGCGTTAAGTGAGGTTAAGCTGGCGCAGGAGGGATTGCCGACTCGCACTTTGGAGAAGCTAAAGGATCGAGTCCAGCGCTTGGTCAGCAACGAATCCTACGATGAAAATCGGCTCGAACTTGAGCTTGCGCTCATTGCTGATCGCCTCGACATCACGGAAGAATGCGTCCGGCTTGATGGACACTTAACCGCGTTTCGCAAAACTCTTACTAGTCCAACGGGTCAAGTCGGTAAGCGGCTGGGCTTCCTGCTGCAGGAGATGAATCGCGAGGCTAACACAATCGCTTCAAAGACGTCAAGCCTCGAAGTGTCACACTTGACGGTCAGCATCCGCGAGGAAATCGAGCGGTTGCGAGAGCAAGTCCAGAATCTTGAATAGAACGGGTCGTCTGGTCGTATTTGCGGCTCCTGCCGGCGGAGGTAAAACCACTGTCATCCGGCATATTCGCCAGAAGCACCCCGAGTGGGAATTCTCTTGCAGTGCAACAACCAGGCCGCCTCGCGACGAGGAAAGAGACGGAGAAGACTATCACTTTCTGTCTCGGGAGAAGTTTGAAGAAAAGATTGCCGCTGGTGAGTTTCTGGAATACGAGAACGTGCACGGCAATCTCTATGGAACGCTTAAGTCTGACGTTGATCACGCGCTTGAAAGCGGTAGGACATTGCTGTTGGACTTGGACGTCAAGGGAGCTGCAAGTATCAAGCGACTTTACCCTCAAGCTCTGACCATTTTCATTCAGCCACCATCGCTGGAAGTCCTCAAGGAACGATTGGTCAGGCGCGGAACGGATGCACCAGACATAATCGAGCGAAGACTCGCCCGAGCCGAAATGGAATTGGCACAGGCAAAGTGCTTTGACTGTGTAGTCATAAATCAGGAAGTTGAACAGGCCGTTACTGACGTGCTGACCTGCATTGAAGCGCGTTGGCCCTCGGTATAGCAAAAGAGGTGGATTCCCGGAAACGGGGGGGAACTCCAACAGGAAACTAAACAAGGAAGACATGCCTTACTCACTTGACACCCATCCCGAATCGTTTGTCGGCAAAGCAGAAAATGTATACGAAGCCGTGTTAATCATTGCGCGCCGCGCACGCCAAATTGGAGAGCTGCAAAAACGGCGCGTTGATCGCCATCTGGGTCAGACTGAGATGCTCGAGCAGGCTGCGGCGCGAGCGCGTGCCGAAAGCGGCGATGATTCTGTAGAGATTGAAGAAATTGAACGCGAGAAACTCGTGTTCGACAAGCCCGTTGTACTCTCACTGCGCGAAATGGTAGACGGAAAGATTCAGAAAAAGTATGAAGAGTAACCGCCGCCCTGAGAGGGATCTGAGACCGAGTGGGGACCTCGCCGGTCGGAGGATTCTGCTGGGCGTGACGGCGGGAATTGCCGCTTACAAAGCGGTGGAACTCGCACGTTTATTTATTCAGGCCGGAGCAAAAGTGCAGGTTGTGATGACACCTGCCGCGACCAAGTTCATAGCTCCGCTTTCATTCGAGGCGATTACCGCACGCTCCGTTTTCGTCGAGATGTTTCCCGGGCCGGGGCAGGAATCGCCATGGCATACGGAACTCTCAACGTGGGCGGACATCGTTGTGGTTGCGCCCGCGACAGCCGATCACCTGGGACGTGTCGCGAATGGTTTGGGCGATGACCTTCTGACTACAATTCTGCTCGCTTGCGAGCGCCGTCGAATTCTCTGTCCAGCGATGAATCCGCGCATGTGGGCCAATCCCGCAGTGCAGGAAAATGTCAGTACGCTGAAGCGCCACGGCTATCGAATCGTGCCTCCGGAATCTGGAGAAATGGCACGTCCGGGCGAGGACCCGGGCGTCGGCAGATTGGCTGAGCCAGCGACGATCTTTGCTGAAGTTCATCATTTGCTAAGCGCTCCCCAAGATCTCCGAGGTGTGCGCGTGCTTGTCACTGCCGGGCGAACCGAAGAGAGCTGGGATCCGGTACGGGTTTTAACAAACCGTGCATCCGGCCGAATGGGCTTCGCACTCGCTGAAGAAGCCCGTGAGCGCGGTGCGGAAGTCACGCTCATTTGTGGGCCGACGGATGTCATTCCCCCGAGCGGAGTCAGATTGCTGCGTATTACGACAGCCTCACAAATGGCTCAAACGGTTAAACGCGAGTTTCCGCACTGCAACATACTCTTGATGTCGGCAGCTGTGAGTGATTACACATTTGCTTCCACTGCGACGAACAAGATAAAAAAGGGCGAGCCGGATCCTGACGTGCATTTGGTGCCAACTGAAGATATCCTGAAAAGCATGTCTCAGAACAAAGGGAACCGCATCATCGTTGGATTTGCGCTGGAGACTGAAAACGTCTTGGAGAACGCGCTGCGCAAGCTGCGTGAAAAGCACCTCGACATCGTGGTTGCCAATAACCCCTTGGCCAAAGGGAGCGGGTTTCAGGGCGAAACAAATCAGGTGTTCATTATTCATCGAACGGGCAATGTGCAGGATCTGCCGCTTCAAAGCAAGCGTGAGGTTGCGCGCGAGATTCTGAACGCGGTCATGGAGATCTATCGAAATCCGCTGCCGGAACCGGAGCAGGATCTCGAACTTGACCGCGACCTCGCTGAAGAATTGACATACGTTGCGCCAACCGCCGGACCGGGACTTGTGGATCTTGCAGGCCTTGATCTTGAAGAACAGGTTGAAGAGACCGCCAAGCCTTTGAACGGCGTGGCGCCAAAGGCAGACATGACTGTGCCCGCGCAGGGTGGCAAAAAGAAGTCGCGCAGAGGCGGCCGCCGTGCACGCGAACGTCGGGAGCGGCAAGCCGCCGCGATGGGCGCAAAGCAGATGACGCCGCAACCCGATAGCGCTGTCAGGACGGAATCAACAGTCGTAAGTTTGCCAAAACCAGTTGTGGCTGAAACGCCAAAGTCGCCGAAGAAGAAACTTCCACGTGACAAGAAGAAAGTCGCAAAGCCTGTTGAAGTTCCTCTGGTGAAGGCGGCCGTGCCAACAGCCGCACCAGAGAAATCCGCAAAGAAAGTCTCCAAACCTCAGGCGGAAAAGAAGGCAGAGGTTACGCCGGCAGTCGCAGAACGGGTGGAGAAGAAGACTGCAAAGAGAGCCAAGAAGAAGGCTGCCAAGACTGAACCTGTGGCATGAGTTCCGGCCGAGCCGCAATTGAGTATCTCAGGACACTCTCGCTCTTTGAAGATGAAGTCTATTTGCCAGAGAGCAGTTTGAGAAAGTACGTAGAACCCGAGTTGCTTCAATTGAGAGTGCTTGACGGCGCAGTTGTTCCTCTTCCCAACTCTCTTGCGGAATTCGAGAAGAATATAAACTCCTGCACTCGTTGTTCACTTGGCAATACGCGAACCAAGTTCGTGTTTGGCGATGGCAACCCGCGAGCGCGAATAGTTTTCGTCGGCGAAGCGCCGGGTCAAGAAGAAGATCAAACCGGCATTCCGTTTGTCGGGCGGGCCGGTCAATTGCTGAATGAGATGCTCGCAGCGGCAGGTTTTGATCGCCGGGACGTCTATATCTGCAATACGTTGAAATGCCGTCCGCCGGGAAACCGCGATCCTCTTCCCGAAGAGAAAGCCACTTGCCGACCGTATTTGCGCACTCAGCTTTCTCTGATAAGCCCGGATATCATCGTTTGTCTTGGTAAGCATGCGGCAAACGAGCTGCTTGGTACTGACCTCCCGATGAAGGAACTCAGAGGTCGTGTGATGCAGTGGCAGGGAATGAAACTGCTGGTGACCTATCACCCCGCGTACTATCTGCGCAATATGACCCAGAAGCTTTATGGGGATGCCGACTTCAGGATGTTGCGCGAACTCTTCGACAAGTTGTAATATTTTTGCCGGTCCGGAGTAACACTTTGCCTTTAGTGAATCCAAAGACAAAGTAATGCTTCACCGGTCATTTCGATAGGAGTTATTGCGCGGTGACCTATCCCGCTGTTTCAGAACGCGCACAAGCGCCAGATCTTACCGGGGTGAAGGTTCCGCCGCAATCTCCCGAGATGGAACGTGCCCTGTTGGGTGCCCTGCTCTCCGACGGCGCTGCGTTTGCTCGAATAGCACATCTGGTGGAACCCGAATCGTTCTATCGCCCGCACCACAGATCTCTCTTCAAGTGTATGGGCGAGCTTGACATTCGTCGTGAGCCAATCGACCTAATCACGGTCACTGAGGAGTTGCGGAGACTTGGTAAGCTTGAGGAAGTGGGCGGAGTCCCGTTTCTCAGTGAGCTTGCGGCTGAAGTGCCGACTTCGGCGAATATAGAGCACTATGCGGCAATCGTGCATGAAAAGGCGCTCCTGCGAAATGTTATCGCGTTAAGTGCCGAGGCTGCGACTGCGGCTACAGATCCCACTGCGCGAGCCGATGTGGTCTTTGAAAAAGTGCAAAGCGATCTTGTGAATCTGATTGGCCGCAGGCGCGGTCGCAATGCGATAAGCGCTTGGGATGCCGTCAAGTCGACGATCGATCACATTGAAGTGATGAAAACCCGAGAGGGCCATTTGCACGGGTTGACTTCGGGCTTTGATAGACTCGATGACTTTACGACCGGTTTTAACCCTGGTGAATTGATTATCATAGCAGCTCGGCCTTCTATGGGGAAGACTGCACTTGCCATGAATATCGCGGTCGGAGCCGCGCATCGCGGGAATGCCAGCGTTGCAATATTCTCCCTTGAAATGGACGTGCGACAGTTGGTGCTCCGAATGCTTTCAGGAGAGTCGCACATCAGTTTGCAGCGCGTGCGGACAGGTCGAATGACGCGGGAAGAGTACAGCCGTCTGTCAATGTCAGCAGGTCGGCTCGCCGACTATCAGTTGTTCTTTGACGATACGCCAGGTTTGGACATGAGTACCCTCCGTGCCCGCGCACGGCAGTTGTGGCTTGAGCACAGAATCAATCTCATAGTGATCGACTACTTGCAGTTGATCTCTCCGCCTAAGATGCCGGATAATCAGCAGCAATGGATCGCTTATGTTTCTGCGTCTTTGAAGAATCTTGCGAAAGAGCTAAAGATTCCCATTATCTGCCTTTCCCAGCTCTCTCGCGCTCCGGAGTCGCGGGGAGGAGACCGCAAACCGATGCTGTCTGACTTGCGCGATTCAGGCGCAATCGAGCAGGACGCGGATGTCGTCATGTTTGTTTACCGTCCTGAATACTACAAGGATATCTACAAGGGGAAGAAAGACCCGACTTACGAAATCGGAAGTCATTCTTACCCGATCCAGGGACTTGCTGAGATTATCGTTGCCAAGAATCGAAATGGCCCGACAGGGTCTGTGGCGCTGACTTTCTTGAAAGAGTATACCATGTTCGCGCCGTTGGAATCGGGTGAAGTATCACACGAAGCAGTCGCATCAGAAGGAGGCGCCGATTATGGTGATAATTCGCTGCCGCCAATTGATGACACGCCGTTTTAATTGAATTTGGAAGTATTGTTCGAAACATGGCCGAGTCCGCGCGTAAACTCGTGGAAGCAGAAGCACAAAACAGTGCGACTGTCCTTCCTCCGCTTGCCGGTCCGCAGTATGAGCGGATCGAGCCGGAGTTTGTGCGCGCGCTCGATTCTATTCGCGTCGCACTGCTGACGGTTTTTCCGCAGGCCGATTTCAGCCTGGTGGAACGGGCGTTTCATTTCGCCTATGATGCGCACAAGAACCAGAGGCGACTCTCGGGCGAGCCTTACATCACGCATCTCTTGTCAGTCGCGGAGATCCTTGCCGAGTTGCATATGCGCGAGGACGTGATTGCCGCCGGTTTGCTGCACGACGTCGTGGAAGACACGGAAACCACGATGAGCCAACTGCGCGCGGCGTTTGGTGACGGCGTTGCCAAGATGGTGGACGGTGTTACCAAGATCCCCGAGCTGAAATATGAATCGAAAGAGAAGCAGCAGGCGGAGAATCTGCATAAGATGCTGCTTTCGATGGTCAATGACCTGCGGGTGATCCTGATCAAGTTTGCCGACCGGTTACACAATATGCGTACGATCGGCCACATGAGTCGAAAGCAGCAAGAGCGCATCGCGCACGAGACGATGGACGTGTACGCTCCCCTTGCGCACCGGCTCGGAGTCTATCAGGTCAAATGGGAACTCGAAGATCTCGCCTTTAAGGTTCTTAATCCGCGGGCCTATCATGAGCTCGCCGAAAAAGTCTCGCTGAAGCGCAACGAGCGGGAGCGCATCATTCATCGCGAAACGGCGCGGATTCAGGCCGAATTGCGGAAAGCAGGGATCAAGGGTCAGGTAATCGGCAGACCGAAGCACCTCTATTCGATCTATAATAAGATTAAGACGCGCGGCTATTCATTCGAAGAAATTCTCGATTTGCTGGCCATCCGCATTATCGTCCCGAAGTCCGAAGAGTGCTACTACGCGCTTGGAATCGTGCACTCGCTATACACCCCGATCCAAGACAAGTTCACGGACTATATTGCAACGCCCAAGTCCAACATGTATCAGTCGCTGCACACGAAAGTGTTCGGACCGGACGGGCGCAAGATTGAGATTCAAATTCGCACGGACGATATGCACAGCCGCGCAGAGTTCGGAATTGCGGCGCACTGGCGGTACAAAGAGGGCGACCAAAGCCGCAAGGAACTCGATCGCCAAATTGAGTGGTTACGTTCTTTGTTGGACAATCAGTCCGAGGCCAATGACTCGCGCGAGTATCTTGAGGACCTCAAGATCAATCTGTTTGAGGGCGAAATCTTCGTCTTCACCCCGCGCGGAAAACTCTTGACTTTGCCCGTTGGATCGACGCCGGTGGACTTTGCTTTCGCAGTACATACCGATGTCGGACTGCATGCGATGGCGGTGAAGATAAACGGACAGATTGCGACGCTCAAAACGGCATTGCATTCCGGTGACGTGGTTGAGATCATCGTTTCGCCGAATCAAAGACCTAATCCCGACTGGCTCCAATTCGTCAAGACAAGTCGGGCGCGCAACAAGATCAAGAAGTGGCTCAAGGAGCAGCACTTTGAAGAGTCTGAACGACTCGGCCGCGAAATGCTGACTCGAGAACTGACAAGACTGCGGAACAAGAAGACCGATAAGGAGCTGACGGAAGCGGCTCAGCTCTTCGGTCATAACGCGTTGGACAGCTTCTTCGCAGCACTTGGAGCGGGTGATTTGACACTTGAGCACGTCGTCCGCAAGTTGGTGCCCGAGCCGGTGCCGTCAAGTCCGGTGGCCAATGTGTTGTCAAAGGTCATCCGTCGCGTAAAGGGAAGCGAAGCCGGCATTCGCATCCAGGGCATGGGCCAGGTTGCTATCAGTTTCGGCACCTGCTGCCAGCCTTTGCCGGGCGACCAGATAACCGGTTTCATCAGCACCGGCAAGGGCGTTGTCGTGCATCGCGTGGATTGCAAGAATGTCCCATTTTTGATGCGTCATCCCGAGCGCAATATTAAAGTTGAATGGGATGCAGACCGCGAAGCCAAGTTCAACGTACGCGTGCGGATCATGGCTGAGGACCGCTCGCAGTTGCTGGGAGACCTGACGGTTTCGTTGTCCAAGGAAGATGTGAACATCATGTACATCGAAATGAAGCGGGAAGACATGTTCGCGGTTGGCCGGTTCGTACTGGAAGTGAAATCACTGCAGCATTTGCAGCGAGTGTTGAAACGTATGCGGGCCATCCCCGGAGTTGTCCATGTTGAACGACTCGACGAGGAGATTCCGTCCGGCATGATGCCGATGTAGTCCGAGTAAGCAAGGTTTATTGAATATTGCGCAAGAGAACAGATAGAAACTCTCAGAGGATCAGCGGAGGAGGCTGAATGCGAACTTACATCAAGAAAGATGTGGTAGAGCGTGTAGCCCTGCGGAGCAATGAGCGGCCCGACACGGTTGCCAAGGTGGTAAACGATACGTTTACCGTGCTGCGCGAAATTATGGCGGGAGACGAGCCGGAATTGCGGATTGAAATCCGTGATTTCGGGGTCTTCGAGGTAAAGAAGACCAAACCCAAGCCAAAGGCGCGCAACCCCAAGACAAATGAAATCATCTACGTCGCGGCGCGCCGCAAAACGCATTTCAAACCGGGCAAGCTGCTCAAGGAGTCTCTGAAAACTCCTCTGGACCAGATTCCGGCTGGCGAACTGTAGCAATGCCGCGCGTTCTCGGATTGGACTGGGGAACGCGCCGCATTGGAGTTGCGATTTCGGATGAAGCACGGCGACTGGCGGTTGGACTTGCAGTCTGGCCTGCCGAAGAGTCTGCTTTTTATCCATTGCTTGCCAAGACGATTCGTGAGGAAGATATCGACCTCATCATCGTGGGTTTGCCCGTTTCACTGAAGGGCAGTGAGGGGGCTTCCGCATTGGCGGCTCGCCGATTTGCCGACAGTGTTGCAAAGCTGGGCATTCCCGTGAAACTTCATGACGAACGCTTCACTTCGCATTCGGCAAGTGCATCGCTCTCCAGTATTGGAATTTCGCAGCGCAAACAACGCGGTAAACTCGACATGGCGGCAGCGATATTGCTGCTGCAGTCGTTTTTGGATGAAGAGGAAAGTCCTCAGTAACTCAGAGACCAAGAATGCCCGAAAAACTCAGAGTCGGACTCGTTGGGGCAGGCGGCGTCAGCCAGCTCTTTCACATTCCACTTATTAAGAAGAGTGGTCTCGCTGACCTCGTGGCGATTGCTGATAACGATTACGCCAAAGCTGCGGCCATTGCGGAAAGGGAACGCATTCCCAAGTTTTATGGTGACGCAGAGAGGCTGTTTGCCGATCCGGAAATTGATGCCGTGCATATTAATACACCGACGAATTCCCACCTCGCCCTGACCCTCGGTGCGCTTTACGCTGGCAAGCATGTGCTGGTTGAAAAGCCGATGGCCCGTAAGTCGGAAGAAGCAAGGCGGATGGCAGAGGCTGCCAAGGACTCCGGACGTGTACTCATGGTCGGAATGAATCTTCGCTTTCGTCCTGACGTCATGGTGCTCCACGAGTTCGTTCAGGGGGGAGAATTGGGAACCGTCCGGGTGGTGCGTGCGAATTGGTTGAAGCGCAAAGAAACTTGGTCACGAAGTCCATGGCTGCATGAATCTCGAATCTCGGGCGGCGGAGTCCTGATGGACCTCGGACTCCAGCTGCTGGACATGTGCTGGTGGGTGTTGGGAAAGCCGAAGATCAAGCGTGTTACGGCGACGACATCCAAGGATCGTCTAAGTCTTCGAGTTGAAGACACGTTTTCGGCCTACTACTGTTTCCAGCATGGCGCGGCACTGCAACTTAACGCGACGTGGGCCTACTTGTCGGACGAGTCTGCGGCAATGACGGTGTTTAGCGGAAACAAAGGACTCGCAGAGCTGAATCCTTTGAAAATTACAAAAGAGATTCACGGCAGCTTGGTCAATGTAACGCCAGCAGGCCCGCAGCTTCGGCCGCAAACTTTGTACAACAAGTCTTTCGAGTATGAGTTTGAGCACTTCTACAATGTCATCAACGGCAAAGCGAAGCTCGTCTCACCAGCGGATGATGCCGCCCATATTCTCGAAGTGATTGAGGCAACGTATCGTTCCGCCTCCGAAAACCGCGAAGTGCTGATCGGCGCGGAAAGTTAGCGATGAATCGCAGGTGGGGGTTTTGGCTGTCGGCCGTCCTGGGAGCCCTGGCCTTTCCCCCTGTTTCGCTCTGGCCGTTGGCGTTCGTCGCACTGATTCCCTTCCTGTGGTCTGCGACTGACACTTCGGAAGCAAAAGTCTTTGGCCGCGCTTGGCGAGCAGGCTATCTGTTCTTTGCAGGGATCCTCTATTGGGTAGGCCTGAACTCCGGAGCACCGTGGCTTATGTCCGCCGTCGCTGCCGCGTTAATGGTGGCCATCCTGGCAACCATTTGGGGCGTGGTCGCTTGGGCGGTGCATCGAACTGCCAAGGCACTTTCCGTCGTGGAAGCGGCGACGCTTTTTGTCGTGCTCTATATTGCTTTGGAGATCTTCTGGGGAACCGGCGAGATGGGTTTCCCTTGGGCGGTGTGGGGACTGACTCTTTCCGCATCGATATCGGCCATTCAGATTGCGGAATGGATCGACGTGCCCGGTCTTTCGTTTTGGGTTCTGTCGTCCAATGCATTGTTCTTTGTCTCTTGGAGCGCCCGCCGTAGGGATCTTGCCTATATCGCAATATGCCTGATCGTTGTTCCGGTGATTTTTGGGACATGGCGTTCAACTCAAACTGACTGGTCGCCATCGACTTTTCGCGCGGCCGCTGTTCAAGCCAATACTCCAGCCGAAATTAAGTGGCAGATGAGCGGCGCGGATATCCTTCACGATCATCTTGATCTGACCCGCCAGTTAGAGGGCCAGGATGTCGATTTCGTGAGTTGGCCCGAAACTGCCGTACCGATGCCATTACGGTATCGCGGCTGGGCGGCTGATTCGATTCTCGCCCTCGCAGAGAGAATTGGATCCGTGATCTTGACAGGGGCTACCGACTACACTATTGATGCCGACGGCGAACAGGTTCCACTGAATGCCGCGTTTGTCATTCGGCCCAACTCACTACAGCTCGAGAGTTCTGCGAAAGTTCATCTTGTTCCATTTGGTGAACGAATTCCCGGTCAGAAGCTGTTTCCGTTTTTGGGAAGTCTGCATCTTGGACAAGCGGAGTTTCGACCTGCGGATTCGGTTGTTGTCTTTCCTGCAAAAGATCTTCCAGCGTTCGCGTGCCTGATTTGCTTTGAAGTCGTGTTCCCTGAAGTTGCGGCGGATGCCGTGATGAAAGGAGCAACGTTCTTTGGACATATCACCAACGACGGGTGGTATGGTCACAGCAGCGGTCCGTATCAGCATCTTGCGCTGACCAGACTTAGAGCCGTGGCAACTCGTCGGGCGATTGTCCGTGCTGCGAATACGGGAATAAGCGCACTTGTTCTGCCAAGTGGCCGCTACCTTGCGACTGTTGGATATGACCAGGCGGGTTACATCCTCGGTGAACTCCCTGCACGCAATGACATAACGCTCGCCGTTCGTCTGGCTCGAACGTGGCCTGTTATCTATTACGGCTTGCTGTCAATAGTTGTAGCAGCACTCTGGATGCGCTCTCGCAGGTACGGAGCGTCGGATCAGACATGAGACTGATCATCGCCGTTCTTCTATGCACTCTTCAAGCGATAGCGGTGGAATGGATTGCACTTCTTCCACAGCCCGGTGTGTCACGAGATCTGGCTATGGGCGCAGCCACCGGAGCGATGTATGGCTCAACCTCCGCTGGTTCGCAAAATCCCGCCGGATTTGTAGCCTTCCCGCAGAAGCGCCGTATCAGTGCGGCGGGGGTCTTGAATGGAAACGGATGTTTCCAGCTTCAGGATTACTTCGACCAAACAGCCGACACACGTTCTTCTCTGCAGCAGATCGGGGACATTTCGAGCCTGCTTGTGCGATCAGTTTCGGCTCGCTTTCGCTGGGCCGGCGCTACGGCCATCCTCGGAGAGCCGGTGATGCGACGATCAGACCATACTCGTTTCCGCGAACCGCCCGACAAATATGCACTGACGGAGTATCAGACAAGTTTGTTGGCCACGCTTTTGTTGCATCAACGTGTGCAGGTAGGAGGAAGGGTCGACTTCTATTCACGGGACCAAAAGGGTGACGGCGAGGGTTTCAGTTACGGAATCATCCTGAAACCTCGGGGGGTACAAGTGGGTTTACACTATCAGCGGTACCCCGCGACTGGTGAGCGCTGGCTCCATCCGTTAGACCGCAGAGTTGATCAAGGCACTACTGCATCCGTCGCACTCCAGCAGCAGGAATACTCGATCGCTTTTCAGCTGATGAATCTGTCTCAATCGGATGATTTGGGCTTCCTCGAGCCGCGAGTTGGTGCCGAGTGGCGCCCCGTGCGGGCCGTCGCATTACGTACGGGCGGAATTCTGTTTCCACGAAGCCGCAGGGCTGCGTTAACCGGAGGAGTGGGGCTGCTTGACGCGAATTGGTTTCGAAGCAAAGAGGATCGCTTACGGATGCCGGAAGACGTCGTATCGGTTGCCGCAGCTCTAATCTACGAAAGCGGAAGACCGGTAGAAGGCTATACTGCGTTTACCCTCGCATGGCGACTTTAATCCGGTCAGCGTTCTTCCTCGTTCTGTCGGAGATGCTTTTTGCTCAGGCATTGGAACAGACCGCGCCTGACTCTTTGGTTAGCGATACAGTTTCAGTGGTTCAGAGTGCCGACACCATTGGGCTGTCTTCGCAGAATGCTCTGACGACTTGGATATTGCCGGTGGCAATCGTCGGGGCCACCGCCGGACTGTTTATACTTCTTTTTACAACGCGCAGCAGGTAGAAGTTGCGCTCCAGAATTCCGTTCATACCTCCTCAATGACCATATCCAGTCGCAGCTTCTTCGTTACGCTTCTCACCTTACTTGTCTTTGGCTGCGCGCAACAAACACGCTTCATCTCCGATAAAGGGGTGGATGCGGATTGGGAGCGCGCAAAAGACCTGTTCGCGCGGGAACGTTACTATCGTGCTCAGCAGTTGCTCCGGGACATTACCCTGAACTATTCGGGTTCGTCGATCATCGACTCGGCGTATTTCTATCTCGGGCTTGCCGGTTTCGAGCAGGCCGACTACATTGTCGCTGCGGACGACTTTCGCAGACTCGCGCAACAGTTTCCCTCCAGCCCACTGGCGGCTGGCGCGGCCTATTACGAGTCGCGCTGCCAGTTCGAGTTGACCCCTGATTATAGGCTGGACCAAACCTATACGGAACAGGCACTCAGCGGCTTCCAGCGGTTTCTTGAGGAGTATTCGCAGAACGAGTATACAGACAGTGCCTATGTTTACCTTTCAAAATGCCGTGAGAAACTTGCCCGTAAGCAGTTTGCGGGGCTGAAGCTGTACTTGAAGCTGCAAGAGTATGCCTCTGTGGTGATTTACTCAGATGCTATACTGGCCGACTACTATGATACGTCGTTTGCGGACGAAGCAGCTTACGATAAGATTCGTGCATTGATGAAACTAAAGGAAAATGTGCGTGCGCAAGCGGCCGTTGCTGACTACAATCGCCGCT
The DNA here is from genome assembly GCA_023382385.1 of bacterium. NCBI lineage: Bacteria > bacterium. The sequence goes on along the minus strand of JAHDVH010000003.1, from coordinate 251,475 downwards.
TTCCGCAGGGAAGGTTTCGACAGGCAGTCGGTAATCTTGGCCGCCAACTCGAATCGGATGCCGGGCAAGCAAAAGCTCCATGATTCACCTCGGACTTTTCGGCGGCACCTTTGATCCTGTCCACTACGGTCATCTGCGCACAGTCGAAGCCGCGCGAATCGAACTTGGCCTGCCCGAAGTGTGGATGCTGCCCAATCCGCATCCCCCCCATAAGTTGCACAAACCGCTGACTGAATACCGCCATCGCAAGGAAATGCTGCGACTGGCCTTGCAGGAATTCCCCGCACTTAAACTGTCTGATACCGAAGAGCGGGTCAGCGGCCCAGCATATACGACGGAAACTATTCGGAGAGTCTTAGCGGACCTTCCTCCCGGCGAACACGACCTTTGGCTAATCGTGGGCGCGGATTCGCTGGTTGAGCTACCCCGTTGGAAGAACCCCGAAGACCTCTTCTCGCATGCAAGAGTTGCCGTCTTGCGCCGCCCGGGGATTGACTTAAATGAAGCCCCCAACAAGTATTTGAGCCGCGTCAGACTTCTGGAAACACCACTAATTCCAGTCTCAGCAACAGACATTCGCCGAGCAATCAGAGCAGGCCGCGACACATCAGAATGGCTTCCTGCAGCAGTCCGCAACTATATTGCTGAACAAAGACTCTATTCGAACGATTAGGGCTTCCCTTTTTCTGACAAATTCCTTATCTTCAAGAATTCCGTTATTTTGATTCCCTGCAATCAATAGGTGGTTTAATCCCGGAAATCGTTGTTATGTTTGTAGATACCAAGAACTGGAGGCATCCCATGCGTTGGACCCAATGGATCCTGCTCCTCTGCCTGACTACCGCGCTGTCCGCCATGGCTTCGGACAACGCTGCTATCGTTTGGCCTGAAGGACAGGGCGACCGCTCAATCGAAATCACCGGAGTCCTCGATGACCCGCAGCCGGATACGTTGCTTTATGACAACAATTCGCCAAGCGGACTCATCACATCCTTGAACTACTGGTGCCGTGTGCGATTCACCGCACCGGTGGATTTTACCATCCTGAGCGGATACATGTATGCAATTGACGGAACGAGCTCGCCTGCTCCGTGCTCGTTGATTGTGTATACCGCGACCCCTGCACCAGGTGGTGAGCAAGCTGTCGCCGTTCGTGCAGCTCCGCTGCCGAACTTTGGCTGGATCGATGTGAATTTCAATAATTCAGTTACCGTAACGGGCGGTTCGGATTTCTGGGTCTTGTTCGGACCCGTTCCCGGCGGTCCACAGTTTGACACGAACTGGAATCCGGTCTATGACAATGCCAATACGGCGGGTCGCAGCCAGATTTCCACTCAGGGCAAGTTCGGAACGTACAACAACACGCTCGGCGACTGGATGCTGCGCATCGGCGGCGTCTCCGGCGGTGTCTTCACGGACTTGGCTGCAGGGGACCTATCCAATGATGTGAACAATCAAACGGCGTTCGATTTCCTGCTTGGCGAAGACGTTTTGTTTGATCAGGAGATCTCGAATGTTGGTACGTCGCCTGTCACGGCGTACGTGGTTGAACTTTCCGTGACGGGACCGGGTGGCAGCGAAGTCTTCTCTGAAGATTTGATCGGCGGCGCACTCGCCGTCGGTGCTACGACGACACTCTCGACCGGCAATGTCTTTACGCCGGCCGCGGAAGGCGAGTACATCGCCCGCTCTATCGTCCTGACGGGTGAAGATAACAATACCGAGAACGATACGACTTGGCTGCGTTTCTTTGTAGGCGGGAATCACCGCTGGTACCGCTACGACGACAATGAAGAGACTGCGGACAGCTACATTGGCTTTGGCGCTGGCTCAGGTTGGGCGTTGAAGTTCGTTCCGGCTGAGTATCCTGCGAAGATCACGCAATTCCGTGTCAATGTTGGCGGTCCGGGCAACGGAGACTTCCGCTTCTACATGATCGACAACGCGACCGGTCTGCCCGCCGGCAACCCGTTGTGGACCGCAACTCCCGCTGTCGTGCAGGGTTGGAACACCATTAACGTGACTCCCAACGTCACGCTGTTCCCGGGACAGAAGATTGCCGCAGCATACCTGTTCCAGACTGGTATCACGATGGGCTACGACGAAGATCCGCCGAACGCAGCGGAGAATGTTGCGATGGGCGTGACTGCCTTCCAAGTCTCGAATAACGGTGCACAGTTCTTCGAAGACGATGGCGGCAACCTCTTGATGCAGGTTTACTTTGACACCTCTTCCGCGGTTCCGCCGTTCCCCGTGATTGACACCGATCGCGATACGGTCGACTTCGGTGACGTGCATCCTGCCGCTCCTGCTGTGACGCAGACTCTGACCGTTTTCAACAACGGCGGCGTTGATCCGCTTAACGTCACGAGCATCACGATTACCCCGGGTTCAACTGCGCCTGCATATTCAATATCGCCGACGAGTTTCACAGTTGCCGCCGGACAAAGCCGTGATGTATCGATTACTTTCGACCCGCCGGTTCATCGCACTTGGAACGGCATCATTACCATCAACAGCAATGCAGGAAACAACCCGGCCTTCCCGGTCCTGCTGCGTGGTCGTGGCGATACCACAGCGTCCGCTGTTCGCGACATTAACTTGCCGATTCCGAATGAATTCTCGCTGAAGCAGAACTATCCGAATCCTTTTAACCCGCAGACAGATATCCGTTTCTCGCTGCCGGTGCAGGCTGATGTTCGTTTGACGGTGGTCAACATGCTCGGTCAGGAAGTGGCCGTGCTCGTAAATGAACCATTGTCTGCAGGTGAATACACCGCTTCGTTTAACGGTGCCAATCTGCCGTCAGGAATCTACTTCTATAGCATGCAGGCCGGTGACTTCACAACCGTCCGCAAGATGATGTTGCTGAAGTAGGTTGATGCAACTTAATTTGGCCCCCGGAGTCCTATACTTCGGGGGCCATTTTGTCTTAAGCAATTCACTCGAAACAGATTGCTCCCATAGTCCTTTCTCCTTGTCCTGCAAATAAGGTATTTCCATGAAGTTACTTCTCGCCTCTCTCGCCTTTCTCTGGGTTACCGCACTTACAGTGCTCGCCGCGCCGTGGGACGGTTACTACCGATGGCCAACCACGTACGGAAATCAGATCGCCTTCGTGGCGGACAATGATCTCTGGATTGCACCGCTCTCGGGCGGAGTTGCCCGCCGCTTGACTTCCGCCAGCGGTGAAGAGCGTTTCGCAATGTTCTCACCCGATGGCAAGTGGATCGCCTTCAGCGCGAACTATGATGGCAACGTCGACGTCTACGTCATCTCACCTGACGGCGGTGAACCACGTCGGCTCACCTATCATCCCGGTGCTGAATGGGTTGCGGCGTGGACACCGGACGGCAAAGTTGCTTATCGCACCGCATTCTTGAACGGCCAGTACAACAGTGAAATCTTCACTGTATCTGTGGATGGGGATTGGCCCGTTAAGGTGGAAGTCCCCGAGGCAGCACACATCGCATTCGAGCCAAAAGGCAACCGGATTGCATATACCCGCTTCTCATTGGGATTCAGGACGTGGAAGCGTTATCAGGGAGGCTGGGCCGAAGACATATATGTTGGCAGCACGAAGAGCCATGACTACAAGAAAGTGACGACGTGGAAGGGAAATGATGCCACGCCGATGTGGTTTGGGGATAAGATCTATTACGTTCGCAATAACGACGACCGCGACAATCTCTATCGCATGAATCCTGACGGCACAGGAATCGAGCAGCTTACGAGGCACACGAATTGGGACCTCCGTTGGCCGAGCATCGCCGATGGCAAGATCTCATACTCCGTTGGCCCCGACATCTACGTTTATGACCTTGCTTCCGGAAATGAAACGCTGGTCAGAGTCCAGTTACCAGGCGAACGTTTACAGGCCCGTGATAAGTTCGTCAGCCCTGACGACTACACCAGTGACTTCGGCCTGTCGCCCGACGGCAAGCGGATTGTTCTGGGTGCCCGAGGAGAACTGTTTACAGCCTCCACTGAGCGTCGCGGCGTAATACTGCGAGTCTCCGAGTCTCCGGGTGCGCGCGAGAAGAACCCCTTCTACAGCAAAGATGGCAAGGAGATCTACGCGTGGACGGATCAAGAGGGCGAACAAACGCTGTGGGCTTATCCTGCAGACGGCAAGGGTAAAGCCCGCAAAGTCGCACCCGGTCCGTCAACTTACAACTTCAGCATCGAGATGTCGCCGGACGGGGAGTGGGGGGTTGCCGGTAATAAGGATCGCAGACTCGCACTGATTAATCTGAAAACCGGCGCCACCTCCGTCATCGATACCTCGGATTGGGAGATCAGTTCATACGAATGGTCCCCCGATTCACGTTATATAGCCTATGGTGTGTCGCTGCCGAATAAGTTCGGCGGAGTCAAGATTTATGACATGAAGGAGAAGGTCAGCCACTTGGTCACAGATCCGATGTTTGACAGCGGATCTCCGACTTGGGATCCGGACGGCAAGTGGCTTTACTTTGTTTCTCAGAGATTCATGAATCCCTACTCCGGCGAGAATGATTACAGCTTCATCACGTTGGGCACAAGCCAGCTCTTCGCCCTTGCCTTGTCAAAGGACACCAAGAGTCCTTATCTCTATGATGACAACACGATAGAGGGAAGCAAGAAAGACGACGAGAAAAAGGATGACGAGAAGAAGGAAGACAAGAAGGACAAGAAGGATAAGAAGGACGACAAAGACAAGAAGGAAGAGAAGAAAGTAGAGGTCAAGATTGACTGGGACGGCCTGGTTGATCGAATCGTTCTGTTGCCTGCCGATCCAGGCCGGTACACAGGGTTGGGCGCTGTGGAGGGCAAGCTCTACTACGTGGCGTTTGATGTACGCGGCTGGAAGAGCAACGTCCACGATGAGAATCCCGCTGTGTCTTTGCGCTGTTTTGATATCAAGAAGAAGAAGGAGCACAAAGTCATTGACGATGTGCGCGGGTATTCGTTCTCGCTCGACCGTAAGAAACTGGTGGTTCGCACAAAGGGCGGATTCACCATGTTGGATGCCGGTGACACAAAGGAGCCTGAGCCGGACAAGGATGACAAGGACAAAGGTCTAAAGCTCGACGAATGGACGCATGACGTTGACCCGCAGGCTGAGTGGAGGCAAATCTATTGGGAAGCTTGGCGCCTGCAGCGCGACTTCTTCTACGATCCCGGAATGCACGGCGTGGACTGGAAGAAACAGGGTGAACACTATGCCAAGCTCCTGGATCGTATCTCAAATCGCGATGAATTGAATGACGTGCTCGGCCAGCTCTTCGGTGAACTGAATGCCGGACACGCATACATTATGGGTGGTGACCGCGAATCTGCTCGTGGGATAAGTGTCGGATTGCTCGGGATTGATGTCACCCGCGAATCTAATGGCTATTACAAAATCGACCGCATCCTCGCTCCAGATCCCTGGGACAAAGATCGCTCCAGCCCGCTTATGCAGCCGGGCATCAATGTCAAAGCGGGTGACTACCTTGTTGCCATCGATCGTAAACCGGTGAATTCGGTCAAGAACTATTTCGAACTGCTCTCGAACAAAGGCGGCAAGCTCGTGATGGTATCCGTGAACGACAAACCCTCGCTGGATGGTGCACGCGAGTATGTCGTGCGGACGATGCGCAGTGAAGGCGATTTACGCTACTGGGACTGGGTAAAGGGTCGAATGGACTACGTGAAGAAACACGGTGGCGACGACATCGCGTATCTTCACTTGTCGGACATGGGCGGCGCTGGCATGGAGCAGTTCATGCGCGAATATTATCCGCAAGTCTACGGAAAGAAGGCTTTCATCTTTGACGTGCGTAACAACGGAGGAGGCAACATCGCTCGCTGGATACTGTCTCAGATTGACCGGAAGATCTGGACATGGGGGATGGCTCGCAACGGTGCCGTTGATCACGATCCCTACACTTCGTTCTTCGGACATAAAATTGCCCTCTGTGACGAGCAAACCGGTTCGGATGGCGAGACGTTTTCGGAAGGTTGGAAGCGACTTGGCTTAGGACCACTGGTCGGAATGCGCACGTGGGGTGGATGGGTTGGAATTCGCGGAGGCAAGCCGTTTATTGATGGCGGCGGTTCTACTCAGCCCGAGTTCACTGGCTGGGGAGCTGACGGGAAATGGCTAATCGAGGGACCGGGCGTTGACCCGACTGTTGAAGTCGAGAATCTTCCCAAGAACCTTTTGGAAGGCAAGGACGACCAACTCGATTATGCAATTAAGTGGTGCCGCGACCAGATCAAGAACAACCCGATGGAGTATCCTCCGATGCCGCCGTTCCCTAAAAAGGCGGCGACCGGCCCGACCCAATAGGATTGACAGACAAACTCGCTCGAGGGGCGGCCAAATGGCCGCCCCTTTTTCTTTGGCATCGCTTCCAGAAATGATATGTGACAAACAATCATTTCCCGTCAATTACGAGGACGCACAATCGCTCTCCATAATTGTCTGTTCGTCTCAAACAAACTCCTATACGCTCAATAGGACACAATCCGGCCTCTTGTCTACGCCATTCTACGGATTAAATTATAGTAGCGAAGAACAACTTCATTTTATCCTAATAACTTTTATGACGGAGGTGCCTGATGAAGACGAAGTGGTATCTCGCAATTTTTTTGACATCACTATTGCTGATCCTTGGATGCCCCAGCGACGACGATGAAGACAACAATAATAACCCGCAGCCGCAGACCGAGAATGCGAGCGGAACGGTAACCAGTACGACATCCGGCACGATCGAGACACCTGCGGGCGCCCGCATCGTCGTGCCTGTGGGAGCCGTGCCGCCAATGGCCAACGGGGATCCTGCCTCGGTTGTCTTTTCAATCGAGCGGAACAATGACGTGCAAGTAACTCCGCCTCAGAATCTGAACAGACTCTCAGACGTGTACATTTTCGGCCCTGAGGGCTTCACCTTCGCGCGACCGGTGGAAATCGCCATTCCGGTGCCCGGCGACGGTGACCCCGGTGAGCTAAGCTTGTGGAGACAGAACCCGACCACCGGACAGCCTGAGTATTTCGGCACGGAATACGATCCTGAGACGCGTACGGTCAAGGCACAGACCTATCAACTCTCCCCGTGGTACATCACGGGCCGAGGCTTGGTGGATGATGCCAGCGGTTGTTTGGAAGTCAACAACATCGGCAACACTTGGCTCTATCTCTGTGTCGAGACCTACGAGCTGGAGTATCCCTATCAGGCCGATTGGATTCCGGAAGTTGGACAGGGTGTTCTCTATGCACCTCCCGGTGAAATCGGCTGGACCAATCGCGGTAACTGGTATCTCGCTCAAGGAACCTATACGTTCTGCCTGCAGCGTCAGGATCCCTTAAATCCGGGCCAGTATCATCATCGCTTCACTGAACCAATTACCATTGCAAACGCTTGGCACTATAACTCGCCGGACTGCGTTGATCTGCTGTCCAGTGACTTCGTTGGTGCGGATACCGGTCGCTGCGCGTGCATCCCCACTGCGACCACGCCGGTTGGAACAGGAGACATTCAAGTCACACTCACATGGTTTAACGTCCTCTCGCTCGACCTTGACCTCTGGGTGACAGACCCCACAGGCGTGATGTGCTATTATGGAAACAACCCATCAAGCACCGGTGGAATTCTGGATCGCGACAACCTTTGTGGAAACTACGAGAACGGCCGTCCCGAGAATATCTATTGGACGACGTCTCCGCCTGCGGGAGAATACAAAGTCGAAGTGGACTGGTACTCCGACTGTGGGAATGGTATCGCATCACAGTCAATCAACGTCCGTACGGTCGTGAGAGGCAATACGAGAACCTACGCCCGGACAATCAATAATGGCGAGACTATCGAAGTAGCTCGCTTCACCATAACGGGTTCGACAATAACGTGGCTGCCGTCCCGCACAGGTCCCGTTACGCGACAAGTAGAACGACCGGCCAAAAGCTAAGTCGGTGCAAGTAGCGGCGTCTGTTAATTTGCCTTGACTATAAAGCCCCCGACATCAAAGTGTCGGGGGCTTTGCATTGAAATGAAAACGGGCCGACAAAAGTCGGCCCGTTCAAACGTGTGTCTCCGTCTATTCCGATGAATCAGCGCACTTCGCGGTGCAGCGTCATCTTGCGGAGGTTCGGATTGTACTTCATCAACTCCAGACGATCCGGCGTATTCTTACGATTCTTCATCGTGCTGTAGCGGCTCGGCGTCAGGCCTTGTCCCCGCGCTTCTGTGCACTCGATCGTAACGATGATGCGGCCTTCTTTTGCTTTCTTCGCCATCTTCTTACTCCTTAGCCCTGCAGCTGGGCGTGCATCTCAAGGACCTTGCGCCACTCGGCGGGCAGGCCATTCTTCGTCAGCGTCTTCAGACCGCGCGCCGATACGCGTACGCGAATCCACTGACCGGTCGCTTCGTCAAAGAAGCGCTTCGTACGCAGATTCGGATATTGCCACTTGCGACTCTTGTTGTTCGCATGGCTGACATTATGTGCCTTATGGCGGCGGCGTCCTGTTATTGGGCAAACTCGAGACATGATTCAAATAGGTGTTTTAAATTCGGTCCGGAACTCAGTACGCTTCCGCGTCCTGTACAAACGGCAACAGAGCAATATGGCGGGCACGCTTGATCGCCAGCGTCATCACGCGCTGTTCCTGACGGGTGAGTCGTGTCAAGCGGCGGGGCAGGATGCGGCCGTTCGGGGCAATAAACCGCTGCAGCAGCTTGATATCCTTGTAGTCAATATGCTTGATTCCGTGCTCCGCCAGGTACGACGGCTTCCGGGACAGGTTAGTGCGAATCTTTGCCATGAGGATTGCGAAAAATTTGGTATGATCTCGAAGCGGCCCTCTCAGGACCCTGTATGCCAAAGCTCCGAAATATACGGCACCTACCTGATATTGTCAAGCTCCAAGTGCAGAAAGATGTGGGTCATTAGCATGTGTTTTTCTCGAAAATCTTGTCCGAAGGAGTTGCACATATGAACAAAAACTCGTATACTCTCCCCTGAAAGTGTTAGCAAATGCTAAGTAGAGAGGTTTGCTCATATGCACAGTAAAGACATATCTTGCAAAATGTTACATGATCTTAGCTCGCAAAGTCAGAATCCACCTCAAATTAACTAACACCTCACCCTCATCCTATTGATTTTCCTCAATCACGAGTGGAATATATTGTGATTTGTGTACTTGTTAAGCCAAAAACATTTTGCGAAATAGTGTTATATCCCTTGACTGACTGCCGGCTCACGCCTATATTACGGCCCCAGCTACGTAATACCAGATATTGTGGTTTCGAGTTAGAGAATGTATAGATACAGTATGATAAGTATGTGCGAGAGGCGTGCGCGGATGAACAAGGGTAGCGTCTGGTGCAGGGAGAAGGATTGTTCACACCGGGTTCAAGGAGCCGCGCTTGAAGTTTTCTCGTTTCCATACAATTGAGGGGCAAGAGGCCTATACGGGCCTTCGGTTCATCCCTTGGATGTCCAAGCTGACGTCCCCAGAAGGTAAGGTTCTGTTTGAAGCAAAAGACGTTTACGCGCCTGAAACGTGGTCGCAGGTGGCGGTGGATGTGCTCGCTCAAAAGTACCTGCGCAAAGCGGGCGTCCCTATGGCCACCCGGCCGGTTTGGGAAGAGGGCGTACCGGAATGGTTGCTTCGCCATGAACCGGATTGGTCGATTCTGGACAAGATGCCCGAAAGCAGCCGCTTCGGTGGTGAGCGCGATTCGCGGCAAGTGTTCCGGCGTTTGGCCGGTTGTTGGACCTATTGGGGCTGGAAATCGGGCTACTTTGACAGTGAACACGATGCCCGGGTTTTCTTCGACGAGCTGCAGTATATGCTGGCCGCCCAATTCTGCGCTCCCAACAGCCCGCAGTGGTTCAATACCGGTCTGCATTGGGCCTACTCCATCGAGGGACACGCGCAGGGCCACTACTTTGTGAACTCCCGGACCGGTGAGCTTGAGCGCTCGCAAAACGCTTACGAGCGGCCGCAGCCGCATGCCTGCTTCATTCAGTCTGTCGAAGACGATCTCGTCAACGAAGGCGGGATCATGGATCTCTGGGTGCGCGAAGCTCGGCTCTTCAAATATGGCTCGGGGACGGGTACCAACTTCTCCAAGGTGCGTGGCGAAGACGAAATACTCTCCGGCGGCGGCGTCTCGAGCGGATTGATGAGCTTTCTAAAGATTGGTGATCGCGCCGCAGGCGCAATTAAGTCGGGCGGCACGACGCGCCGCGCCGCAAAGATGGTTTGCCTCGACGCAGACCACCCGGATATTGAAGAGTTTATTAGCTGGAAAGTCGTAGAAGAGCAGAAAGTCGCCGCACTCGTTGCCGGCTCCAGAGTATGTGAAGCCCGCCTCAACGAAATTCTTGCCGCAGCACATGACCCAGCGTTGTCGCAGGAATCCCGTCTGAATCCCAAACAGAATCTTAGGCTTGCTCAAGCCATAACGCGCGCCCGCAGGGATTTCATTCCTGATCCCTATATTCACAGAACACTCCAGTTCGCCGCTCAGGGCTATACCGCGATGCGGATAGACACGTACGACACGGATTGGAACAACGCCGCCTATCAAACGGTGTCCGGCCAGAACTCGAACAACTCGGTTCGCCTGACCAACAAGTTTATGCGCGCAGTTGAGCGTGACGAAAAGTGGGACTTGAAAGCCCGTATTGATGGCCGCGTCACCAAATCGCTGCGCGCCCGCGACTTGTGGGAACAGATTTCGGAAGCCGCTTGGGCCTCCGCCGATCCGGGATTGCAGTTCGACACGACGATCAACGAGTGGAATACCTGCCCGGTGGACGGTCGAATTGAAGCGTCGAATCCTTGTAGTGAGTACATGTTCCTTGACGATACGGCGTGCAATCTGGCAAGCCTGAATTTGATGAAGTTTCTCAATCCGGCCAGCCGAACGTTCGATGTCGTATCGTATCGCCATGCCATTCGGATTTGGACGACCGTGCTCGATATCTCGGTCGAGATGGCGCAATTCCCGTCACGGAATATTGCCCGTCGCTCCTACGAGTATCGCACGCTGGGTTTGGGATATGCCAATCTTGGCACGCTCGCCATGGTCATGGGCATTCCCTACGACAGCATAGATGCCCGCGCGTGGTGCGCGGCGCTCACGGCAATTCTGACGGGCGAATCGTATCGCACGTCGGCTGAAATGGCGGGTCAGATAGGCGCCTTCCCTGCCTACCAGCGCAATCATGAGCCCATGCTGCGCGTCATTCGCAACCATCGGCGCGCGGCATACGGTGGAACCTTGGACGGGTACGAAGGGCTGAGCGTCCCGCCCATCCCGCTTGACGTTGCGCATTGCCCCGAGTATCTCGCAGACGCCGCTCGCGACGTCTGGGATGAAGCACTTGCGCTCGGTGTTCAGAACGGATATCGAAACGCGCAGGCGACCGTTGTGGCGCCGACGGGTACGATCGGACTTGTTATGGACTGCGACACGACAGGCATCGAGCCCGACTATGCGCTGGTGAAATACAAGAAACTGGCCGGAGGCGGCTACTTCCGAATCATCAATAGTAGCGTTCCGATCGCCCTTGAAAACCTCGGCTACGGCGAGGCAGAAATCCGCCAGATTACTCAGTACGTGTCAGGAATGAGCACGCTTGACGGCGCGCCACACATCAACCGTGAGAGCTTGCGCGCCAAAGGGCTGCCGGATGCTTCCATTGACAAAATTGAGGAGCAGATTAAGGGTGCGATCAGCCTGAATTTCGCGGTTGCACCGTGGATAATCGGGGCGGATGTCGTTCGCGACCGTTTGAAAATATCTGACAGCGACTTGCGGGTCGCGGGCGGAGACTTGCTGACGGCTCTGGGTTACACCAAAGAGCAAATCCGTCAGGCCAATGACTATGTGTGTGGAAGGATGACGATTGAAGGTGCGCCGCACTTGAAGCCGGAGCATCTTCCCGTATTCGACTGCGCTAACAAATGCGGGGCCTACGGCCAAAGATACATACAGCCGCTGGCGCACCTCAAGATGATGGGTGCCGCACAGCCGTTCATCAGCGGAGCAATCTCCAAGACAATTAACCTGCCGCGTCACGCATCTGTGGAGAGCATCAAGGATGCGTACTACCAGAGTTGGCGCATGATGTTGAAGGCTGTGGCGCTCTATCGTGACGGCTCAAAACTCTCCCAGCCGTTGAATGCCACCGCCGACGACTTTGGCATCGCCTCACTCGGGCTGGAGGAAGAGTCAGCTGAACGCGATGTGGTTGCAGAGACCGTGCAGAAGATTGTCACGACTACCCGCCGCCGCCGTCTGCCGGATCGCCGCTACGGGTATACACAGAAGGCGCGTATCGGCGGTCACAAGATCTATCTGCGCACGGGCGAGTATGAAGACGGAATGCTCGGCGAGATCTTTTTGGACATGCACAAGGAAGGCGCGTCGTTCCGCAGCCTGATGAACTGTTTTGCGATCGCGGTGAGCCTTGGTCTGCAGCACGGCGTTCCGCTTGAAGAGTATGTAGACGCGTTTGTGTTTACGAGATTCGATCCCAATGGTCCGGTCGGAGGTAATGACCACATCAAGTATGCGACGTCGGTGATTGACTACGTGTTCCGCGAACTGGCGATCAGCTATCTTGAACGCCATGATCTCGCGCACGTGGTGGACGCACAAACCGAAACTTCGCGAAGTGACGCAATCAACGGCAGCCGGCGCCTTCCCGAAGGCGAAGTCGCCGTCGTTCCGATCGCCCACGACACCATAGAGGAGAAAGCGGACCGTGAAGAAGACTCCCCCTCGACGCAGGCTTACGCAACTGCTTCTGCTTCAACAGTGGAAGAAGCTCAATCCCAGACGCAATCTCACGAAACCGCTTCCTACGGCGAAAACCACCACACGAACGGACACGTAGCAGGACAGAGCAAGTCGCAGCTGATTGAACTCGCCCGCCGCCAAGGCTATGAAGGCGACGCGTGCAGTGAATGCGGCAGTTTCACAATGGTGCGCAACGGTACTTGTCTGAAGTGCACGACGTGCGGCAGCACGAGCGGATGCAGCTGATCCGTTAGCCCCGAATTCTAAACACTTGCGGGCGGCCAATGGCCGCCCGCAGCGTTACGGTACAATCAAGAACTCTACGCCTTGACGGGTGAAGGATTCATCTCCTCTTCAAACACATCGCTGCCTTCACCCTGCATGTGACGGCTCTTCGCGCCAAAGAGGTCGTGGATATCTTCGAGGATCATGTACATCGTCGGCAAGACGATTAGCGTGATGAAGAATCCACTGAACAGGACGCCGAAACCGAGACTGATAGCCATCGGCACGAGAAACTGTGCCTGCATCTCTTTCTCAAGGATCAAAGGGAATAGTCCAAAAAAGGTTGTAAACGATGTCAGCATGATCGCACGAAACCGCCGCACACCGGACTGCAGAATGGCTTCCCGTGCCGACATGCCTTCCTCGCGTGCGCGATTGATAAAGTCGATCATCACGATTCCGCCGTTTACCACCACGCCGGTCAGCGCCACAAAACCGAACATGGACATGAGACTCATATTGAAGCCGAAGACCAGATGTCCAAGAATGGCACCCACGAACCCGAAGGGAATCACGCTCATGATGATCATTGGCTGCGTGAAACTGCGCAGCGGGATGGCGATTAGACCAAAAATCAGGAACAAGGCGAACAGGAATCCAACCGCAAGACTCTGCATTGACTCCTGTCTGTCTAATGACTGTCCTTCGTAGGCAAACTGTAGACCCGGATAGTCACTCTTGAGCTGTTTCAGGATGCCCGCCTCCAGTGAAGCGGTTATCTCGCTGGCGTTGGCAGTGGCATCATCGACAGACGCGTTGACCACGATCACGCGCTTTTGATCTGTTCTCGAGACACCGCTGTAACCGACGGCGTCCACCACGCTTGCCGCGGCGTGAAACGGAATTTCTCCGCCGGTTCGCGTTCGAATCATCATATTGTCCACGTTCGAGAGCGACTTGCGTTCTTCCTCTGGATAGCGGACCATAACCTTTACCTCATCCCGTCCGCGCTGCAGGCGCAAGGCCTCGGCGCCAAAGAACGCGGAGCGCACCTGCATCCCCAAGTCGCTCTCGGAAACACCCAACGTCCGAGCATCCGGTTTTAATTTCAGTTGAAGCTCGCGCTTGCCTTCAAGATGGCTGTCCGAGATATCGTAAACGCCGTTATAGGAAGCAAGATGGGATTTCAGTCGATCAACCGAAGCGAGAAGAGCATCAAAGTCCTCGTGCGATAGCTCAATGCCGATGTCTGCGCCTGAGGCGATCAAGTCCGCCTGAAACTGGATTTGCTCGACGCCGGGAATCTCACCGACTTCTTTCCGCCACAGATTAACAATGTCGGGCGTTCGCATGCTTCGAAACTCGGGATCAATCAGCAGCATGCGCAACTGTCCGAGATTCGCGCCGACGACTTCTCTCACTCCGCCCGGCCCTCCTTCAAACACCTGAAAACCGGTGGCCATGAACACGTGTTTGAGATTAGACGCACCGTCCTTCTGGTTTCTATTTGAAGACTCAATGGCGCGTAAGCCGGCAAGTCGCACTTGCTCCGTGACCTTTCTCGTTTCTTCGATCGGAGTTCCCGGGGGCATGGTCACTTGGACATTGATCACATCCGCATCAATGGAAGGCATGAATTCGAACTTGATGTAACCGCCGGCGATCACGCCGACCGTTAGCAAAAGCACTGCGGTTGCCATGGCGAAAGTGACATAGCGATGATGCGTTGCCCACGCGAGATGCTTGACATAGACTTTGTCAATGAACGTCTGCAGCCACTCATCAAAGTGCTGACGAACACGTTCAATCTTCGTCCAGAATTGCGCCTTGCTCTGACTTAACTTGCCGGACAAGTGTGCGGGAATCACAAAGAATCCTTCAATTACGGAAATCGCCAACACAGAAATGACGATCGCCGGTATCACGAACATGAACTTACCCATCATTCCGGTCACGAACATCAACGGGAGGAACGCCGCTACAGTAGTTAAAACGGAGAACAGCACGGGTCCTGCCACTTCGGTCGCACCGTCCACCGAAGCCTGATAGTATGACTTACCCATCATTCGATGCCGGAAGATATTCTCGCCGACCACAATCGCATCGTCAACTACCATACCGAGTACGAGGATGAACGCGAATAGCGAAAGCATGTTTACGGAAACATCCCAAGCAGGCATAAACATCAACGCGCCAAGAAATGACGTCGGGATTCCCATGGAGACCCAGAAGGCCAGCCGCAGCTCGAGGAACATGGCAAGAATCGCTACTACGAGGATCAAACCCATGATACCGTTGCGGCGCAAGAGATCCATGCGCTGCTGAAAGATGACGGACCAGTCCTGCCAGACGTCAATGGAGATGGAAGGCGGCAATTGTGCGCGATAGGTTTCTATGAATTCGCGAACAACACGTGCTACTTCGGTCGGCTTCTGTTTTCCGACCCGGAAAACCTTGAGCATAACCGCAGGCTTCCCATCGTAGAATGCCTGTTGGTCAGTCTCCTCAAATTCATCCTTGATTTTAGCAATCTGGTCAAGTGTGATCTCCGTGCCGTCGGGCCGCGTGACCACGACAACGCGGCCAAACTCATTGCCAGTGTATTTCTTCTCTTGCGTGCGAATGAGCACTTCGCCACCCTCCGTCTTGACCGTGCCGCCGGGCAGGTCGAGCGAGGAGCGCCGAATAGACGCCGCAACGTCGGCGAGAGTCAGGTTGTAGGCGCGCAGAGTAGCTTCCGAAATTTCCACTGAAATCTCGTACGGTCGCACGGCAGCAAGTTCAACCTGGGAAATCTCCGGCATTGACAGCAATTCGTCACGAATCCGTTCTGCATGTTGTCGCAGCGCAAGCTCCGAGGCCTCCCCGTAGATCATGAAAGAAATAGCTTCCTGCCGATTCGTCAATTTACTGACGACCGGCTCTTCAGCTTGTTCGGGGAAAGTCGTGATTCGATCGATTTCAGACTTGATGTCGTTCAGCGCAACGTCGGCATCGGCACCGTCCAGCAATTCAATGGTCACCGTGCCGCGGCCTTCCGTAGCTGAACCGCGAATTCGCTTAACGTTATCGACACCCGAGACGGCTTGTTCAATCGGCCTGACGATTCCATCCTCGACTTCCAGAGGCCCGGCCCCCGGAAAAGTCACAGCGACCCGAATCTGGTCCAGTTGAATTTCGGGAAAAACCTCTTGCTTGATCTGAGGAGCCAGCAGGAAGCCGCCGACGATGAAGGTTAGCATAAGGATGTTTGCCGCAACTTGATTGCTGGCCATCCACTTTATCCAGCTGTTCATCCGTTCGAGCCTCCGTTTGCAATGCGTAGCTTCATACCGTCCGCTGCGCCGGAAATACTGGTCAGTATAACACGTTCGCCCGCATCAAGCCCTTGGCTGAGATAGACAAAGTTGCGGGTTCTTAGAATGCACGTGGTGGGCCTCAACTCGAGAGTGTTATCCGGCCTTGCGATCCAGACGATGTCGTTGCTGTGAACGGCTGAACGCGGAAGTTGTACAACATCGGGCATCTCTCTTCCAAGGATATCCACGTTCACAAAACTGCCGACCGCAAGGACCGGCCCGCCGTCTTCTCTTTCTGCATAAGGTGCTGCAACGTCCACTATCACACGTGCAAGTCGCCCCACGCTGTCCAGCGCACCGACCCAACGCACAACTTTGCCACTCCAGGTGAAGTCGTTTCTATCAACTTTCAATGTCACTGTCGCAGGTGAACCCGGAATCTCAAGCCACCTCTGTTCTTCAACAGGCAATCCGACCTCAATTTCCACGACATCAGTCGAGTACAGACTGCCCACCGGCATACCCGGCGAGACCATCTGGCCCACATCAACGGATTCACGACGTATTCGTCCTGAAAAAGGAGCACGAACTCTTGTCCTCTCGAGCGCGAGTTCGGCTTGCTCGAGAGCGGCCTTTGCAGACGCAAGATTGGACTCCGCTTGCTTTAGTTGGGGTTCGCGCAGGACGAGTGAAGTTGGTGTGTCGGCGACAGCGGCTTTGCTTTCCTCCATTCGATTCCACTCCCGCTTGGCGACGTCCGCCTGTGCCTGTTCGACTGCAAGCTGATATTCCGATTGCGCGACTCGTGCCCGAGCTTGCTCAACCGCAAGCTCGTAGTCAATCGACTCAATCCGGAATAGGATATCGCCCTTGCGAAACTCGCCGCCGGCGGCGCACTGCTCACTTACCCATTCCACCTTCCCTCCTACTTGAGGAGATAGAGAGACTTCTTGCTTAGCTCGCACGGTTCCACTACCGCTGACCGTTGCGCGGTGGGATTCTTTCGATACTGATTGCACTTCAACCAGCACGCCGGCAAAGCTCGGAATGCTCGACTCCGGCTTCTTGCGGCTCGCAATCAGTCCCATCATGAGGAGGAAGCCACCCACGATGATTAAGACAGGCAAAAGTATTTTGAACTTCTTTTTCTCGGCAGTCATGTTCAACGAACCTCCGTATGCAGTTTCGGCGACGGCTCACGGTTCCCCAGTATTTCGTCCGTCCACGAGCCGCCGAGCGCGGACGCTAAGTCAATTCGATTCTGAATAAGTTCTCGCCGCGCGCTGATTAGGGCACTTTGAGCTTGATAGTAAGAGTTTTGTGCAATCAGCACTTGCAGGTAGTTAATGACGCCTTGCCGATACTGATCTTCCGCGACTCGGAGTGAGTTACCGGCAGCGGCAGTTTGCCTTTCCAGCTCGAGAATGCGTTCCTTCTGTTTTTCACCCCGGACCAGCGCGTCTTCAACCTCCCTAAAAGCATTCAGCACGACCGCTTTGTAGTTTGCAGCAGTTTCATAGAAAACAGCTTCAGATCGCTGCGCTTCTCCTACCAATCGACCGCCCTGAAAAATCGGTGCCGTTAAGCCCGCAACAAGATTCCAAAGCAAGTTCTCGGGGTCAAGCGCGTCTTCCAGGTTCTTGTTAATGTTCCCATAAGATCCGGTAAGCGTAAAACTCGGGAGGAGGGCGGCATTTGCAGATGCCCAACGCGCATCCGAAGCGAGCAGCCGTGCCCGTGCAGATCGTATATCGGGTCTGCGCTCAAGCAAGTCAGAAGGCAATCCCGTCCCGATGTCTACGACCGCCGGCGGGAGAGAAATCATATTACCTGCAATTCCGGCTTCAGGGTAGCGCCCGAGCAAGACGGACAGCAAATGCTCCATCGCGGCCAGCGAAGCCTCTATAGTTGATCTCTGTGCGCGTGATTGTGCCAGGCTGGACTCCGATTGATAGACATCGAGGGACGTGACGATGCCCAATGCATAGCGACTCTTCACAAGATCAAAAGCGCTCTGATTTGCAGCGATGGTCTGGTCAATCAGTCGCTGCTGCTCGCGAAGATCAAGAATTTGAAAATACGTCCGCGCAATCTGTGACGTCAATGTCAGCAAGGCCGCACGCGCGTCGTTTTCCGAAGCCAATAAATCGCCAAATGCGGCCCTCCGCCGAGCCGACAGCTTTCCCCATAAGTCAATCTCATATTGAGCTGTTATGTTAACGTCGTAGTATCCCAGCTCGATTTTCCCAAAACCTCCGAATGCGCGCTCGCCGTCTTGATAGGATCCGGAAGCGGTCAGAGTTGGGAAGAGGCTCGCCCGCGTCGCTCTGCTCTGGGCACGGAACTGTTGCAGTCGCGCCAAGGCTGCCTCGAGACTCGGACTATTTGAAATTGCTTCATTCATGAGCTGATTTAGAGTCTCATCTCCAAACTCGACCCACCATGCTTCATCGCGAAACTCGCTCAGTTCCGAGCTGGTGTGATAGTTTGAAGGTAAGTCAGCGATTTGTGGTGCATTATGCCTTTGAACATATCCGCACCCTCCAGCCAGAAGCGCCATGCCAAGCGAGAGTAAGTAGAAGTTACGCATGTCCTGCCTGCTTATCTGAGTCATGATGTTCTTCGTCAATTGGGCAACTCTGAAGACCGTCTTCAGCGTATGCCGCTACCACCTCTTTCATTAGTGTGATGGCCTGAGCGATCCGATCGCTGCCAAATCTCGCGCGGAACTCATTCGAGAGTCTGCTGGTCATGTCCTGTAGCTCCGCAACACGGGACTTCCCTGCTTTGGTCAACACGAGAATCTTGACTCGTCTGTCCTCAGGATGGTTGGTTCGTTCAACTAAGCCCAATTCCTCGAGTTTGTCGAGATGACGGAGGATAGCAGGGTGGGACTGGTCGAGATTTCGGGCCAGATCGGCAAGGGTATCATGACCCATGCCGAGCTTGAGGAGAATTACTCCCTCGAGCCACTTCAGGCCGAACGGCTCGGCTCTTTGTTCAAAAAGTGCCCGAAAAATGAAAGCCGTCCTGTTGACCCAGAAGGGGAAAATTTCATCCGGATTATAATTCAAAGCAAACCCTCAAACAGAGTTCAAATGATTTATGTAAGGTCGGACAATGTAAGCGTGAAACTTGAAATAGTCAAATATTGTTTCAAATGTAAGATATTGTTTTTGTTAACTTCGCGATGTTTCACTGAATTTTCTGGAGGCTTGCTGCCACTTGAAGCACGTTCCGAGAGACACAGAATTCCTTGCTTTTAGCATTTGATTTTTGTTCATTTAAGGCCTATGTCATGTCTCCATTTTATCCCCACAAATGCTTGGAAAAGAATAATTTTCCAGCTGCTTGGTGCCACTTGCGTCCTGCTCGTCTTAGGTTGCGCCTCGACAAAGCCCCCGGCAGTTGTCGAGCCTTTGCCTGCGCCGCTGGATACGAATTTCGTCCGCGCAGATTTATCAGCGTTTAACAATGGAATGGTGGTCTGTGCACATCCGCTTGCTGCTGCCGCTGGTAAGCGTGTGCTGGAGTCCGGTGGAAATGCCGTAGATGCCGCGCTGGCTGCGTTGGCAATGCTCAATGTTACCGAGCCTCATGCAAGTGGGTTAGGTGGCGGCGGTTTCGCTTTATACTATGACGCGGCAGCCGACTCAACTTTCCTCTTGGATTATCGAGAGACTGCGCCGGCAAGAATGAGCAGGTCGGTCTATTTCAATCCGCTTGACACGTTGCGATTGGCGCAACGCACAGGTGGGACGTCCGTTCTTGTTCCGGGTGCACCTGCTGGATGGCAAACCTTGCATCGCCGGTTCGGCACGAAGACTCTGGCTGAGCTGTTTGCGGACGCAGTAGCAGTCGCCGATTCTGGTTACTTGGTTTCGGAGAAACAAAGCTCCATCATTCTTGACAATCTCGAGACGCTTTCCTCAGACTCAAATCTTGCACGTGTCTTTCTTGATGAGGGCTTGCCGCCGCCTGCAGGATTTCGCGTGACTCAACCGAAGTTAAGCGCATTGCTCAAGTTCCTGTCACATACACGCCTTGAGAGTTTCTACTTTCCTCCTGTATCCGCTCAAGTATCAAGTGCCGTCAAGTCCCATGGTGGGTTTGTGTCTGAGTCCGATCTAAATCGATATGCACCAGTAGAACGGAAACCGCTTCGCGTTAGATATCGCGACTATGAGATAGTAACGACATCCCCGCCAGCAGGAGGAGGATTAATTCTGCTGGAAACACTGAAGCTGCTTGAACCGTATGACATTCAAGGAAAGGGTTTATTGACACCGGATTATATTCATACGGTGGCCACAGCGATTCGGAAAGCACGCACCGACGCAGCTGCTTGGCTTGGTGACCCGGGGTTTTCACGCATTCCTGTAGACACTCTGTTGTCTCCGACCTACCTTTCGGAGGTCCGGGATTCACTGCCGATGGATACGGTGGTGTCTAAACTACTTCCGTTGGATTCCGTCCGCGCATTTGGCCCAGGCAATACGACTCACCTTGTGGTGGCCGACAAAGACGGAAACTTGTTATCGCTTACCCAGTCCATCAACTATTTCTTCGGTTCTGGCGTCATGGTTCCCGAATTAGGATTGTTGCTCAATAATCATATGGCGGACTTCGATCGAGATACGACCGGTGCAAATTCGATTTCGCCGCACCATCGCCCGGTATCCAGCATGGCGCCAACCATCATCCTAAGAGATGGCGAACCCGTGATGGTGATCGGCACCCCGGGCGGAGCGCGGATTCCTGCGGCACTTGTGCAGGTTATACTCGCTGTACTCGAATTCGATCTACCGCTGAACGAAGCTCTCGACCTGCCGCGCTTCTTTCCGGCCGGAATGACGTTAGTCTATGAGCCTCGATTACCTCAATCCACGCTGGATGCCCTTGCACTGAAAGGGTGGAAGCTATACCCGGATGCACCGATCAGCAACTACTTCGGAGGAGTGCAGGCCATTCACTTTCCCAAGAACTCGCAGGTACGAATGGTAGGGAGTTCTGACCCTCGTCGTGACGGTGCGGCAGACGGCTACTGAGGGTGCGAATGCGTCACTTGATTAGCGGCCAGAAGGTCCTCATTTGTCTGCTGCTTTGTGCCGTTGCTCACGCAGAGTCACAATCGCGCCACCCTTCGTACGAGTTAATGCTCGAAGCTGCTCAGAAAGCGCAGCGCGCCTCTCGAGAGATCTACCTGACCAAACATCGATTGGGAATAGTCAACTCGAAGAATGACATCAATCGGACTGGTCTGGTAGGTGAAGAGTTTACACCTTTGACTACGACACCGGGCTATCTTGCGGCCAAACGTACGGCTACGAATCCTGACTTTGCAGCCTATTTGACTCGTTTGCTGCAAGAGCACGGTCTTTCAAAGAAAGATTCAGTCCTGGTCACGATGACCGGTTCTCTGCCGGGACTAAATCTGAACTTGATTTGCGCACTTGAGACTCTTGGCGTACCGTCGCTCCGTATAGCAAGCCTCGGGGCGTCAAGTTATGGCGCCAATCAGCTCGATATGACCTGGATTGATATGGAGGACGTGCTTGTCAGAGAAGGCCTGTTGAACAAACGCAGCGATCTTGTGACACTGGGCGGGACGGGCGATGTTGGGGGCGGATTGACCGCGGAAACGCTTGACTTTCTAAGAAAGAGGTGCGCGCGACTCGGATACAGACTACTCGATGCGGGCAACCGTCGCGCGCAATACGAAGAGCGGCAGGCTGCCGTCGGGAATCCGCAAAGCTACTCACTCCTGATCAACGTTGGCGGAAACCATTTGATGCTCGGCACAGGACCTGAAGGTCGGGAGCTTCCGGGGGGCTACATTCGCCCTGATAGCAAGAACTGGGAGAATTCCGTGTCAACCTCCACTGGAGGATTGGTGTTTGACTTCCTTGCTGCCGGAGTGCCGGTTTTGAATCTTCTGCAGGTTGAAGAGCTTGCTCAGCATGCGGGAATTCCGGTGGATCCGTCTCCATTGCCCAGACTTGGTACTTCGCCGGTGTACTTCTTGGAGAAGAGGTGAGCGAAGGAGCTGTCCTTGGCGTCATGATTGCCGCTCTATGCGGCGCGATCTTTCTGTTGAGGATACCTACGGGTGTTGCTCTTTTGTTGTCGGCGGCAAGTGGAAGCTTGGCTTCGGGCAATGGATTGGGACTAAGATATCTGGTTGAAGGATCCATGCTCTATTTGGATCCAATGCTCATTGTAATCTCATCGCTGTTCTTCATGGCAGTCTTTGAGCGTTCGGGTGCTCTCGGTACACTGAACGTCTGGGTTGTGCAGAACTTCGGCCGCCACAAGGTTCTGCTGATCTCATTGCTGATGTTGCTTGTGATGTTTCCCGGTATGTTCACAGGTCTAACCGCACCCTGCGTTCTGACGACGGGTGCGATGATTGCGCCGTTGCTTTTGAGCACGGGCGCACCGCCTGCAGTGGCCGGAGCTTTCATCGCGACCGGCGCTTTCTTCGGTATGGTTGCACCGCCCGTGAACATCTGCGCGATGCTGATTTGTGGCGGCGTGGACATGCCGTACATTGGATTTGATCTGCCACTGCTGCTTGCGACTATCCCGCTTGCCCTGCTGTCGGCATTTTTGTTGATGGGCGGATACTTCAAGTCTTTTGATCCCCAGACTGCCTTAACACTTCTTCCACAATCTCGCTTCGGCGAATACGGATTGAAGCTCTATCTGCCGCTTGTGGTTCTGGCAGGTCTGATGCTGGGAGAGAAGTTTGTTCCGGGAGTTGTTCCCTATGTCGGGATACCCTTGATATTCATTCTCAGCGCAGTCGTCGGGCTCTTCACAGGTGATCGAGTCTCGATCAAGGATAGTGCGACCTGGGCTACTCGCGAATCTCTGTCGATTCTTGCGCTTCTGGCAGGAATCGGTGCATTTATTGAAGTTCTGACCTTAAGCGGCGCGCGCGGGTGGATCGTGATAAACCTGCTGTCCTTGCCTGACTGGCAGCTTTACCTTGGCATGGCCGTACTCGTTCCGTTGTTTGGAGGAGTTTCCGCATACGGTGCAAGCGTCGTTTTGGGTGTGCCGATTCTGCTGTCATTGCTTGATCGCAGCAATATTCTCGTCGCTGCGGCACTTTCCATGCTTGCATCGGTTGGCGACTACATGCCTCCGACGCGCCTGGCTATTCTGCTTGCGGGACCGGTCGTGGGCGAAAACAGCACTGTCAGAATTCTGAAATTTTGTGTCTGGCCAATCGCTCTTTCAATCGCGGTAACGCTTCTGATGATCTACTTCGCAAACGACTTTGCAAAATTGTTTGGGCTGGCGTGATGATCCTCTTTTGGATATACTGGCTGATTGCACTGAGTGTCGGAATCTTGACTCTCCGTGAATTGTTTCGAGAATCAGACTGGCGGCGTCAGTTGTCCGCAACGGTGGTTCTGATTCCGATTATCATGCGCGTGTTCCTGTTCAAATGAAGTTGGCCCGTGCTTTTGTTCTACTGATTCTCACGACTGCGCTCTGTGTCGTGACGGGATTCGAGTTTCGGCAGGCGCATTCTGATGAAACGTTGTTCCCAACGCGCTCGCTTACTGCCATCAAGAAACTGTCCGATTACTATCCGCCGCTTCTGGGAACGCGCGGAGACACCGAAGTCATGGAGTTTGGGGACACTCTTAGTGGCGGGACGCTACTTGTTTTGGGGGGAACACATTGCGACGAACCGGCAAGCTACCTCGCCGCATATCTACTGATAGAAAATCTGACGATGGAGCAAGGGCGAATTCTGGTTGTTCCGCGTGCCAACCACTCCGCGCTCACGCACACGACACCAGGCGAAGCGTTTCCGGCGACATTTGCAATCGAGACTCCTACAGGGTCACGCAGTTTCAGAATGGGCAGCCGCTATACAAATCCGCTTGATCAATGGCCTGATCCCGAAGTATTTGTGCACTATCCCTCAGGACAACTGCTTTCGGGGATGGACAGTCGAAATCTCAATCGTAGCTATCCGGGTCGATCGGACGGAAATTTCACACAGCGAATCGGACATGCCATTGCAGAATTGGTGCGCAGCGAGCGGGTGGATTTGGTGATTGACATGCACGAGGCGTCGCTTGAGTATCCTGTGGTCAATGCGATCGTGGCGCACGAAAGGGCGATGGATTGCGCTTCGATCGCGGTTCTCGAATTGCAGCTTGAAGGGCTGGACTTCTCGCTTGAACCATCTCCGGCCAACTTTCGCGGCCTTTCGCACCGGGAGCTTGGTGATCATACACCATGCCTTGCGACGCTCATGGAGTCGGCCAATGCAATTCAAGGTCGATTGCGCGGGAAGACAGACGCAAATTTGATACTTACGGGGAAAGACCCGATGTACGTTCAAGCAGCGGAGATTAATCTGACGCGAGTTCCTTATGGGCCCGACGGAATTTCGTTAGGCGTGCGCGTCGGCCGACACATCGCCGGATTCAAAATGTTGAACAAGAGTTTCAACGAACTGCATCCCGATCGCGCTGTTATTGCAGTCGGCATTCCGGATTGTTCAGACATTCAAGAAAACGGCTTGGGACACTATTTCTCCTCAGCCGGAAAAGAATAGGAAGAGAGGACATTATGCTTCGAAGTTCAATACTCACCCTTGTGCTGTTCACAATCAGGGCGCTGGCCGC
Organism: bacterium; assembly: GCA_023382385.1. Classification (NCBI taxonomy): domain Bacteria; species bacterium. The sequence goes on along the minus strand of JAHDVH010000003.1, from coordinate 226,515 downwards.
AGACTTGGCGGCACCTGTGTTGTTGACCTCTGCGGGACAAAGCGCTGACGCACAGATGCTCAAGACGCTCTTGACTCGCGAGAATATTCCATTTACATATGAGCCACTGGCGAATACCACCCATCTTGAAGGAAACAAGTCGGTCATTGTCGTGCTGGGAGGTTCAAGTAAGGGACTCGGCGCTGCCAAGGTAAGTTCCGAGCAAGAATCATCCCGTGTTACAGAACTTCTGTCAAGCGCCGCGAAGCAAGGCATACCGGTATTGGCAGTCCATGTCGGCGGAAAGAACCGCCGAGGCGCTCTCTCTGACGAGTTCAATCGCTTGGGCGCGGGCCTTGCCAACGAGCTGATTGTAGTGTCCGGGGGAGACGATGACGGGTTCTTTAAGTCGATAGCCGACGAGCGAAAAATCAACTATTCGGTGGTTGAAAAGATTACCGATTTGGGACCGTTGCTGAGAACAAAGTATTCAGTTGAGGAGAAGGCGAAAGAGTGATTCTTCGGGTTCTGTTCATCCTGATCTCGTCGACTGCCTTGCTCTTCTCGCAACCACGGTCGTGGAATTACTGTCTGGATCTGGACGGCAAGACCGCCGGAGGCAAGATTGAACACATCGATGGTTTGCAGTCGATCAAGGGCGCCCGTGAGTACACCTTTGAGGCTTGGGTGCGTCCGAGGACTCAGGGTGGTGGAGGGCGAGGACGAATCCTTGATCAGGAGAAGAGTGGTTTGACATTCTACCTTTCCGACGATGCCCGCATTGGCTTTCGACCGAGTCGCGACGCAGGCTGGCAGCTCTCTGAGAAGGGCGCAGTCACATATTGGAAGTGGCAGCACGTTGCTGTGACATATGATGGAAAGTCCTTGCGGTTCTTCGTGGATGGCAATCTGTTCTCCGCGACCGTGATTGATGTGCCGCTCACAGTTACGCGCAAGCCAGTTTGGATAGGCAACGGGATTGGGGATGATGACAAGCCGCGCGGCTTTGACGGCTGGTTGGACGATGTCCGAGTGAGCAGCACGTGTCGCTGGACAAGCAATTTCGTGCCGCCCGTACGCGGAAAGTATGCCGCTGCTGATGAAGCGACAGTGTTGTATCTTACTTTTGACGAAGGCCCGGCCTACGACATCGTTTTGGACTACACACCGTACAATGCGGAGTTTAGAGTTCAAGGAACTCTGAAGCGAGTGAAATCGCCTTAGCTGAAGATGAAAGCCAAAACAAACAGCCCGACGAGAATTCGCCGGGCTGTTCGTTGAAATGACTTCCCGTCACTTCATCAACACCATTTTGCGAGTCGACAAGTGGGTATCCGTTTGCAGACGGTATATGTACACTCCAGAAGCGATATCGCTCGCCGACCACTCGACTCTGTGCTCACCAGCGGTCGCGACCCCCGACAGAAGCGTTGCGACACGTTGACCCTGTAAATTGAATACTGCAAGCTCCGCGTAGCCGGTTGATGGAAGAATGAAAGCGATAGTAGTGACTGGATTGAAAGGGTTGGGATAGTTCTGATGCAAGTTGAACTCGCGGACAAGACTAGGCGCATCGCCTGCATCCACTGTAAAGAATGCTGTATCCGTCAAACCGCAACCGTACATGGGATTCAGAGGATCCGGGAAGCTGTCAAGCATGACAATGTAGCAGTCTGCGTTGGGCGGTGTCGGAAGCGTGACGTCGAACGTCATCTCTAATACGCGCTCAAAGTTGGTTACCGACAGAACCCGCTCCACGAAACTCCCCCCGGAATAGAAGTCGAACCACAAGAACGCAGCACAACTGCCACCTGCGGGTGGTCTCACCAGGTTAAGTCTGTAGTCGTTTCCACCGACCCATTGAACGGCGCCCTGATCCGGGAAATGACGCAGGTACGTCGTCCCTGTCGTAAAGACAATGTCCGACATCTGTGCACCGTTCACTGCCCGTAATCCAATCTGAATCGGTCCGTCCACGCATGCGGGGATTCCGCCAGAACGCTCCGTCCCAGAGAACGGACGGAGAAAGAGCCAAGGCTGACCCGGATCAGTTCTCGTGTATAGATTGAAGCCGGTCACGTTTTGACCATCGTGTTCCCAAGTGAAATCAACTTGCAGACAGTATGCATCCATCGTGGCGGAAATGCTCTGTACTGGATTAGGTGCTTCACCAAATGGACACGCGATGTCTTCACAAGTCCAGTCATCATCGGCGAGATAGATTTCCTGAAAACCCACTTCAACGACAAAGGTATCGGACACCCAGCAGCAACTCTCGCCTGTCACTTTGATGAAGTAACTTGAAGAATCGGGCGGCACGGGTGGAATCCCGATGATCAAGTACTGATCGGCAAAGAAACTGCCTTCAGAGCCGCAATACTCCACGCCATTAAACGGCTTGCAACTGTAGTTAGCCTGGCCATAGCCAACTCCTTCTGCCAGCAATTCGTCCAACTCGTCCGGACCATTTCCATTGCGATCCCAGAAGATACACCACGAGTTCTCGCCATCTGCAATGGGTACTCGTGTCGGCAAACTGCAGCCGCAACCGATCGGCTCTGCTTCAGCGCAATATCCAAACCCAACTTGAATGGGTTGCGCGTCGGCCGAGGCGAGGAAAAGCAGCAGCGCGAAGAAGACGCAGCAAACTCTTGGATTGTTCATTATCGTTCAACCTCCCGGTGTTGACCGTTTTGGGTTTCGACTCAACGTAAACACCTCGCTGTTCCCTTACAAGTGAAAAGGTAAGCTATTGAGATGACATCTGCAAGAAAACGCAACTTGGCATTAACAAAACCTTAGCAAGAGTTTCTCTTATTGTTTGAAGCGCATCAGTCCACATGGAAAGGGAATATTCTGCTATAAATGCAGGAATTAGAGACACGAGAGCCCGGTTGCCCGGGCTCTCAATGAATCCAAACGAAACTTGTCAGGGAGTCGCAGAGGCTACAACCACATAGAACTTGAGATCATTCGACATGACGGCACCAAGATCTGTGAAGGTCGTATCGGAAGTTGAACCTTCAAGCGTCGTGAAAGGCCCTCCGGTGGTTGTCGAACTGTAGACTCGATAATAAGGTGCACCGGAACTCGCCCAAAAGAGAACGATGTCATTTCCGCTTGAGAGAATGACCAATTCGCTTGGGGGTGGAACCGATGCCCCCAGCAATCGAATCATACGCTGTCCGCCTTGCGCGTTGGGGACCAGATCGTTCTCGCTATACCATAGCGAATCGCAGCCATCGTAGAAATAGCTGTTGCTACTATTGGTGTTATCGTCACGACCGAAGGCCTCGTATGCGCCGCCTTGGGGATTATCGACGGCCACAAAGAACGGTTGGTTCATAATCAACGGTGTTTCAGGAGTTAAGACTCGCGCCCACGCAACTTGACCGGCGGGAAGACCTCCGATCACATTGCCGACCGAGCCACTAATCTCACTCCAAATCTCAGTACCGGGCAGGCCTCCGATTCCGTCAGCAAGCAGAACTCTGGCACCGATTCGGGAATGGCTGCTGTCTGGATGGAACTTCGCAACAGCCACTTCAAATCCGCACAGTAAAAACGGATACGCTTCGGGCGCATATTTCACAGCCCACGAGTACGGCGTTTCGTAGGCCCAATTGTACCCTTCTGTAGTTCCGTCATCGAAGGCAATCACGTCTTCGCAGGCCTTGACATCGAAACTAAAGGTATCGGTCGCGGCGAAGTCTGAAGCATCCAGCGCCTGCAGGTAGTAGTCGTAGCTTCCTTCGACCGCAACAAATTGTCCTGCGAACTCATTCGGGTTTCCGGTTGAAGGCATGCTCACGGAGGAAAATGCCCCGCCACCTGAGGGACGATAGTAAAGCGTTGCGGTGATCGGACCGGCATCATCCGTGATTACAGCAGTGACAACCGAGTTGCCAGGTGACTGATCCCCCTTCGGATCATGTTTAATGACTGGCGGAAGATTCACAACGTAGATTTCGAAATTCGCATCGGAAATATCCGACACGCTCGGCTGATTAATTGACGTCAATCGAATTCGAGCGGTCGTTGTGGGCGGACCGCCAAACACAAGAGTGCCGCCTGTGTTCGGAATGGAACCGATGTTTTCCCACGTTCCGGCGGGATATCCACGATTCAATTCCACAAGGACGTTGCCTGTGATTCCACTCGGAATAAGATTTATCTGCTCAAGAGCAGAACCGTTTAGAACTTCTCCGCCGTTCGGCCGGACAACCTGAATGGAAGGCGAGAAGATCGTGAACACATTGTTGGATTCGTCTGTCGCACTCGGGGTGTTGATGCTCGTCACGCGAACCTTGCAGTTGGCTTCAGTTCCGCCTGCACCAACGACGTTCCACAATTGCGTTCCGTCATTCGCCGTATTCGCAAACAGCATATCCCACGTTCCGCCCGGGAAATTCCGATTCAGTTCGATATTCACATTACCTGTCACACTTGTGGACGTCCACGTAATCGTCTGATTAGTGCCCGCATTCCAAAACTCGCCACCATTTGGCTGTGACACAGTTATTGACGGCACCACAAGATTGGACAAGGTGAAGCTGAGATTGTACAACTGGATCGCATTCGTCGTGCCCTGGTAGACCCGAATGTAGTACGTTCCCGCAGTCGGAAGGGCTGTATTAGGAATGGTCTCCGCCACGCCGGCAGGTTGACTGCTTGCCTCCGCCAGAATCGTGGAACCGTTTGTGCCGATAAGCCGCACGGACAGATTCACGTCGTCTGTGGTCCTTACTGTGTCCCCTGCCGCACATGCGCAAGCCTGAGTCTGCGCACACTGGTCATAGAACATTCCGACAGGAGTAACGGTTACCGTGATTTGTTTGTTCGTCGGCACAGTGAAGGCAAAATAGTCTTGATCGCCATTGTCGTCTATTGACAGATTTGTGACCGTCGTTGTGCCATTAGCGGGACTGCCTAATGAAGTCGCAGTTGCGGGCGAGTCATTGGTTTCGGTCGTATCTCCGTATTGCCGCTGACCTCCACGAATATCGTCATGCTGCGGGCCATCGTATGCCGTGCAGATGTATGGCTCCATCAGAAACTGACAATCATCCGGGCAGACATGGGACAGACCGATACCGTGTCCCGCTTCATGGGTGACTACATTGCGAAAGAACCGATAGTCCGAGCTGGAATTCTGCCAGCTTTCGGCATTATCCAATACCATGTCTCCGGTATTCGGAAAGTAGTTGTAAGCAAGGACTCCGGACGAGCCATCCATGGGGATTGCCGAGAGTCGAATGTCACCCCTGACGCCAAGCACACCGGGTGAAGAAAACAGAGCAGCGCCATCATCATTCGTCTCTTCCACATAGGTTAAACCTGTTAGCGCCTGCCATTGATTGAAAGCCTGTCTGAACTTCGCCTTACCGTTGGCAACGCTGCCGAATTTCGCAATCATCATGGCATGGATGTTATTGACCTGATTCCCAAAGCCATTCGGCGGTGGATCATCAGGAACGGTAGTTCCGTCCGGCACAAAGCTGTACGTGAGGACCGTCGGCTCACCTTGAGCTCCGGTCGTGCCCGATGCTGTTGCCGTCCAACGACTGCTGCTGATGTAGGAGGCAGGGTTGTTGTAGATTCGATTCACCAGTGACTGAACAACGTCCTCAGGTGTACCCGGATCGAAACAGTACATTTTAGGCGCCAAAGCGCTCTTCCAAGTGTCTTTGTTCTCTAATGCAGTTACCGCTTCCCACGGTGAATCGTTCTCAACGACTTTGCCGCAATCCGGGCAAATCACATCAGCACTACAGACGGTAGACGGAACGGAAACAAGCAACCCAAAGAGGGTAAGTAATAAGACGCGAAAACCGACCAAACAAGCTTTCATCCCAGGACCCATTGGTTTCATCGTAAAGTATAGCATCTGCATCTAATGCCAAGACATGGCGAAAGCTTAAGTTAATAGCAATTCGAGGCAGATGCAAGGCCGGAATGCTGCGAAGGAAATTTAGCAACAACCAACTCCGCATATTCCACAGCAAGGAATCTGCCAAAGTGCTTGCATTCGGCCTAACCGATACGTATTTTAAACGTTTATAGACGGTCTCCGCTTCGACGATTAAGTATTGCAAAACAATTATTTAAGGATAACAGCATGCGCCACGTGATTTTCTGCATAGCCGCTGCATCTTTGGTGGGCATGATTTGGCAGGCTCCTGCCACAACCGATCACCAGCAGTCAGCCCAGAAAGCGGAACTCTCCCCGCAGCTCCCGCCTCTCGCGGTCTGCTTTGCCGAAGGCACCGATGCTGGGTACATGGCAGAATGGACCCACCGATTGCTGGACAGGGAGGGTGCGTTGGATTTCAACCTCGGCGGACGCTGGCAGAACACAGCTAATGGGAGTACAGGCAGTCAGGGCACAGGAGTTACTTTGACCTACAGCTTTGTCCCGGACGGCGTGCTGATTCAGGGACAAGCCAGCCGCTTATACACACGAATGAACCAATTGTTCGGGAATCAACAGGTTTGGCAGGATTTATTTGCGCAGGTCTTCGCTGGCTGGTCGGACGTTACGGGAAATACCTATATGCAGGTTGCCGATGATGGAGCCGCATTCGGGAACAGTAGTCCGGGAGTTATCGGAGCTCGCGGCGATGTTCGAATAGCAATGGTTCCGATTGACGGACAAAGCGGGGTATTGGCCTACAACTACTTTCCAGACCGTGGCGATATGGTGCTGGACTCTGACGAGAATTGGGCCTCCGGAACCAACAATTACCGGTTTTTCCGAAACATTGTTGCCCATGAGCACGGTCATGGCTTGGGAATCGAGCATGTTTGCCCGATTAACACCACCAAACTCATGGAACCGACGTACACCTCGGCGTTCGATGGGCCACAGCACGACGATATTCTTGCTGGGCAGCGCGGCTACGGGGATCCCTACGAGCCAAACGACACCCAAAGCTCTGCTCACAGTCTTGGTCTGATCGACGGAACCAGGGTTCTTGAACTTGCAAGTCTTGATGACGACGCCGACACGGATTGGTGGGAATTCAGTATCGTAAACGGACGTTCATTGACCGTTACACTTGCTCCTGACGGGTATGATTACCTCGAAGGTGAACAGAATAACGATGGAAGCTGCGAAGCCGGCACTCCCTACAGCACACACAGTAATCAGAATCTCAATCTAACCCTGACTGATTCCAACGGCAGTCCATTGGTCATATCCAACTCCCAGCCTGCAGGAGGAACCGAAGAGATTTTCCGCTATGATGTTCCTCAAGGCCAGACAAATTTGAAAGTGCTGGTTAATGGTGCGACAAACAACACGATTCAGCTCTATCGTTTGACGATTGAATCAGTGGATCCTGCAACACCTTACCTCAGTGGATGTCCGCTCCGGATTGACTCAACTCAGGTGGGAGAAACTGTTGCTGGAGCGGTCGTTTTGACCAATCCTCCGCAGGCAGGTCAACTCGCTGTCTCATCAATCACAGTCAGCGGACCATTTTCCGTCTCACCTGTCGGCCCAACGTCGCTTGCGCCGAACAGCGACCTTCCCATTACTGTGACATTCAACGGGGAGACAGAAGGTTTTCACAGCGGAGAATTGGTCATCAATCACAACGGACCGGGCGGCGTCCTGACCTGTGAAGTGTCGGCCTTTGCCATAACGTCTTCGCTGATACTGTTCACCGGGTCTTCGACGAATTTCGGTGATGTTCCGATTGCCACAGTAGACAGTACCTTAATCGGACTTCGCACGGTTGGAAACGTGCCATTGGTTATCAACTCAGTGAGCACGCAGTCGCCGTTTTCGATTAACTTCAGCGGTCCCGCTGTCCTGCAGCCCGGGCCATTGCTTCGCTTGTATCCGCGCGTATCACCCACGGAACTCGGGGAGGTGCGTGGGTGGCTGATCATTCATCACTCGGCTGCGAGTTCGCCGGACTCGGTCGAACTGATTGCCAACGGTACTCCGAATTTGAGTTCAGACGAGTCGAGTTTGCTGCCAACCGAGTTTATGCTGCATCAAAACTATCCCAATCCGTTCAATGCGGTGACGCAGATTGCATTCGACTTGCCTCAACACGCCGCAGTCAGTCTCAAGTTGTACAACATACAAGGACAACTGGTTCGCGAGTTGATTGGCAATCGCGGTTACAATGCCGGCCGTCACGTCCTCAGCTTAGAGGCGAGCGACCTTGCCACCGGACTTTATGTGTATCGTTTGGAGGCCGCCTCTTTCAAGGCCGAACGCAAGCTGCTTCTTGTGAAATAGTATGACAGACTCGCAGTCAATTCAACGCTACAAGGTATCATCCAAGCTTTGCATGGTACAGAACCTTGGAGTGAATGGTACACTCTTTGGCGGGAATATGATGGCTTGGGTTGATGAAGCGGCGGCGATATTTGCGCATGAGCACACCGGTGAACGGTACATGGTAACTCTCAAGTTTGGCGAGTTCGAGTTCCACCATCCGGTGCGTGAAGGCGACATCATCCATTTTTTCTGCATGAATCCGCGCATTGGCCGCACAAGCTGTTCTTTCGAGATAGAAGCTGTCACGACACATGGGACCGTTGTCGTAAAGACAAGCGCCGTGTTTGTATGTGTCGACGAACACGGCCGCCCAAAACCGATTTCCCGCACTTAGTACTTTCCTTTCTGACACTTCTGGATACCATCCAACCCAAAAGGCGCACATGAGCAAGACAGTGTTTCGCACAGATCACTCCCAGCAAACAGCGAATGGAACCATTCGAAATGGAGCAAGTCAGCCGGTTCAACCGTCCGAACTCTTCGGACTGAACGTGTTTTCTCTGTCAGTGATGCGTCAGGTCTTGCCGAAACCAGTATACAAACACCTGCTGGAGATTCACGACTCCGGCACGTCGCTCGACCCGGCGACGGCAGATGTTGTTGCCGCCGCGATGAAAGATTGGGCGCAGGCTCGTGGCGCGACACACTACTCGCACTGGTTTCACCCGTTACACGGATTAACGGCTGAGAAGCATCAGTCGTTTTTGATTCCGACACAGGATGGCGGAGTCATCACAGAGTTTACTGGCGCCAATCTGATGCAAGGCGAGCCGGACGCTTCGAGTTTCCCCTCTGGCGGAACGCGTTCAACGTTTGAAGCTCGCGGATACACTGGGTGGGATCCCACAAGCCCGGCTTTCCTGATGGAAGGCCGTTACGGCAAGACGCTCTATATCCCGAGCGTCTTTCTCGGATTCAATGGCCATGCTCTTGATAAGAAAGCGCCGCTTCTGCGTTCCATTGATGCGTTGAGCCAGGCGGCGATTCGCGTGCTGAAGTTATTCGGCAATGAGGCGAAACAGGTTGTCACAACCGTGGGCTGCGAGCAAGAGTATTTTCTTGTGGATCGCGCACTCTACCTCCAGCGTCCGGACTTAATGACGTGCGGCCGCACACTATTTGGCGCACGCCCCCCGAAGGGTCAGGAAATGGAGGATCATTACTTCGGTTCGATCCCTGAGAGAGTGCTGGGGTTTATGGAAGACCTCGAACTGGAGCTGTATAAACTTGGCATTCCGGTGACGACGCGGCACAACGAAGTGGCACCGGCACAATTTGAGATAGCACCTGTATTCGAACGGGCCAATATTGCCACCGATCACAACATGCTCATGATGTCCGTGATGCGGCGCGTTGCGGCGAGGCACGAATTTGCCTGCTTGCTGCATGAGAAACCGTTTGCGGGAATTAATGGCAGCGGCAAGCACAATAACTGGTCAATGGCTGACGACAAAGGGAATAACCTGCTTGAACCCGGCCATACTCCGCACGAGAACGCTCAATTCCTGGTATTCCTGACGGCTGTCGTTCGCGCCGTCCACTTGCATTCCGATCTGATTCGAGCTGCCATCGCGACGCCGGCAAATGATCACCGCTTGGGAGCAAATGAAGCTCCGCCCGCCATAATCAGCGTCTATCTCGGGGATACACTAAGCGAAGTCGTTCAATCCATAATCGAGGGATTGACGCATAAGACAAAGAAGCAGGAGTATCTGAATATCGGGGTTTCATCCCTGCCACAGCTGCCCCTGCACGATTCAGACCGTAATAGAACGTCGCCATTTGCGTTCACGGCCAACAAGTTCGAGTTTCGTGCGGTCGGAAGCGGACAGAACATAGCGCGGCCGAATATGGTTATCAATGCGATTGTGGCAGAATCCCTGAATCACATGGCAGCCGAGATTGAGAGTGCGCTACAGCAAGGCCAAGTGTTCAACGATGCGGTTCGATTAACAGTTCAGCGCGAACTTGCAGCTCACAAAGATGTGCTTTTTGGAGGGGACGGTTACTCATTGGAGTGGCATAAAGAGGCTGAACGGCGCGGCCTCCCGAATCTTCGTACAGCGGTCGACGCGATTCCCGCATTTAAGACGGCGAAATCCGTTGAACTCTTCTCTAAACTTGGTATCCTTAGTGAGTCTGAACTTTACAGCCGCTATCATATCAAGCTCGATACTTATATTAAGACGATCAGCATTGAAGCAGGCCTTATGTCGTCAATCGGTGCAACACAAATCCTGCCTGCGGCCCTGGAGTATCAGCGAAATGTTGCCGAGACAATTGATGCCGCTGAAGAAGTGCTGTCGGCCGTCCCGCTTGCCGGTCAAAGAGGTCTGCTGGAATTGGTGACTCAGGCAATCGAGCGTTTCATCTCGCGATTGAAGCACCTCGATCGAGCACGAGCTGCGGTCCCTGAAACGGATGATCATCTGCTGGTTGCATCGTATTATCGGGACTTTATCATTCCTGCGATGCAAGAGCTGCGTGCCTCGGGGGATGAACTTGAGGTTATAGTCGACGACAGCCTGTGGCCAATGCCCAAGTATCGAGAGTTGCTTCACCTGAGCTAAGTTACGCAGCACAGTGCTTCTTGAAGCCCCTGTATTCGCAGGGGCTTTTCTTATGTTAAGAGGTCACACAACGTGAGAAGACGCAAACTCTCGAGCGTTACGGGTCACTAATACGTTGAATATTGTGCAATTATGAAGAATTGAACAGCCGAAAAACAATCCAAACTCAAGTATTTAGCCGGAGGAAAGAGTCCGAAATTGCTCTCTAAACCCTTGACAATTCAACGGATTGATATTAACTTCAGTCAGTCCTGCTCGCCGTGTGCTGCTCCCATTGCCCTTTCATCGGAAGAGGCAAGCCAGCACGCGGTTTTTGTTGCAATCCGAATAACTCCCGCCTACCTACGCGAACGGGCAGTCCTGCCCGGAGGTGTCGCATGAACAAATTGAAACGACTGTTTTGGGGCCTTGTCGCACTTGCAGCTTCGTCAGCTGCCTGGGCTCAAGGCACCGGAAAACTCGCCGGCACAGTTGTGGACGCCAGCACGAATGACCCTATCCCCGGTGCAAATATAACGGTGGAAGGAACAATTCGCGGAGCGACTACAAATGTGGACGGCGAGTTTTTTGTTCTGAACTTGCCAATCGGTACGTACACGGTAAAAGTGACAACCATTGGCTTCGAGACACAAAACGTGACCGGAGTTACGATTGCGTCCGAACAGACGACCGAGCTAAACATCCGCTTAAAAGAGACCGTGCTTGAGGGCCAGGAAGTGACCATAACGGCAGAGCGGGATGTTGTCAAAAGGGACGTAGCAAGCACAGTCCGTACTGTAGATACCCGCGAAATCACAGAACTCCCCGTAACTCAGTTTTCAGACGCACTGGCTCGGCAGGCAGGTGTGGTTGGGAGTGGCACTAATCTGCACATTCGCGGCGGTCGGCGTGACGAAATACTCTTCTTAGTCGACGGCATGTCAGTTCGTGATCCGCAGTTTCAGCGGCGCTATCTGCAAGTTCCCAAAGCTGCGATTGGTGAAATGCAGGTCATGACTGCGGGATTCAGCGCTGAGTATGGAGAAGCGCAGTCCGCAGTAGTGAACCTCGTCACGCGCGATGGCGATCGCAAGTACACGGGACATGTTGAGCATGTGATGGACTTGGATGGTTTTGGAAACGGCAAATTCAGCGACTTGGGCAAGAGTGTCGCAGGAGATTTGCCACACCAGCCAGATGACCGCAAGAACGGCTACCAGAACTACGACTACACCGAGATGTCCATCTCGGGACCAGAGCCGATCACGGATCGGCTTCTGCCGCAACTCGGAGTTGAAGTTCCTGGATTCACGTCGATTTTCGCCTCGGGAACGTTCTGGAGTCGCAATGCAAATGAGTTTGGGACAAACATTGGGGGCGATACGTGGTTTCGTCCACAGGTTTTTGATTGGTTCGGTTCGGACATTCGCAAAGCAGAAGCCTACAACAATACAAATGTGAAAGTAACCTACAATTCCGAAAAGAACTACAAGTTAAGCATAGGCTGGGTTAGCAATCAGGAGCGTGTTAATCCGTATTGGTACAGGCTCTCGCAGGTCTTCCCATACGATTTCCCACTTGCTGAGCAGACTGCGGGAATGCATGCCTTGGCTTCCATTCAAGGCCTGGCAACGAATGCGGATGAATACAGGCAGTGGACCTATCAGGATTTGAATGGCGACGGGGTGGTGGATGGCCGCGACGCTGAACTCGCGGATGACGACGGGGATGGCCGGGTCGATGAAGAAGCGTTAAACTGGGTCGACGACGACGGTGACGGGCTGGTAGACGAGGATTTGCAGGCGTATTTCTATAATCCTGCCAATCACGTACGTGCCGAAACCATCCGCGACCAGCAATTGTACCTGACTCTGAATCACAACTTGAGTGCGAAAACGTTTCACACTTTCCGGATTGGAGTCTATGACGCGTCGCGAATGCTGGCCGGCGGAAACAAGTCCGCCAGTGAATATGGCGTCGCTTCCGAGCCATTTGTGGACTTGCCTAACGCCGATGGCCGCTATAACGGGCGCTACGACATCGGAGAACCGTTCACTGATCTGGACGGGGACGGATTGTATGACTTCAACAATCCGAGCAATGCATACCCCAACATCAATGGATTCCACATTGCAGGCGATGGACTTGCAGGAAACAGTCAACAGCTTGTTCCTGACTGGGCACGCTTCGAGTCCCAAACCTACACTTTGAAATGGGACATCACATCGCAACTTCATCCCCGGCATCAGTTGAAGAGCGGATTGGAATACAACTACTACAACGTGGCTGCGGAAGATAGACCGTATCCCAGCATCGCTAATCGCGGACAGGGTATCTACACGGACGTATATCGTTATTATCCTTCAGCGGCTGCAATGTACCTGCAGGACAAGATGGAGTATCGCGATATCATCATAAACGCAGGTGTTAGACTTGACTACTGGCGGATTGGTGGCGACGCGATCCGTACGCCCATTGCGAATGACCCTTCACGGGCCAACTACGTGGATTACGAGCCGCCGGGAAAGAGCGGTGAGGCATATGTGTCGCCGAGACTGGGAATCGCATACAGCGTTACCGACCGCGATGTGTTTCATTTCAATTATGGCTATTTCTATCAACGCGGTCGTCACGACTACTATTTGACGGGCGTCAATCAGCTGCAAACCGGCGGCACACCTGTAATTGGGAACCCCGATCTGAAGCCGTCCAAAACCATCGCCTATGAACTTGGTGTGCGTCACCAGTTTGGCGCGGATTTTCTGCTGGATGTTTCCACCTATTACAAAGACATCAAGAACTGGATTCAGACGGCATCGCAGAATCAACTCTACTTCGAGTTAGGCATTCCGCTTCAGAGTCGTCAAAATGCGGCTATCTATTACAACGCGGATTATGCCTCCGTTCGCGGATTTGAGTTCAATCTGACCAAGGACTACGGCTCCTATTTGTCGGGACGTTTGACATATACGATCTCCTGGGCGACCGGCAAGAATTCCTACGACATCGGGTCGGACGTAACCCGCAGCAACTACGTGGTTCCTGCTGGCGAGACTCCGTTGGCTTGGGACCGCCGCCATCAGGTAGTTTTCAATCTCGGCGCGAATTACGCGCTGAAGGGCGAGCCTTTCTCAGCTGAATGGCTGCGCTCTGGTTGGACGATCAACTGGCTCTCACAGTTCCTATCCGGTTTGCCGTACACTCCAACTCAGGTGAACGGTAACAACATTGAAGGGCAGGAGTTCGGCAAGAATTCCCCGTGGACTTATCAGACGGACATCAACGTTGCGCGACACTTTCGAACAGGTGGTTTGGAGTGGCGTGCGCTGCTTGAAGTGCGCAACCTGTTTAATGTCCGCAATGTGCTGGGTTGGGACCGCAACCAGAACACGATTGACACGTATAATGACGGCGAACCTGGGTTCATCAATGACAGTAATTCGCCCAACTATGGTCTGAATCCGAAGGCCGGAGCAAATCCAGACGCGTGGGACATCCCTCGTCAGGTTCGCGTAGGCCTCGCGGTTGACTTTTAGGCAGAAGGGTTTCACATGAAGAATCACTGTTTAAGACTTATTCTGCTGATTGCCTCGATACTCGTCTGTTTGCCTCAGAAGGCAGACGCGCGGCGAATTACAGACCGTGGACCTGTTCGCAACATGGATGACGTCGACCCCGGAGCGCGTCCCGATGTGATTGCACACGACATTGGAAACGTGTTGATGACGCTCTCGAACTACGGAGAAGTTGGCAATCCAAATAATGTTCCCGGGTTCGCGGGATTCGAGTTCCCGATCAACAGTGGCAATGACTTTCTGTTCTCCGCTGGCGTTTGGATTGGCGCGGATATGAACGGCGTTCGACTCGTGTCAACGGCTACCGATGGCGACAACGGCACCGGCGAGTTTTATCCCAAGAACATCCTCGCCATGCCCTTCGCAAATACGGCGGCAAATCCGGATTGGCACCTGACCTCGAAGTCTTTTAGCCGCTTTGGCGACCGTTTCTTCGTTGCTGGAGCGAAAGGCGCGGATGACGACGAAGATTGGGATCCATTGACTGATGATTGGGACGGCGATGGGCGGCCTTCGAGCAATTGGGATGGCGGGCGGGGCCTGATCGGATTTGATGACGACAAAGATGGTCAGATTGACGAAGAGATCGTCAATGGACTTGATGACGACGCGGATGGATTGGTGGATGAAGATACCGATTCAAGCGGCGATTCCAACCGAGATGGCAATTGCAACTATGACCCGGAACCTCACATCGACGAGGATCCTGCAGGAGATATGTCCAACGACTTTGTGGACAACGATTCGGACGGGCTGATTGACATGGAAGACTCGAATTTTGACGGCGATTGTTGTCCGGGTTTTCTCGACGATGACGGTGATGGACTGGCAGACGAAGACGGCGTGGCCCGCGGCGTGCAGGAGTATTACGCGGTCTACATGGATGACATTCAACCGCAGTTTGTATCGAGTCCGGATGTCGATGGACATACTCCGCTGAATCTCATCGTAACACAGCGGACGTACGCTTTTCCTGAAGACTACGCCGCAGACTTCATTCTGCTGGATTACCGTATTCGCAACGTCGGACCATTGCCGTTGCGAAATGTGTATATTGGATTGTTCGCCGACCCGGATATTCTCGCGCAGGGGGAAGGCGGCGACGCGGGGTCAACGGACGACTACAACTACTATGACGCTGGCCGGTTAATGGCAGTGCACTATGATGAAATCAACGATACCGACGGTCCGGGTCCCGGTGTCTTCGCCATGCGAGTGGTCAAGACACCTGTTGCGCTGAATCAATTACGGGTCTCGTTCCGGAATTTTGAACGAGTTGCGGGCGGAGACCCCGAGACCAACGCTGAGAAGTACAATATGATGTCGTCAGGCGACATTGATCCGTTAAGCCCGACCGCTGGTGACTGGCGCATGTTGATTTCGTTTGGTGCTGAAGCCACAAACGGCTTCACGATTCGCCCGGGCGAGACGCTGCCGATCACAGTCGCTTTCATTGCGGGAGATGATACAGCGGACATTGGTGTCAATGCAGAGTGGGCGCTTGCCATGTACCTGAATGACTTCCAGGGTCCGTCTGCGCCCGAACCGCCTGAATTTTCGCTCGATGTGTATGAAGACCGCGTCCGGATTCGCTGGAAACCGAATTCTGAGGCATCCATAGATGCTATTACGAATCTGGCCGACTTCGAGGGATACCGTATCGAACGCAGAACAGGCCAGACGGTATGGCAAACACTGAGAGAATACGACATTATTGACGAGCTTGAAGGAGAATTCGAATGGCAGAATTTTAACTATGGAATGCCGACCGATTCAATCCACTATCCAGACGGATCCTTTGAGTATGTCTACTGGGACATTGGCCTTATTCCGGGCCAAACTTACGAGTACATCGTACGGGCTTTTGACATGGGCGTATTCGGCGCCGGTGTCCTTGAATCGAGCCGTACGGGATACACCAAGTCAGTCACGATCGCCAAACAGGCAGTCGCGGGCGAATCCCCCCATGCCGACCTGAGCAAAGTCTACGTATTTCCGAATCCCTACAAAGGCGGGCACCGAGGCGAGGCGATACCGAACGAGACGAGCGCCGGACTCGAGTTTGTTCGCAAGCTGTTTTTCCGCGGTCTTCCGACCAATCTTGAACAGGGCAAGTGCATAATCCGGATCTTCTCTCTTGCTGGAGACTACCTTGGTTCAATCGATCACTACAACGGCACGGAACAAGCAGAATGGAACCTCCGAACGCGCAATGGTCAGGAGATCGTCAGCGGCATCTACTATTTCTCCGTAGAGTTTGGCGGAGATAAGTATCTGGACAAATTTGTCGTCATCAAATAAACCACTGGAGCACTTTGCATGATGACGAAACCTAAGATTTTCATTTGTCTATTAATTCTCGCTGTGAGCAGTATTACCGCGTGCGACGATCCCCGTACGCCGCCGGTGACCGCGCCGAATCCGGCTCATACTGAAACAATACTGCTGTGGCAAAATACCGCCTCGAACGGTGAGATCATCTCTGCAGAATTTGAAGTCGCGGCGCCGCTCGCTTCGATCAATCTTCCCGGGGTAGATCGACCGGCACGGCTGACGATAGCGGCGTATGTCCTTCCTGATGACGATGTCGAGTGGTATGAGAGCATTGTTTCTGACTCGTTCCCTGCCTACAGTACCGAAATTGTGCGTTATCTTGTCGGGATAGAGACACAGCAGGGCGTCATAGATTCTGTTGCCGGTATCCGCGCACTCTGTGATTCGCTTCCCGAAGAGTGCCCGTCTGATACGTCGGGACTTCTTTCAGCCGAATCGCAAGCACGGAGCATTCAGGAGACATTTCAGGATTCGCTGGACATTGCGATTGCGGATACGACAGAGCTGGGAGATAGGCGGGATTCGCTGGGATTGGTATTGGACGACCGATTCACTCTTGCGCTTTGGATGGATGGCGACACCACAACCGCCTATCCCGACGGCTTGCTATTGCCTGATGGAAGACTTAGTGGGCAAGGAATATATCTCGCCGAAACGAACTCTCAGAGCGGCTTCAAAGGACGCGGCTTTCAATTGGACTTGGCACAATTCGAGGCAGCAGACCTGAACAACCCGGGTCGGCCAATAGAAATCAACTGGACGACCTGCTTTCCCGGATCACAGCGACCCTGTTTGTCCGTTGGACAGCACACGCTCAGCGCTCGTGCTACAGGCGCGGTTACGAACATCACAGCGGCAATCGTCCTGGTTTACGCGGAGGATCGACCATGATAAGAGCACAAGTTCCAAGACCATTGCTGCTGATACTCGCGACGCTACTGGCAGTAACGACCGTCTTTGGATTGGAGAAGGTGGGCACAACCTCCATGCAAATTCTGAAAATGCCCATGGGCGTGCGCGGAGTCGCGATGGGCAATGCCTTTGTGGCCGCCACAGAAGGCTCCGAATCAGTCTGGTGGAATCCGGGAAGTCTGACGACGACCAGAAAGAACCAGTTCCAAATCACCCAGATAAATATGCCGGTTGACATTCAGTGCAATTCTGTTTCTTATGCGAGTCCAATCGGGCAGTACCGCGCCTTTTCGGTGCACATAATCAATCTGTTTACGAACGATATGCCTGTCCGAACTTGGGAACGGCCGGAAGGCACAGGCGAGTACTTCAACGCTTACGACTTCGTAATTGGAGCGTCGTACGCTGAGCGCCTGACAGATAAGTTTTCACTTGGTGGTCAATTACGGTACTTGCGCAGTGCCTTGGAAGAACAAGTGTATAACGGCGTTGCGATCGACCTTGGAACAATGTATCAGACAGGGCTTCGCTCTCTGAAGTTGGGAATGGCTATTCAGAATCTGGGGCCCGATGTGCAGTACTCCGGCAACTTCCTGGATCATCGTGAAGCAGCATCGAACGGAGAGCCAGTTGCAACGGAAGAGTACGAAGGCGCGTCTCTTCCGACGATGTTCCGTCTTGGCATTTCGTTTGATGTTTGGCAGATGCTTGCAATTCAAGAGTCGGAAGCTCATTCCGGTATTTTTGCTATTGAAATGGACCATCCGAACGACAACAAAGAGCGGCTGAATCTGGGCGGGGAGTATGGCTACAAGAACACACTATTCTTGCGCGCGGGCGGAAAGTTCGGATACGATGAGGAGAGTTTCGCCCTCGGATTCGGCCTGAACTTTGACGTCATGAATGAATACATTCTGACTTTCGACTACGCATACTCGCATTGGGGAAAAATCACTTCCGCAAGCGATGGTTTTGCGGACCAACCGCATCGCTTTTCGGTTGCTTTCGCGTGGTGAAGGAGCAAGCAATGCAAAATAATCTTAGAATAGTCACCCTTCTCCTCGCGCTGGCCTGCGCGTCGTGCAAAGTCTCGAATCCCGGTTCCCCGTTTGAGAATCAACCTCCCACAACGGCCATTACCTCTGCGCCGCAAAATGGTTCAACGGTGAACCACTACCTGACATTGCGTTGGAGTGGGAATGATGTTGACGGCGAAATCGCAGGATTCAACATGTTTATTGACGGAGAACAGGTCGCCTTTACGACACGCACGGACAGCACAATTTCGTTTACCTCTCCTTCTTCGGGTGAAGTTTTCTCGCACACGTTCAGTGTGCAGGCGGTCGATAACGAGGGATCATCAGACCCCAATCCGCCGCAACGACAGTTCTACACAAGAAACACTGCACCAACCTGCGATTTCTCCAGTACAAACACAGTAAGACCCAACTCATTTGTAGGAAGGGGATTTCAGCTGCGGCTCGAAGCATCAGACGCAAATCGTTCTGGAATTGAATTCTCGGTGAGCATTGATGATACAATGAGCTGGTGTGCATGGTCTACTGACTCTGTTTTTCTCTTCGCCGACACATCTCTTGGCTTCTTTCGATCGGGCGTCGTGGCTCTTTCAAACAGTCGGCTGACAGAAGGCAGTCACACGATTTATGCGCGTTGCCGCGACTCCGGACTGGCCGTCTCTCCGACAATTTCACGAACAGTGAACGTTGAGCTCGACCACCGCCCGGTAATCACAGGAGTCCCTGCTCGTTATAACTATGGCATCGCTTCCGACAGCCTGTATCCTGATGGATCGATTTATCGGAGTAACAACGCTGAACTGATATTGGCATTCGAAGCAGATGTTGCAACCTACAGTGGTGTGCTCAACGCATATCGCTATCGGGAATCCACGAGCGCATGGAGCAGCTGGCAGGACATCCCGGAGCTGGTTTTGACCGATTTGCCTTTGGGATCTTACGAGTATTATTTTCAAGCTCGCGACGCCGCAGGTGCAATATCCGACTCTGCCACGCTTGTGTTCAAGCTGCTCAATCAACAGCTTTCGGATAGCATTCTGGTTGTGGACGAAGCGCGTGAAGCGGCGGGCGGCGCGTCAGACGTGCAGATTGACAACTTCTATTCCGCGATAGTCGAAGGGTATAATGTGCGACACCTCGACTTATTCGAACGAGGAAATTCGCCGCTGGGGACATATTTGTCGCCCAAGGACATCGAGTTCATTGGCCTGATTATCTGGAACGCAGATGAACGAAACTTGATTCAAGTCCAGAATTACCGTAGAATACTGGGTGAATTCATGTCGCGGGGAGGTCGTGTAATCTTCAGCGGTTGGGACTTCATGAGCGCATATACGACTGAACCCGCAGCGACTTACGGAGGTTCTGTGTTTGAGTACAGATTCCTGCGCGTATTCAGCTGCAGACGGGATCCCAGCACAAATCCCAACGTGAATGCGCAGGTGAATGGATTCACCGGCTCAAACGGCTTCCCGTCGGTTCAAATTGACGCGACAAAGGTGCCGGTTCCTGTTTGGCAAGGCGCACTTCCCCGCACATGGGTGTTTGAACCGCGAGGAGAGTGTGTGGTCATTGGACGCGCAACTACCCGAGACCCAAATTACTTCCAGAACGGCCAAGTATTGGCGTATGTGTATGACTTGAGTTTCCGTGTCGCAGTGTTCGGGGTTCCGCTCTACTATTGCAGGCAGGATCAAGTGGAAGACTTGTTTGATGTCTTATTGCCGCGTATGCTGACAGGCTTGGGTTCCTGACGAGAGGGACTTGCTGCAAAAGAAAACCCGTCGAGCACTCGGCGGGTTTTCTCTATTGAAAACAACAGACAGAACAATTCCAGCTTCAGTTTTGAACACCGCGTTTCTGAAGACCAATACCAAGGATTACAAAGCTCACGATCAATCC
The DNA here is from genome assembly GCA_023382385.1 of bacterium. Classification (NCBI taxonomy): domain Bacteria; species bacterium. The sequence goes on along the minus strand of JAHDVH010000003.1, from coordinate 205,931 downwards.
CGCATAGATAGGCTCGATTTCTAACCAATAACTTCCGTTTTCCGTCCAGAGTCCAGAGAGCCTCCAAGTTAATGCGGAGAGACCGGCGAAAGTCATCGCCATGACTGCGATGCGGGGTGAGGGAGGGTTTTTTGAGAACCACGCCAGCAATCCCGGAAACAGAAGGGAAGGAGCAGCGATCGAGCCGATAGCATGCCAGAGTGTGATGACTGACGAAGAGAACCACGCGAGAGAGAAAGCACAAATGGCGGCACAGATTGCCCCGACTTGCACATACCTGAGCACCGTCTCTTCGCTTGCAGGTCGCCCACGGGCTGCGACATCTCTGCCAAGCGCTGCACCGGCGATAAACATATAGCTGTCGATAGTGGAAGCCACAGTGGCAACGAGGGCGGCGAGAAAAAGTCCGAACAATCCCGCAGGAAGTACGCGGGCGGCAAGTTCGGGAAATGCGAAGATCGGCGAAGCAACGTCACCAAGTAGGGCGCGCGCGTACAATCCGGTGGCGGTTGTCATGAAGTCAAACAAAGCCCAGAATACGATGGCGACAAGAATGCCAGGGAGTACTATCTTCTCTGATTTTGCGGCATACGCGCGCTCATAGAAGAGCGGTTCGACGAGCGTTGTTGATGCGATAAAGTACCAGACTAGCACGGCGCCAATTGTTTGCCCGCCGGTGGGTGTCAGTAGGACTTCAGGCACACGCGCCTTGATGAAGTTTAGCCCGCCGTAAGTAGAGAACAGAGTCACAACCATCACGGCGAACCCGACGTACATCAGCAGAAACTGAAGCATATCCGTGCGAACCACACTTTTCAAACCGCCACGGAAAAGGTACAGAGTCGACAAGAGCGTTCCGACTACGAGAGACATGGAGTACGACCATCCAAACATCCACTCTATCAACTTGCCCATCATCAACAAGTATGCGGCGGGCATAGTGGTAAGGAAGATTATGCCACCGCATAGTCTCGCTGCACTTCGCCCGTAGGCAAGCTGGAACCGATCCGGCAATGAGAGAAGCTCAGACTTTCGCGCTCGCTTTGCCAGAAACAGTGCAAAGATCACCGCGTATAGGTAATAAGGAGCGCCAAAGACAAACCAGTTCGAGAGTCCGTAGGAGTACGAATACTCGCTGACTCCAAGAATTCCCCCGTACCATGAAGTGACCAGAGACATGACGAATGCCGGAGCGGAAAGTCGCCTGCCTGCAATGACATACTCCCCAAAACCACTCGCAGGCTTCCAGAGGCCAGCAACGAGTACTGCTCCCAATGATATCGCCACAATGACGAGATCAATCGTGGTCGCGTGCGCGAGACCCCAAGGCTCCATTACAGTTCGACTGCCAGCGTGGTATACAGTGCGCGCGGAGCGCCGACGATGTAGGTTGGTCCGTAGCCCACAGTCTCATATTCACGGTTTAGCACATTGTTCACCCTGACACGTATCTCTGCAAGAGGGACATTCCCAGGGAGGTTCTTGATTTTGTAGCCCAAGTCAATGTGAACAAGCGAATAGGCGTCAATCTCTGTCGATTTGTCTTCACTGTTATCCGTGAATTGCGCTCCCACAAATCGGGCACCGAGGCCTCCGATGAACCCGCCGTATTCGACATCGGCCTGTAAGTTTGCGAGATACAGGGGGTCCTGACCGATCCGATTGCCGTTGCGGGATGTTGGCTCATATGTGACCCAATCGATCTCAACGTAGTCTACGAATCTGTGATCTGCCAGTGCGAGATTGCCGCTCAGCTTGAGCCACCGAAATGGTGCAAGACCACCGACAAATTCAAAACCCTGATGGCGTACCCGCTCGGCATTTGCCGAGAGCAGATTTCCCAGGTCGTCAAGCTGTCCGTTGTCCGTCACAATGGCATCGCGAAGATTCATTAGATAGTAATTGAGGCCAAAGTGCGCAGTCCTCCAATGTGCAATGCACCCGATTTCGAAGTTTGCAAGTTTCTCATCGCTCAGCATTGGGCCGACATACTCACCACCTTGAGTTCCTCTTGCGAATCTGTTCGGAGCGATTAGCGGAGTGGAGTAGTAGTCTTGCGCATTGTATAAGTCCCTAAATGCAGGTTCACGCTGTGCGAGGGAGGCATTGGCATAGACAACGGACAGTGGAATGTTCTTCGCTGCATTGCCGTCATGCAGGCGGTAATTAAGCCCCACCCGAGGGGCGAGCGCCGAGAATGTTTTGTCCAGCGAAACGTCGAACAGCCGATCATCACTCATCTTGTATCGTTGGGTCTTAACCTGCAAATCGAACATCGCCTGAAGGGGGTCCGCAAGTCTGATGAGATTATGTACGTAGCCCGCGAATACCTGCTTCTCAACTCGATAGTCGTAATAGTGAAAGTTCGGACGAGCTTCCGAAGGCAGTTGTGAAGCCCATTGAACCGTTCCTTCGTGACGGGCCTCATGCAGACGAAGTTCTCCACCGACCACTGTCTGGCCAAATCTATGTTGGAATGTGGATCGTGGAATCCAGCCTCCGTCAATCTCCGCGACGTTTCTACGGCGCAGAACGTCCGCGCTCAGCGAATCTGCTGGAAGCGAATAGAAGTAACGGGACAAGTCTTGATCGCTGCGGAACTGATCGTAGTAGCCGTCGCCTCGGAAGATGTAAAGAGAATTATCCAGTACAATATCATCGCGCAGCCGCCACGTGTCATGCAGCTCATAGTGAGGTTGAAAAAAATGGTCAATCTCGCCCGGATAAGAAAGAGGATTATATCGACGGTCTGTGCTCTTGTCACCGCTCACCTCACCGTTCAGGAATTCTCTTGAAACTCCTTCGTAGGCAAGGTGTGTCTTGGAAGGCCCGCCATAAAACAGAATTCGCGTCGTATGCCGATTCGAGAATCTTGTTGCGGCGAAATAGTAACTCCAGAGCTTCGCCCATGAACCAAATCGATACCCATTCGATTCCATACGCGTGAATCGGCCGGCAAAGCCGTAACGTTTGCCGACACGCCCGGAAGTGTATTGCAGAGATGCGCGTCTGGTATTCCACGTCCCATACATTCCTTCGGCCCGCAAAGTCGGGCGATCGCCAAGTCCTGGAGTCTTTGTAATCAGATTGATTGATCCTCCCAGCGCCGCCGCCCCGTATAACGAACTGCCGATGCCACGTTGGACTTGCATGTCTTGGACGTCCTCGGCGAAGTCCGGAAGGTCAATCCAAAACACTTCATGTGATTCGGCATCGTTGAGGGGGATGCCGTTGAGGTAGACACCTACACGATTCTGACTGAATCCTCGCATGCGCAAATACGAGTAACCAAGTCCGTTGCTTCCGTCCGAGTAGGTGTTCACGCTTGGCAACTGTGTGAACAGCTGCGGCAAATCCTGTCCGTAATGAGTCTTATCAAGAATTTCTCTGCCAACATTTGAATACGTTACCGGATAATCTGATGCAGCACGCGTGGTTGTCACAGTAACTTCATCAATCTTGTAGCGTGGCGCCTCGCGAAGGCTCTCTGCGGATTCCGCGCCGGGAACAAATGGCCTGAGTTCGACATTATACTCTGTAAGATCGGCGTCGGCAAGCACGAGCACAACCGAAAAAGGAACATAACCGTCGCGCGAGAACTTCACAACCACGCTTGGTTTATCAATTGGTTCCGTAAGGTATCGGCCAAATCGATTCGTGGTCGCGATAGTATCCAAGTCCAGTTCAACCAAGACTCCATCAAGAGCACGGCCGTTTGACCAGTCACTGACGATGCCTGTCAACGCTGACTGGCCGAACGCGTACGTACAAATGCCCAAGAGCAAGACGTGAAACAGCTTCATGTGAACTCCAAATGTAAAAAAACCGCAGCCAATCGTTAGACGGCTGCGGTCATTCACTTCTGGGAATCCATAACTGGTGGCCCACGATACCGCACCGTTTCCTCCGCCGGCATTATCCGGTTCAGGTTCGAGGGACTCTCTCAGGCCGCTTGTGGAAAACCCATGCGACCACCCCTACGGCTACATGTCAAAGATACACATGCCTCCAGAATAATTCAAGTCTTTGCTTGATTCTCGTGTAATTATTCACAAACTTACACCGAAAGCGTTGTTCGACAAAGGACTTGACTTGCCGGAACTTTAGCTGTATATTTAATATGACTGGCAAAGTCAGGTTTAAAGGTAATACCATGCTAATTTCATTGCAGGCCGATTACGCACTCCGTATGCTTATGTTTGTGGCCCGAGGCTATGACGAGGGCAAAACATTTGTTACTCGTGAAATTGCGGAGCAACAGCACATCCCGAGGGTCTTTTTGACCAAAATTGTCGCCTATCTATCCAGCGAAGGGTTGCTTGAGACCCATCGTGGGAAGGGAGGTGGAATCGCTTTGGCCAAGAAGCCAAGTGAAATTAATGTTTTACAGGTGATTGAAGCATTTGAGGGGAGTTTGGCGTTTAACGAATGTACGTCTGACCCGACTTGCTGTGTTCACTCAGAAGAGTGTACTGTCAGACACCTGTGGTCAGAGGCGGAGGATATGCTGCGTGGTTTTTTCAGAGAGCGGACATTGGCTGACCTGCTCGAGATGGAGGAGAAACAGCAGTTTACGCCTCTGGCTTCGGTTTATCGCTCAGCTGCAGCGGACGTGCCTGATCCTGCAGCCGTTACGGCGCGCGCCGCAAGAAGTTGACGATTTTTGAAATTGAAGGATAAAGTTTGAGGAGTAGCTGTGAACCAGCTTGAAATTCGTGATCTCCACGTTGCAGTCGAGGGGAAAGAGATTCTTCGCGGGCTTAGCCTTGACGTTCCAGTCGGGGAGGTGCACGCGATCATGGGACCAAACGGGAGCGGAAAATCTACGCTTTCCGCCGCAATTATGGGTCATCCAAAGTATGAGGTGACTGGCGGCGACATTATATGGAAGGGCGAAAGTCTGCTTGAAATGGAACCAGATGAACGTGCGAAGAAGGGTATCTTTCTGGCTTTTCAGTACCCGCAGGAAATCTATGGAGTCTCTGTCAACAATTTCCTCCGTCTGGCGATGACCGAAAGGTTTGGGCAGACCCCGAGCTTTAAGGAGTTCGATACCGAGATTAAGAAGTGGCTCAAGCTGCTCGATATCAGGCCGGAGTTTACGAAACGCTATCTGAACGAGGGATTCTCGGGTGGCGAAAAGAAGCGCAACGAGATTCTCCAAATGGGAATGTTGAAGCCGGAACTGGCCATTCTGGATGAGACGGACTCTGGATTGGACATTGATGCTTTGAAAATCGTTTCGCAAGGTGTCAATAGCTTGCGTGGCCCAAACTTCAGCGCACTCGTCATTACACACTACCAGAGATTGCTGAACTACATCGTGCCGGACTATGTTCACATTCTTGTGGATGGGCGGATTGTAAAGTCTGGCGATAAGACTCTGGCCTTTAAGCTTGAAGAGCAAGGCTATGATTGGATAAAAGAAGAGGTTGCCGCCTAAGCATTGACAGCCATTGACGCAGAAGAGATAGTCGACAAATCGACTAAGCTGCTGGGATTTCAGGTCACACTTGACGACTCGGGCAGACCGATGGTGGACGTTGCCAAGCTGCCCAAACAGAATCCACCCGGCAAGCTGGACATGAAGCGCACTGTCGTGATCGATACGTCGCCCTCTGTTGATGGTGAACAGTGGCCCGCACCCCGCTTCGAAATTCTGATCGCAAATCTTGATTCAGTTGGTATTTCAGTCTTGCAGCTTGGGAATACGTCGTGCACCAAGCTTCTTCGGGCGAACGATCACTTTTTGAAAGATCGTGCGGACAAGCGGGCGTCTTACATTGGCCAGGCGTTGCTTTGGATTGGAATGGATTCAGCGTGGCGCTTCATTGCTGCGGGACTTGGCAAACCCCAAATCGTGATTGCCGCCGACAAGAGTCGGGTTGCTCCCCGCTGGCACGACACCTTTGTCGTCGATGCGTTATCGCATGCGCCGGAGAGCAAAGCGCTTGGACCAATTTCCGTGACGTCTGTCGCCACGGCAGTTAGCGATGCGCTGAAGCAGATTGGTGTGAGTGCGAAGTTGTGATGCAGCATGGAACGCGTTATGGCGGCCCGCTCGCAAAGCTTCGCTATCTGCAAAGAGCAAGAGCGATTGACACGGAATATCCTGCCGGTGTGATTACAGTCACGCACTGCGGCAAACTGGGGGACTTCATTGCGACATTGCCGGTTGCATCGTGGCTGTTCAAAACTCGCCGCCGCAAAATTCACTTTGTGCTTGCAAAGGAATTCGATCTGTTCAGCAAAGTCGTCTCACTGCTCAAGCTGCAGGAAATGACAGCCGAAGTTACATTGGCAGATTTCCCGATCAGTGATTGGGAAAAGGGTGGTCAACCGTATCATCATGATCCAAACCGATACGGAATTGCAGCGATCGAAACATACAACTTCGGTTTTCGACGGACGCCGCGCCGCTTCGTCCCGCAGTACGTCGCAGAAGAGTATGGAATCGGCTATGACTCTCAATTTCGGCTGAATCTCTGTGAGTTCGAAAGCAGCACTGCGATCTTGGTAAGTGATGAGTTTATGCTGTCGGAAATTCCGGACGCAACCGTGATTGACCATTCGGAAGATATCCTCACCAATGCACGCCGTATGGCCGGCGCGCGCGAGTGCCATGTTTGCCAATCAGGACTCTTTCACGTCCTTGATTGGGCCGGTATCACACCAACCATGGTTTACATTTATCCGCATTCCACGAACATCTGCAAATTCTCTAATCGATTGTCCGAGCACCGTTATTGCTTCATACAGCGTATTGTGAGGTAGTGCGTAGTGTCCGGATACATCATACACGGCGGATACTGGTGCGACGGCACGGCGGTTCATCCTGGCGCAACCAAATACTCTGATCGGCGGATCCGCACCACCGCGTTCTTTGAGGTTTGGTATGAGTTCTTGCGCAGATACTCGAGTCCTGAGAAGATTATCATTGTAGATTCGGCAAGTCCCGTCAAACCGGATCTGACCGGGAAAGAAGTTGAGTTCGTCAGCATGAAGCGCAACTTCTTGCACGGTATGACTTGCGACACGAAGTTCTGCGGGGCAAGCCGCGCGATTCTGATCGGTGCATTCTATTCGTTCATGAACGATGCGGAGTACTCGGTCTACATGGAACAGGATTGCCTGATTTACGGCGAGGGCATAATTGAGAGCGCGATTTCCGAGATGAAGGCGAAAGATAAAGGCATTTCCTTTTCACTTGGCGGCCCGAATCGTTCCGACCAGAGTTTGATGCTCATACACCGCGACTATTTTATGAAGTTCCTGGACGCATATCTTGCGATACCGCAGAATGATCGCGAAATGGACACAGAAGACAAATTCCTGCAGATCATCAGGGACCATGAGTCGTTCGTGGAATTGCCGTTCGGATATGGTCGGAATCGCCCGATCAATTTTAAGGATAAGATGTTTTCGGCGCAACAGTGGCGGCCGGACGAGTTGGCGCAGTTATACTATAAGACAGAGTCGCCCGCCTTGCGAAACTTGCTGGAGTATGACAATTCAGTCAAGTTGAAACTTGGAAAATTTGTGCGCCGCGTCACCGGACAATAAAGAGATACGGATCACTGGAGTTAGATATGCCTGCCTCGAAAGAATTCACGCTGGACCTGGACAACTACGACAAGTACGGCTTCTCAGTTCCTGAGAACAACGTCGTAAAGTTCGAAAAAGGCTTGTCCAAGCACGTCGTAGAGGAAATTTCGCGTTACAAGAACGAGCCTGAGTGGATGCTAAATTTGCGTCTAAAGGGCCTCGACTACTTCTACAAGAAACCACTGCCTGAATGGGGTCCCGACCTCAAAGTTGTTGACTTCGAAGACATTCACTACTACATCAAGCCCTCAGATAAGGTGGAGCACGACTGGGACGCGGTTCCAAAGGAGATTCGTGAAACCTACGACAAACTGGGAATACCTGAGGCCGAGAAGAAGTTCCTTGCCGGTGTAGGCGCGCAATACGAGAGCGAAGTCGTCTATCACTCGCTTCAGGAGCAGTGGAGCAAGCTCGGTGTCATCTTCTTGGATACCGACACCGGTCTTCGCGAGCATCCTGACATTTTCAAAGAGTATTTCGCCAAGTGTATTCCAGCGGGTGACAACAAGCTTGCTGCTCTGAATACTGCGGTGTGGTCAGGCGGAAGTTTCATCTACGTTCCCAAAGGCGTTCACGTTACTATCCCTTTGCAGGCGTACTTTCGAATCAATGCAAAGAACTCCGGTCAATTTGAGCGAACGCTGATCATTGCGGATGAAGGCTCGAACGTCCATTATGTAGAGGGCTGCACTGCACCTGTCTACTCCAGCGACTCGCTGCATTCTGCGGTGGTGGAGATCTATTGCAAAAAGAATTCGAAAGTCCGCTACACGACCATTCAGAACTGGTCGAAGAATGTGTATAATCTTGTGACGAAACGTGCAATCGCCGAGGAAGGCGCGACCATGGAATGGGTGGATTGCAACATCGGATCAAAGATCACGATGAAGTATCCCTCTGTATACTTAATGGGGCGCGGTGCAAAGGCGGACATTCTCTCTGTTGCCTACGCAGGTTCCGGTATGCACACGGAAGCAGGCGCGAAAGTCGTACATAAGGCTCCGGATACGACCTCTGTCGTGTTGTCCAAGTCAATATCACGGGGAGGCGGCCGGACTTCTTATCGCGGTTTGGTGGAAGTTGCAAAAGGCGCAACAAACAGCAAGAGCAATGTCAGTTGTGATGCGCTGCTGTTGGATGATCACAGTCGCAGCGACACCTATCCTTACATGAATATTCAGGAAGAACGAGTAGAATTAGGCCACGAAGCAACCGTTTCTAAGATTGGGGACGAGCAAGTATTCTACCTGCAGAGTCGGGGTATTTCCGAAGAAGAGGCGATGACGATGATTGTGCGCGGGTTCATTGAACCCGTTGTCAAGGAGCTGCCGATGGAGTATGCACTCGAGATGAATCGACTAATACAGCTACAGATGGAGGGGTCGGTCGGCTGAAAGACAGCGACCAACCTGCGAATGAGCAATATCGACACAGTATCAACAGAACAGAACCTGACTTTCTCTGAACAACGCGCAAGTTGGATTGAACAGGCGCGTGCCGCCGCCTTGCCTGCCCGTGACAACGAGGAATGGCGTAAGAACGATCCCGCTGCCTTCCCGTGGCAGATTGCGGAAAGTGCAAAGGACGCAACACAAGTCAAGAGCACTCTGGCAGTACGAAGCGGTTTGACCCAAGACGCACTGCTTGCTACTCCTGCTGACCGCGAAGCTTTCGCTGAACTGCTTAGCTACGATTCGGATGACGTGGATGCGAAGTTTCTGAGTTATCACCGCGCTTTGACAGGACAGCCGCTCTGCCTTCGAATTCCAGCGAATACAACAGGAGTCGTGATCGACCTCTCGCATCACCTCGCCGGAAATGGGCTTGCTGCACCAACAACTCTGATTATCGTTGAGCGCGGCGCTGAAGCTATCGTGCATGATCGGTGGATAGGCGGGGGCAATGCAGTTCCGCTCATCGGCCGCACCGAGATTCTTGTTAAGCAGGGTGCACGCCTGCACTACGTGCATGATGAACTGATTGATGCCGATGCTTCGGTCTATCGTACCGGACGTGTGAGAGTCGAGCGGGATGGCTACTTGAATTGGTGCTCGTTTACGACCGGATATAAGTGGCATGTCGCAAAACTTAGAATTGACTTGCTCGGCGCGAACACAGAAGCTCATCTGAGCGGTCTCTTCAGCGGCGACGGAGAAGCGCGTGCCGAACATAGGACACATCAGCATCATAACACTCCGAACGGTTTCTCAAATCTTCTGTTCAAGACTCTGCTCGCAGGTGACGCCCACTCGATCTATCAGGGCATCATCACGGTCCCGCAGCATGCGCAGAAGACGGATGCCTATCAAACGTGCCGTAATCTGATGTTGGATCCCGGCACACATGCAGAAGCAATTCCAAAGTTGGAGATTATTGCCGATGATGTGAAGTGCAGTCACGGTGCGTCCATCGGTCATCTGAACAAAGAGCAGATGTTCTATTTGCAGGCTCGCGGATTGACCTTCCGTCAGGCCCTTACCGCGATTGCGACCGGTTTCGCTGAAGAAGTCATCAACAATGTCCCTGAAGTTTTGGAAGACGTTCGGGATAACTGGCGATCACGAGTTTCACAAACTGTGGGCCGGGCAACGGGTCGCTGATACATGAAAGAACGCCCCGTGCACAATCGCAAGGGGCGTTCTTGTTAGAACACTATCGAAATTCTTGAGTATAGAATACGTTTTATGGAAACAAAACTTGTAAAGATTTGTACAATTGCTGATCTCCCTCGGAACGGTGGTAAGGGATTTCAGGTAGGGTCATTGGAACTTGGATTGTTCCAGGTCGATGGCAAGCTGTATGCGACATCGGATGTATGTTCGCATGAGCATGAGTATCTTTCTGACGGTTGGCTGGAAGGGGACTGCATAGAGTGTCCGCGACACGGAGCAAGATTCTCACTAAAGACCGGCGAGGCGCTGTCATTGCCTGCGACTGAACCAATCGAGACATTCTCAGTCGAACGACAAGGAGATGATGTCTTGGTTGCCGTTCCAGTGAAGTATTTGCAGTCGGAAGGAGCATAATCGCATGTTTGAGCGCGATGTTCGCAAAGACTTCCCGATATTGAACATAAAGATCAACGGAAAACGGTTGGTCTATTTGGACAGCGCGGCAAGTTCACAGAAGCCGAATGACGTCTTACAGTCATATTGTAGATTCTGTGAATCGCGTTATGCAAACGTGCATCGGGGCATTCATACACTTGGTGAAGCCGCAACGCGCGACTATGAGGCTGCGCGGCGCACTGTTGCCGAGTTTATAAGCGCCCCATCGCTCGAAGGCGTGATTTTCACGCGCGGAACGACTGAGTCAATTAACTTGGTCGCTCGTTCCTTTGGACACAAGTTTGTCAAGCATGGACAGTCCATAGTGTTGACTCCCATGGAGCATCACGCGAACCTCGTGCCTTGGCAGTTGGTCGCAAAGTCGGTTGGCGCCGAGTTGCGCTTCATTCCGATCAAAAGTGACGGATCGCTCGATGTAGCAGAAGCACGTAAGTTGATTGACTCCGGCACCGCACTCATTGCCGTAACGCATGTCTCCAATGTACTGGGAACCATCAATCCTGTCGGCGAACTGATTGAGCTTGCGCACAAGGTCGGTGCGAAAGCACTCATTGACGGGGCACAAGCCGTGCCGCACATGCCGATAAACCTTCGCGAACTTAACCCGGATTTCTACGCATTCTCGGGCCACAAGATGCTGGGTCCAACAGGAATCGGTGTTCTTTATGGTCGACCGGAAATTCTTCAGGACATGGATCCGTTCCTGACTGGCGGTGAGATGATCCGCGATGTGTACCTCGATCATGCGACTTGGAATGACTTGCCGTACAAATTTGAGGCGGGTACACCTGCGATCGCGGAAGCAATCAGTCTTGCCGAGGCCGTTCGATACCTTAGCAGAATTGGCATGGAACGAATTGCCCAAGCAGATCACCTGTTGACCAGTCTGACGCTTGACAAATTGAGTCGTGAACCGGATGTCACGGTGTACGGTCCCGGCACACAAAGGGGAGCGGTTGTCTCTTTCAATGTTAAGGGTATTCATCCTCACGACCTCGCGGGTCTCCTCGATCGCGAAGGAATTGCTATACGTGCCGGACACCACTGCTGTCAGCCGTTAATGCGCTGGCTGGACGTTTCGGCAACTGCACGGGCAAGTTTCTATCTCTACAATTCATCAGATGATGTTGACGCGCTGATAGACGGCTTGCGCGTGGCACGAAAAGTCCTGGTATGAACGATCTCTATAGTGACATCCTGCTTGATCACTATCGCCTTCCACGGAATAAAGGGAAGTTGCCTGATGAAACGATCAGTGTCGAAGGCAAGAACCCTTTGTGTGGTGATGAAATCGTCTTGCATTTGAGGCTCGAGAACGGCTTGGTGAGCGACATCACATTCGAAGGCAACGGATGTGCGATTTCCATGGCGAGTGCTTCCATGCTCACGGAAGACCTAAAGGGTCGGACCATTGAGGAAGTGCAGGAGCGGATAAGCCAATTCCGCCACCTTATACGTGAAGGCGAAGAGCCTGCGGGTGAGTCGATGAATGACATGGCATCCTTGATCGGTGTCGCGCAATTGCCTGTACGCGTGAAGTGCGCGACTCTGGCATGGACTACCATGGAAGAAGCGGTGAATCAAATTACAAAAAAATAGATATTTACCACTATATTTGCCGAAGAATGCCCTTAGAAAGGCATTCTTTTTTGTTGCCTGCCTTGACTGTTCGCCCGTTGCAATCTGCTATAGGATGTGTTATATTTGCTTTTTAATATACATGGCCCACGTTTTGCAACTCTATCCACAATTAGCTTGGAATAATAGGAAAGCAGACTGGTGATTTGCTTAGACGCAGACGTAACGGCCCCCTTACGAGTGGGCGTTGAACGAATACTGAAAAGATGAGCAGAAAACGCATGACTTCCATGGAGCCCACACCGGCAAGTGACGCGGAATTAGTGGAGCTGACACTTCCCGATCCGCTGGAACTCTTGCACCACGATTTTCGAAAGATTGCGTTGCTGGGTGTTGGACTGATCGGTGGATCCATTGGGCTGAAGCTCAAAGCGATGGGTTTCACCGGTTCCATCGTGGGCTATGACAAGCAGGACGTTCTGGAAGAGGCTTTGATGCGCGGCGCCATTGATCATGGCGCAGGCGATATAGCGGAAGCTCTGACTGGCGCGGAACTGGTTGTGCTTGCCATGGACTTGTCGCAAGTTGAGCAAATACTACCGACCATTCTTCGCACTTGTTCTCCCGACTCAGTCATCATGGACACAACAGGTGCCAAGTCCAAGCTGATGAACCTCGCACAAGACACGAGTGGTGCCCGTGGTGTCTTCATTGGCGGGCATCCGTTGGCGGGAAGTCATCGACAAGGAATAGCGAACGCAAACCCCGATCTGTTTGCCAGCGCGTACTGGCTCTTGACGCCGCCTGAAGGCGTGCCGGACGAGCGCCTTGGCGCACTGAAGTGGTGGATTCGCATGCTCGGCGCTTTTCCCATAATCCTAGACGCTGAGTCGCACGACCGAATCACGGCGGCGACCACCCATATGCCGTTGGTTTTTGCTCTTGCCCTGACAGATTGGCTTGCGGTTGTCAGTCGAGAGATACCTTTAGCTCAGAAGCTCGCAACAGGTCACTTCCAGACGATGACCGCGCTTTCTGCTTTGCCTGCTTCAGCCTGGGAGTCTGTGCTTGCAGCAAACCTCGACGAGACAAAGCGGGCGCTTGATTCGTTCTGCTCGCACTTTGAAGAGATTCGAAAACTGTTTGAGGCCGGAAAACTCGATGAGGTCTGGCAGAGAGCCTATTCGTTCCAACGAAAACTTGCACGGGAAAGGCCGGGCGATTGGGATTCTCAGTCCGAGTTGACCGTCATCGTGCCCGATCGCCCCGGAACGCTTGCTCGCATCGCCGGACTGCTTGCCGAGCATAATATCAATATTAGGGACATCGGAATGCTCCACAGCCGTGAGCGTCACGGCGGAGTTCTGCGAGTAAGTTTGGAATCGCAATCTGATGCTCGCAGCGCTATCCAGATTCTCAAACAGCATGGCTATACGGCGATGCTTCGCGATTAAAGAGTCCACTTAAGAGAGAGAAATCGCCCGCAGCATATGCGGGCGATTCTTATTCAATGAGCAGACAATTAGCGCGGATTTCCGGTAATCGCTTCCTTCATTCCATTGTAGCGACGCTTGAGCAATTCGAGCGCCGTTAAGTAGCGCAATTGGGTCTCCGCCATTTCTGCCATCTCTTCTTCAATGCTCACGCCATTCACTCCTGTCACGTCTTCAGGGATCTGTTCACGCGTGATGCGCGGAGCAAGATCTCCCGCGTCTCCACTGGCAGGAAGGTGACGCTCGTTGCTGCGAGCAAGTTTCTGACTATCACCGTCGAGCTGCTGTCGAAGCTGATCTTCAAACTCCACGCGTACCCGTTGATAACCAGGCGTCTCGGCGTTCGCGATGTTCTGCGAGTGGGCTCGTTGCCGCGTAGCCTGTGCATCCAAGACGGCCTTAAGCGTCCCAACCGTCGGATTTTGACCTACCAGAAAGTTTTGAATCAGATTATCTGACATACGAGTGTTCTCCCTTCGACACTTCAAATAGCAAGCCTTGTGCCAATGCTTTAGGTTGACATGACATGTTCAACTTTTCAGCAAGTCCAGTAAATTCAAATAGAAAGGCAGTCCGGAATTTGGTTCCGGACTGCCTTTGCTTAAACAGGACGGGCAGTTACGGGCAAGGCACACCGGTTACGACATAGATTCGTCGATTTGCTGCCGAAATGTCATCCGTGTACTGCGTTGCGGAAATCGGTGTGAGCGTCAATAACGTATAGTCCAGCGGAAAGACCGGTTCAGAGGCCGTGGCATACCAAACGTTGTAGCAGCCACAGTCGTTGCCCTGCGGTGCGCTCCAGCGAAGCTGCACCTGATTTAACGCAGCGAGGCGAATGGCGGTAACTTCAATCGGGACTCCGCACTGAGCATCCTCAAACGGTGCGATTCTGCCCGTCATGATCTGATACTCTTGACAGTAACAACCGGACGTGTCATACTGCGCGAGGATTCCAGTCAAATTGATCGCCCCAACGGGAATTGAGTCTCCAACCAAGGTATCGCAGATATTGACGCGGAACTGCACAGTGTCCATTCCGCTTACAAGGTGATAGTTAACGCCTGCGGCAAAGGTTCCGACTTCAACAAACGTCACGTTACTGACCGTCACGTGGCGTGACTCATAGTCTTCTGGCGCGCATGCTGCTGCCGCTTGGGAGACGATGTTCGCTGGAATCTGAACAGGCGCAGGAATCGAGTGCCCCTCAGAAATGAACGTTACAGAAGCGGCTTCTACTGCAAACTGAGAAAACTCTGTCAGACCTGCGAAGTGATCCAACGCACCTCGAATACGGACAGAGTCACCTGGCAACGGCAGGCGTGCGGCTCCGATCATGTTCGTTTGAGCGGCCGATCCGAATACAAGAACCGCACAGCCGTTGGACTCGACGTAGAGATTTCTGCGGCACGAGTCCCGATAAGTCACCACACCATACGTCACGAGCAGCGAATCGTTCCACACGGGCACGCCGCACGTGTCGCGCTGCAGGATCTGACAAATTGTAACTGTGTCAGGTTCAGCCGGCACTCCACATATCGAAGCTGCTCCGGGTGTTCCGCGATCTCCGTTGTTTGCGCCACTCCAAGACGTTGTAGCGGCGCACCAGTTCGCGGGGTTTGCCGGATCCAAGGTCGTGTTCGTCAACTGTGCGCTTACTCCAGCTGTAAAGGGTAGACCCCCGTAAGTAACGGAAGCAACGGTAGTGTTCGAAGCGTCACGCAGGCTTAGAGTTTCAGACGTATTATTCAAAGCAAGTCCCCAACCTGAAAGCCCGTAACGGTAGGCGTAGCTTTCGGGAACTCCTCCGTTCGTTGCACTATCTCCGTTTGAACAGAAGACAAAGTAGCCACCTGCGGAAACAACGGGATTGCCTTCAAGAGTGTCGGAACCGTTGTTGTCGGAGATTACCCAACCAGCAAGATTAACGGCAACGGCGCCGCGATTGTAAATTTCAAACCACTCTCCCAAGCTATCGGCACTCCCTGCGAAGTTCGGGTTGGGCATGACTTCTGTGAAAATGATATCATAGTTTGAACCCATGACCTCAAATTGTGCCGTGCTGTTCGGCGCGACTGTGTTTCCTGCAACATCCTGCACGTTGTTTACCGTCAGGGTGTAGAGATTAGGCGAAAGAGCCGCGCCAAAAGTCAGCCGCACGGTGCTATTATCACCTTGCAGCACAGCAGTCGTCGGGTTGCCAACGCCGTTATCTACGCTGTAGTTCGTCGCAAGATTTGCTGTCGCTGGATTAAGAGCCTCATCAAACAACGCGTCAACTTGATTCGGTGAGGCAAGCGTTGCGGAGAGCAAGACGGGGGGAGTCACATCGGGCACGCAAATCGACGGAGCGGCTCCCGGGGTGCAGTTCAAGTAAGGTCCTGCATTGAAGGCACTCGCGGACTCATACCACTGCACGCTTTCCCAGTTAAGGCCCACATCGTTCAGGCAGACTTCTATCGAATTGCCGACGTTCGTGCCTGCCAAGTCCGGATAGTTTACAGTGAGAGATCCGTGAACGAGCGTTCCTCCCGTGAGCGCAGTGAAGATGGCAAGGTTATCGCCATTATTATTCAGTCCCCAACCGCCCGAGGAATCCGCACAAACGATTTCGTTTGCGATTTCAGGAAGTGCTACCTTCGTAAGAACGAGATACTGACCGGGGTTGATGATTGTCCCTGCCGGTATGTAAAGCGCGCCTTCCGTTACGGCCGGATAGACATTGTCATCCGTCAGAACCCAACCACCGATATTAATGGGCGAACCGGTGGTGTTGTAGATCTCTACCCACTCGGCATCAGGTACCGCACCGGCATTGATGTCGTCATACATGACTTCGGTAATGACAACGGCATTTGTAGCAGCCCCAACGACTGTGAAATTGCGCGTCAGATTGTTCGCCACATTGCTCGCAAGATCTTCAATCGTCAGGACTGTCAGCGTATATGTATTGGGCGACATTGCTGAAAAAGTGAGATGCACAAGCGCAGTATTTCCCGGATCCCTAAGCGCAAGCGTAGGCGACCCCACTCCGTTATTGACGGAGTAATTCGCCTCAGTCTCAGCAACAGTCTGTAGAACGGGTTCATCAAACAGAACGTCCAGTTGCGTGTTTGAGATAACTGTAACGCTCACTAATGCAGGAGGAGTGACATCTCCACCGCTGCACGGCGTGTTTGCCGCACCGGGAGTACAGTTGCGATAGCGTCCCGTCGGAGAGTAGACAGTTGTTGATTCGATCCAGTCGGTGGGACTGCCGCTCCACGTTGCATTGACGTTACACTTTTCAATTGAGTTGCCTATCGTAAGAGTAAGGTCGGGATACTGCACCGTAAGTGAACCGTCTATCAATGTTCCGCCGGTTTGCGCGGTATAGAGCGCAAGATTGTCCCCTGCGTTGCCCAGCGTGAAACTGCCGATATACTGAGTGCAAACAACGACGTTCGGCAAACCAGTTGAAGTTTCTTTCGTCAAGACAAGATACGCGCCTGCGCCAATCATTGTGCCGTCAGGTACTCGGATTCCTCCTTCGCCCCCGTCTGCGGGATAGACATTGTCATCGATGAGAACCCAACCGCCAATGTTAATCGGCGCGGCGGTCGTGTTACGGATCTCGACCCATTCTGCGTCTGTTGACGCCGTATCGTCATACATAACTTCCGTGATAACAACGTCGCCAAAACTCTGTGCAAGCACGGGCATCGCAGCCCAGCACAAAGCGGCCAGCACCCAAAGCACACGCAACTGTCGCATCTCTTTCACCTCTTCAGAATAACTTCAGAAAAAACACCGTTTGGAGCAACTTCTCTGTCCCACGTGCCAAAAACTACAAACTGAAAGATAATGACAAAACGGTGCTAAAGCAAGTGAACGCGTTCACAAAGGGGGTCGTTAGTGCTATGTGAAACTCTCATGAGATAACGATTTAACTCATTAGAATTGCGGGCAAACTTGGGAATTTCTGACCCAAACTCTTGCGAAAAATTCTATCCAGTGAACCGAATGTGGAGGCAACGGCACAAAAAGAGAGCGCCTCCGTGGAGGCGCTCTCAATAAAGCGGAACAGCTCAACTAATCAGGAGTAACTACCTCAAGCTCAAGGGACAGAAGGCTCCCTGCGATGTCCTCAAGTTCAAAGGGCTTGTTTAGTATCGCATTGGGTCCGAAGGGAAGGAAACCATTCTCGCTATCGGAAAGGCCGACACATGGAACATCGCCGCAACGAGCACGCAGCATCTCCACCCAATCGGCAGGCTGGTCAAAATCACCCAAGTCAATGATGACGAATTCCGGACGCTGGTCGCTTCGGACGAGCCAAACGGTTGCATCGTCGAGATTCGTGAATACTTCGCAGTTGTGTCCCAAGTGCTCAAGCATCCTTCTTGCCACATCCCGAACAGTGGGATTGGTCACCACGAGCATCCCCGGTCCTACCGTCATCTGAGCAGATTCTTGTGCTGGGCTTGCCTCCCTCTGAAGTTGCTCCGCAAGCTTCTCCGCAAGTTCAGTTGTGTAGTCGGCCAGTTGCCTGACATCCTGTTGGACTTCGTCCGAAACGCGCGATACCACGACTAACAGAGTGGGCTCGCCTTCCACTTTGATGAGTTCATGTTCAAAGGAGCACGGCACAACTTGTCCGTCATTTCTCTGCAATTGCACCGTGCTGCGCAGATGATCCTCCTGCCACGGCCACTCGGCAAACTCGTCCATACTCTTACCGATCAGCCCGGGATGGGTGGCTCCAAACAGCTCTGAAGCTGACAGATTTGACTCGAGAATCTTGTATTCGCGCGGCTCCACTAGCAGTATCGCTTCACTCGAAATCGCGCAGAGAGTGTTGAAGTTCTCTTGTGCTTGGTGCAGCTCAACCTGCAACGACTGCGCGTCCGTACGCCTTAACCCATACAGGAGAGTGCCTTGTTCGGCAGGAACGGGATAAAACTCGTGGACCCTTGACCCGAAGAGGCTTTCGAATCGCTGGGCGCGCAACGGATCAAGAATACCAGCAATATTTGCTTGTTCAATGCCCGGAAGTATCTCATGAAGCATCGGCTTGTCGACGAGCTTAGAGCAAATGTCGAGAGCGGCGCTGTTGCCTGAGATGACTCTCCCCTCGGAATCAATCAGCAGGACTGGTTGCGGGTTGAGCATATCAACGAGGGCGTGGGATGTCGGCCTTGTAACCGGGGCGTTATTCGCTTCAACTTTGCTGTGCTCGACAAATTCCAATGCGACTGGTCCTTGTTCGTTAAGCGTGCCGGACAGCCTTGTCGCAATCACTTCCCCGTCAAAGAAATGCTTGTCCATCTGGCATAATAGCCAGCTTCCTTGTTTGAATTCCGTTGAGGCAGCTTCTTTCAAGAATTCTTTAAGCGAGCCTTGGAAGTTGGTTCCAATCACGGTTACGGAGTCGTCTGGCTGGCCTCCCTTGGGCAGGCGCAACAGCTCACGTGCAGCGGAATTCACCCGCAGAACTCTGCCGCTTCCATCCACAACGCACAGTGGTGTACGGACCGCCTGGAAGATTTGGCGAAAGGTCACGATTTCAGGCGCAGTTGCCTTCTGATCATCTTGCGAATAGGCAGGTTGACTGGCAACTGCCGATTCAGTTAAACTTGGCTTGCGGGCACCAAAGGCAAGGACCAGAAAGGCCGTACCAGCACACAGCAGTAACAATGCACTTGCCGCACTTCCAGCGCCGGTCGGCGCGTTGATCTCGGACACCACCAAGAGCGGTTCCATGCCGGGGACATGCAGCTTACAGTATGCCAGAGGTACGCCACCATCCAGGTTGACGATACCGTAAGTCTGCGAAATCAGCAACCCCCATGTCCCGGCACCTATCGGTGGCTCACCGCCTCTGGTCGAGGCCAGGAAAGCTTCTTTGGGACCGTTCATCAAGACCCAGCGTGTCGGCGGATCTGCCGGAAGCGAAAACAAGTCTGAAGCTCCGAAAAGGGCGACAAGTTGTCCAGGATTCGGGTTCTGCGTGCTTGCCGGAGGCCCATACTGCAGCGCCAAGAAGCGATCGCGCCCAGCCTCCGGATTTCCGAGCAGAATGTCGGGTGCTCCGTACTTCGAGAATCCATCCAGCGCCAGCCCCAGTCCAGTTGTGTCTCCGACAAGCGCATGGACCGTCTGGTTGCCTCTTAGCAACACCCATCCTCGGGGGATCGCCTGGCCGGACGGCCAATTATCAGCCATTTGCTGTATCTTATTTTCAACTCGCCATGCTGCCCAGTCCGATGGGTGTTCCACCACGGCGGTCACGTTTTGCCGGAGCATCTGATCGCGAAACGCGGATCTTGCAGAAAGCAGCCGGGTTTCCCAGTTTCCTGCCAAGTTCCTGAGTTTTGCCATCTCGAGCTGCTTGAAGTCTGATTCTGAGGTTCGCAGGTGCCCCATGGATAGCAAAGCACCACCAAGTAGGCCCGTTAGGCCCACAGCCATCGCTACGATCTTCAAGAATGCATGCATACGAGGAAACCTATGAAAAAGCTTTGATAATTCAGCTTTCTAAGAGCGCAAATTCGATGCCTTCCTGGAACGCCTTGACACTCTGTCCCAAAATCTGTAACTTTTGTGTTTACAGAATGTCGGAATGCGTCAACTGCGAGTTACCTGACCCGCTGTTGCAGGATGCATAAGGTAGTCAGGACGAAACGCAAGGGAGAGGATAATGGGAGGTTGGTGGCGAACACTGCTTGTTGCTTTGCTTGCTCTGTCTACGCAGTGCTTGATATTTACTGACCCGTCTTCGGCAACGCCGCCGGATATCCTCTCGACACAAACATTTGACGAACGGGGCGAATTTTACTCCGTCGTCATTGCCCACACCGACACGGCTTCTCCCGGGACATATCTTACCGGAATAGCCTTGCAGAATCTCTTTCAAGCATACGCTGTGAAGCTGAATCTTAACGGTGAAACCGCATGGACTCGAACATGGGGAACCACGAATCGCATGTTCGATTGTCTCTGGAGGGACGGCGGAGGAACCATGATTGGTTTCACGTCTGAGAACAGCACGCTCGATTACAAACTCGTTCACTTCAGCGGAACGGGGACACTGCAAAACACATGGAATTTTGGCGGCAATCAGACCTCCGATCGGGGTTTCTCTGCTGCGTACAGTGGAACAGGGTACTTAGTAGTTGGGCAGGTCACTCCGGGAACATTCGGTGATTCTGACGGCAGCATGGTCAGGCTGAACCAAAACGGCGGAGTCGAGTGGTCTCAACTGTATGACTCATCTTCCGTTGTGCGGCGTGTCGCACAAGTCGATTCGCAGACGATATGGATTTACGGAACTGCTGACTCGGTAGCAGGAGCGGGTCGTGATTTCTGGATGGCGACTGCCAACTCGACGGGCGAGATTACCGCACAGTTTCGTTTTGGCGGAGTTCGTGACGAAGATCTGTACGATGCAGTTCGCGTGAGTGAAGATCTGACTCTGCTGGTGGGCTGGACGCGTTCCTTTGGCGACAGCGCTCGAACCAACATTTGGGTTGTCGCCACAAATGACTTCGGCGACCTCATTTGGCAGGAGTCGTTTGGAGGAACAGAGAACGATGCAGCACTGTGCGTGCGGAGTGTTGCGGATCGAGACAGCGGATTCGTAGTAGGGGGCTACTGGTCTGAACAGCATCTTGGAACACGCAACGCCTTCCTTATGAAGTTCGATCAGGATTTCGACAGCGTTTGGACAATCGTCTTCAACGACACTGTGAATTCCTCGGAGTTTCGAGATGTTGCACTTGACGCGAGCTTTCGCTATCACGCCGCTGGGATTCGTTCTACTCCGCTGCCACATGGCTTCTACATGAAGACGGACGTGGATCCGTCTGCGCCCGTGCAGCATTCTCCGTTGCCTTTTTCGCTGCTGCTGCCGGACGATGGCGCGTTTTTCACGACCGACACGATGCGCTTCCGGTGGGAGGCGACTACAGATCCGGATCCCGGGGACCAAATCGCCTACGCGCTTTTATTTGATACCGACACGTTGTTCGACGACCCCTTTGCAGTAGGACCGCTCCAGAATCCGACGCACTTACTGAATCGTTCAGATGACATTTTTGACAGATACTGGAGAGTTGTTGCGCAGGACCAGCATGGTAACTTGCGGGTGTGCAGCGACCGCCATAGGCACGTTCGCAAAATCCGACCGGATTCCACTCTGGCCTTCAACCTGCTCGGCCCGGACAGTGGAAGCGCATTGACCACGCCGACTGGACACTTTTCATGGGAAGCGGCGCTTGATCCGGATAGTGCGGATGAGGTGATCTTCTATTGCCTGTTCTTTCAAAATGAAGATTCAATCTCTTTGATTGACACGATTTGGGGAACGTCTTCAAATGTCACGTTCACTGACCATCCTTTCATACAGGAAAGTGATACTGTGCGTTGGTGGGTGGTTGCCAATAGCCGGTATCCCGTGATGCAGCGGCAATCGAGACAGACTTGGACGTTCGTCAATTGGAATGTTTCTGCCGACCCTGTTCCATACGTTCCCGCGCAGTTCACCTTTGATCGGGCATATCCTAATCCGTTTAACACGGTGGTTACGCTGGAGTATTCACTCCCGCAGGCGACGAATGTAAATCTCTCGGTATTTGACATAACCGGAAGAGTGGTCGCGTTGCTCGCTTCGGGTGTCGAAGCCCCCGGTTCGCATACCGTTCGCTGGGATGGAACCTCCGACGGTGCTCCCGTATCGACCGGTGTGTATTTCGCACGTCTGAGTGCCGACGAGTTTGTCGCAACCCAGAAATTGCTCTTGCTTAAGTAATAATCGCTCAGTTTTTCGCTCTGGATCTGGAGTCCCGCGTTGGTCCTGCAACTTTTGACTTGCTTCCTACTGCTCGCCCCGATGGCGACACCGCTGCTTTCTCAGTCTTTCAGCCCGACGGTGCTGGTTCGAGACGCCGGTGGCATTGGAGATGTGACAGCGCGTGACTTCAACGGAGATGGCGATATTGATTTGATGATTGCCTCATGGTGGCCCGGAGCCGCGCTGTACTACGATCGCGCAACATTTGACTCGCTAATCCGATATGAGGTTTACGTCTCAGGCGGTTCTGCGAGGAATCTTACATCAGGCGACTTTGACAATGACGGCGATTGGGACGTGGCCATCGCCGCGTGGGATGATGAGTTCTGTGCGCTGCTGCGAAACACAGGATCATCCAACCCGCAATCCCTTTTTGCAATCGATACCGTCTTCGCACAGGGCGGAGGACCCTATGCGGCTAAGGCGGCAGACCTGAATGGCGACGGCGAAACCGACTTGATTACAAGTGAGCTGAGAAATGCCACAAATCAGGTGCGCATCTTTGAGCAGTTGAACGGCTCTTTAGAGGAAATCTGGTTAAGCTCATTGGCGCACGATCCGCTCGGTTTGGCCACTGCCGACTTTAACGGCGACGGGACACTTGAAGTGCTCATTGCTGCCGGACAAGATGGCGGAGTCTACGTCATGCGTCATACGTCAATCGGAGGATATTCTCTGTCTCAGGAGATTCCCGGTTTCACGCTGACGGCCTTGGCCGCAGCGGACATTGACGGGGATGGGGAGACAGACATCTTCGCTTGCGATTTCGGCGCGGACCGCATTCGACGGTGGGAAGCAACCGGCACTGGTTGGGCGATGTCCCTTCTGCCTGGGTCTGTGACGAATCCTCGGGACATCGAACTTGCGGACTTTGATGGCGATGGTTTGATGGATGTTGCCTGCACGGCTCAAGGGGAGCAGAATAGCGGCGGCGGGGTGTTCTGGTGGAGGCAATCTGCAGCGGGAACGTTCACGATTCAGCAGATCACAAACGAATCAAACTTCTATGGTCTTGCCGTCAGCGACTATGATCTTGACGGAGACCTCGATTTATTGGCAGCAAACGTCAGCAGCCAGCAAGTCGTGCTGTTCAGAAATCTCATGGGGACTCCTTCTCGCATCATAGGCATAGTATCCTCAGAGCGGGGCGGTGCGCCGATTGAAGGCGTTATTGTTACTGCGCTGGAGACAGGAACTACGGGGATAACCGACGCTGCCGGACGATACGAACTGGGCGTTATCGAAGGTGTATTTTCGCTTCGATTTCATCACCCCTGCTGGCAGACTAGGACCATTGTCGGTATCGAGACAAACAGCGAGGACACGACTTTTGCCGATGCGGCAATGCAACGTCCTGTGATAGAATTGCCTGTTTCATCTCTTAACGTGTTCGTGCAGAACGAGATTGTCTCGACCTACGAACTTTGGATAGAGAATTCCGGAGATGCGCCGCTCCATGTGGAGTCTGAGCCGATGAGCATCGCACCTTTGTTCCCGTGGATTGACGTCCAACCCAGGTCGCTGGCGATTCAGCCCGGAGAATCAGGGTTGTTCACAGTCACCTTTTCTCCTGATACTCTGAATGACGGAGTCTATGATTTCCTCGGCGAGTTGACACTGCTCACAAACTCGTGCCCGGATACCGTAGTGCGAATCGCCATTCACGCTATTGTGCTGGATTCACCTGACAGAGATTCACGGCTGCCGCTCACGACACGAATGGAATCCGCGTTTCCAAATCCGTTTAACGCGACCGTGACGCTGCCAGTAGAGATTGGTGCCGCCGACCATTATTCAATACGCACATTTGATATTATGGGCAGGCAAGTCGCGACCTTGCACAATGGCTACCTTTCACCAGGACGTATGACATTTCAGTGGTCAGCCGGAGAGTACGCGTCCGGAACGTACTTCGTAGTGCTTGAATCCCCGCGTGGCCGCTGGGAAACTTCTATCAGATTGATCAAGTAATCAGTGTTGTGAGGCGAACAAACATGAGTGCAACGGGGACATTTGCAACAAAAGTTGGATTGGCCGAAATGCTCAAAGGCGGCGTGATCATGGACGTGACTAATGCCGAGCAGGCGCGCATCGCGGAAAAGGCGGGAGCTTGCGCCGTGATGGCGTTGGAACGTGTTCCTGCGGACATCCGCAAGGAAGGTGGCGTCGCGCGAATGTCGCAGGTTTCCGTGATCCGCGAAATTCAGAATACGGTATCAATTCCTGTGATGGCCAAATGCCGCATTGGGCACTTTGCCGAAGCACAGATTCTACAAGCGCTCGAAGTGGATTTCATCGATGAGAGCGAGGTGCTGACGCCCGCTGACGAAGAGTATCACATCGACAAGCACAAATTTAAAGTCCCGTTTGTCTGCGGATGCCGGAATCTCGGTGAAGCGCTGCGGCGAATCGCCGAAGGTGCGGCTATGATTCGCACCAAAGGTGAAGCAGGAACGGGAAACGTCGTGGAAGCCGTCCGGCACATGCGCTCGGTCATGAGCGAAATGCGCCGCGTGAAGGGGATGGGCGATGAAGAACTCGTGCACTATGGCAAGGAAATCGGAGCACCTTTCGAACTGTTGAAGCAAGTTCGTGAACTCGGCAAGTTGCCTGTGCCGAACTTTGCAGCGGGTGGCATTGCGACACCGGCCGATGCGTCACTGATGATGCAGTTAGGCGCTGAGTCGGTGTTCGTAGGTTCCGGCATTTTCAAGAGCGATGACCCCGCCGCGCGTGCCGAGGCGATTGTTTTGGCAACAACGCATTACCGCGATCCCGATGTTCTTGTGCGAGTATCCGAAGGCTTGCAGACGGCCATGCACGGCCTCGACGTGCGCACCATGGATGAGTCCGAACTCTTGTCCACGCGCGGATGGTGAGTGGTCTCGTGATGGCGCGAGTTGGTGTACTGGCGTTGCAAGGCGATTTCCCTGTTCATGAGGAGCGGCTGCGCGCACTGGGTTGTGAAGTAAGGCAGGTGCGCACGCCTGCCGAACTCGAGGGACTCGAAGCGCTTGTCTGGCCCGGTGGTGAAAGCACCACTATGACACGCGTGATGAGCGATGAGCTGCGTTCGGCTCTGATGGAATACTGCTCAACCTACCCGGTGTGGGGGACGTGCGCGGGCATGATCATGCTCTCGCATACGGACAATGATCCTCGCGTGAAGTCGCTTGGCCTGGCTAACGTTCATGTTAATCGCAACGGTTGGGGGCGGCAGGTCCATTCTTTTGAAGCGGAACTGCGCGTCGTGCCTGAGCTTAAGAGTCAGAGACCGGCAATTGGGGTATTCATTCGCGCCCCCCGAGTGACTCAAGTTGGAAGCGGCACAAGAATTTTGGCTTGGTACAAGGATGAACCGGTCGCCTTAGCCCAAGACAGAATGCTGCTCACCACATTTCATCCTGAATTGACCGGTGATGATCGTTTTCATCGTTTGTTATTATCTTGGATTCTCGAAACTCATCGAGTTGCATCTTAAGCACGGGAGACCGCACTTGACCGCACAGTCTATGACGCGCGCCGCATTGGCCGCACTGCAATTAATTGCTATGGTTCTTTTCGTTAGTTGCGACGAACGCAACGAAGCGGATATTCCTCCGCGAGCGTACTCTTTTAGATCAAAAATCGTCACGACCGGTGTCGCACAAAATGTCGACTGCAAACAGAACATGCTTGCGATCGGCGCTTCGTCTTCCGGAACCTACGTGTACGACATCTCAAATGCCGGATCACCTTCACAGATTTTTCACTATCCGCAAAGTGACCCGTTCTACACCACGTATGTCGGGATTGACCCGATCAACAATTTGGTGTTGACGGTCTCGGAACCGGATGGAGAACCGGGTGATAAGTACCCGATTCATAATTACACAAACGGCACGATCATTGGCTACGCGAATTTCTCCGGCGGCATTGTGGAGACGGAAATTGTTTCACGTGAAAACGAGCTATATGCTTGGAGATCCGATATTAGCGGCGGGGACGGATTGCTCTACAGCCCCTTCTGCTATCTGCCTGACTCCGGACGCTGGCGACCCAATTATTGCACGAATTTCTATTTCCCCTACATACCAATAAACGTCAGAATTCGTGGTTTTGGTGTGAATGGCGATTTGTTCGCGGTTGCACAGAGTAATTATCAGTTTCGCATTTTCGATGTGCTGAACAATTCCACCGTTGCTCTCGTACCCACCCCCGGCGATCCCCAGGACTGCGCGTGGTATGGCAATTACATTCTGGTCGCAGACAATTTGTTCCTGACGGTAGTCGACGTCTCAACTGTTAGTGCTCCCGAAGTCGTCACGTGGCTAATCATCCCCGGTGCGGACAGACTCATCCGTATCGTCGTGGATGGAACATACGCCTGCATCCTGGATGACGCAGACGGAGTATACATTGTGGACGTGTCAGATCCAGTGAATCCGAAGTATGTTCAGAAACTCGATTTTCCAGAGCCCAACTCAATTTCAGCTTCTAACGGTAAGCTGGTCGTCGCCGATGAACAGCTCGGAGTCATGATTTACTCGCGGTGAAGTAAGGTCTGAGCCGTGCAAATTGAAAGCCCCGGATACTCTCCGGGGCTTTTGACGTCTATCGAGGCGCAGGTCAACTTTGGATCTGCATAATCTTTTCCCACAATTCTTCGCGACCTTCATGTGTCGTGCTCGAGTATGGAACCAAAGCCTCCGCACCCAGTGAGAGCATAGGCCCTCGAAGTGTGGCAAGCTGCTGATCACGCTCCCTGCGCGTCAATTTATCCACTTTGGTCGCAATCACGAGAAAACGCCTGCGATACATGTTCAGAGCCTGAATCATCTGATGATCCAACTTTGTCAACCCTCGCCGCACGTCAACAATTAGAATGACGAGCGCAAGATTTTCCGAGTCGGCAAGGTAGTCTTCCAAGAAACCTGCCCACTCGTCCTGCAGCGACCGCGAAACTTTCGCATAACCATAGCCGGGCAGATCCACGAAGTAGAACATCCGTTCGCCGATCCGGAAGTAGTTCAGGAGTCTCGTCTTTCCCGGCGTCGCAGAAGCCAATGCCAGCCCCTTACGATTCAATAACGAGTTGATGAGTGAAGACTTCCCTACGTTGCTGCGACCGACGAAGGCGATCTCCGGTAAC
This sequence comes from bacterium, assembly GCA_023382385.1. Classification (NCBI taxonomy): domain Bacteria; species bacterium. Next base: position 178,226 of record JAHDVH010000003.1, on the reverse strand, counting down.
ACAGGGCGTGGCGCTTGCGCAAGATCAGTGCATGATTTGACAAACTCTGCAACGGGAATTGAGAAAGCACGCGTGGCCACGGGTTAGTGCGAAGCCGACTCTTGATTGACGGTCGTTATCGCTCGAACCTTCCGCTTGGTCGTCGGAAACAGCTCGCGCCACACAGTCGTGATATTGTCTGCGAAGACCACCTCCATACCCTTGCGCAGTGCCAGATCGAGTTCATGCCAATCAGGCTCATTTTCAGCAGGGATGATGAGTTTCCGAATCCCTGCCCGTTTCGCGGCCATTGTCTTTTCGGCGAGACCTCCGATTGGGAGCACGTGGCCACGCAGCGTAATTTCACCAGTCATGGCAATATCTGCAGGTACGGGTGTCGAAGTCAGCGCCGAGAGCAGCGCCGTCGCGAGCGTAATACCTGCAGAAGGCCCGTCCTTAGGAGTGGCGGCTTCCGGAATATGGAAGTGAACATCGCACTTCGTGACAAAATCCGGTGAGACGCCCCAATCACCGCCATGAGCACGTATGAAAGATACTGCGGCATGAGCAGACTCCTTCATAACATCGCCGAGCCTGCCGGTCAGTTGTATCGCACCTTTGCCCTTCATCACGCTTGATTGAATATTCAGGATCTCACCGCCCTGCGATGTCCACGCGAGACCAACGGCGGTGCCGATCCTATCCCCTTTCTCAATCTGACTGTCCTTGTACGGCGGGACTCCCAGCAGGCGATTCAATTTGTTTGGCGCGACATTGATGGTTCGAGCAAGGTCGCCGGCGTTTTCTTTGGCAACTTTACGACAGATGCGGGCCATCAGCCTTTCAAGTTCACGCACACCGGACTCGCGCGTGTATGACGAGATGATCTTATCTAATGCAGTGGGCACAACATGCAGTTCTCCGTCGCGTAAACCGTGATCATGCATCTGCTTTGGCAGGAGGAACTCGCGCGCGATGTGCATTTTTTCGTGATGGAGGTAGCCATGCAACTCGATGATCTCCATGCGATCCTGCAGCGGGACCGGGATATCGTGACGAATATTAGCCGTAGTGACGAAGAGAATCTGTGAGAGGTCGAAATCCACTTCAAGATAGTGATCCGAGAAGGTCGAGTTCTGTTCGGGGTCGAGAACTTCAAGCAGGGCGGACGCAGGGTCGCCACGAAAGTCCGCGGACATCTTGTCAACTTCGTCCAGCAGGAACACCGGATTCATGGAACCCGCGCGCTTCATTCCCTGAATGATTCGACCGGGCATCGAGCCAATGTACGTCCTTCGGTGACCGCGAATCTCAGCTTCATCGCGCACACCTCCCAGTGAAATGCGGACAAAATTGCGTCCCATTGCCCGCGCGATGGACCGTCCGAGCGACGTTTTCCCGACACCGGGAGGGCCAACGAGACAGAGAATCGGACCGCGAATCTTTTCAACTCGCGCAAGCACAGCAAGATGCTCAAGGATACGCTCTTTGGGTTTGCGCAAACCGAAATGGTCCTCGTCCAGAATGCGCTCGGCTTCCTTCAAATCAAGCCGATCTTGAGTCGTTACTCCCCACGGCATCGCCAGCATCCAGTCGAGATAGTTCTTGAGCACCGTCGCTTCCGGCGACATCATCGGCATGCCCTTGAGTTTTTCAATCTCTTCCTCCGCACGCTGCCGGACATCCTTGGGCATACGCAGTTTCCGCAACTTCTTGCGATAAGCGATGACGTCCGAGAAATCCTCCTCGCTTTCGTCGCCCAACTCCTTTTTGATTATGCGCATCTGCTCCTGCAAGAAGAAGTTGCGTTGCGTCCGGGAGATCTTCTCTCTTACTTGTCCTTCAATATTGCGCTCGATTTTCAGAATCTCAATTTCTTCATCGAGCACATTGTTGATCAAACGGAATTGATCTGGAACATGCGTCTGCTCAAGGACTTCCTGTTTGCGCACGGCCGTCATGGGCAAATGCGCGATCACGAAATCGGCGACCGGCGTAGGGTCGTTCAGATTGCTGAGCGTCAGGAGAACTTCGTCGGGTAGCTGACGATTCAAGCTGACGTACTCACGGAACCCGCGCAAAGCGACCTTCATGTGAGCACGGGCTTCTGGTCCATCTTCTCCTGTAAGCTCGATGGGTTCGCTGAGTGCCGACAAACAATCACTTTCCGGCTCCCAGTTCGTAATACGGGCGCGGCTTACTCCTTCCACGAGCACCTTAACCAGACCATTGGGGAGCTTTAGAGTCTGCAGGATGTTAGCGACAACACCAATCTCAAAGAGATCTTTCGGGGTGATTTCCTCAGTGCCCGGGTCGCGCTGGGTCACAAGGAGTATGCGACGCTCGAGCAGCATGGCTTTCTCTATAGCTACGAGAGTCGCGGCGCGGCCGATGAGTAGGGGAAAGATCATTGCCGGAAAGACGACCACATCGCGCAGCGGCAACACAGGCAGTAGTTCTGCCGAGCGGGTCTCCAGAACTTCTGGGTTTTCTAAGGACATGTAATTTCGGGGATGATTGATGTGAAAAAAGGAAGCCGGCTGCCAAATCCTTCGGCAACCGGCCCCAAGATACAAAACTGAATTCAGAAATGCTACGCTTCCAGCTAAATCTCCCGCCGCAGTCGTTTCACCGGAATGCTGAGCTGCTCACGATATTTCTGCACTGTGCGACGGGCAATGGGGAATCCTTCCGCGGCGAGGAATTCGGCAATCGCCTGATCCGACAGAGGGTCACTCTTGTCCTCAGCTTCAATGATCTCCTGCAGGCGCGATTTGATAACCTTTGTTGAAATCTCTTCGCCATCGCTTGTTTCCATGCGCTCGCTGAAGAAGTACTTTAGTTCGAAGACTCCCCACTCGGTTTGAACGTACTTGCCGTTCGTGACACGCGAAATAGTGGAGATATCCATGCCAATGTCTTCCGCGATATCCTGCAGAATCATTGGTTTGAGGAACTCTCTCCCCTTCATAAAGAACTCTTTCTGCCGTTCTACGATAGCCCGCATTGTGCGCAGAATCGTCGTCCTCCGCTGGTGAATCGCGTTGATAAACCAACGAGCGCTCTCAAGCTTCCTTGTAACAAACTCCTTGACCTTCTTGTCTGTGTTCCCCGAGAGGAACATCTCCTTGTAGGCGGTATTGACGTGAAAGTTCGGGGTATTGCCGTCATTCAAATAGACATTGAAATTCCCGTTATCGTCAATGCGCTGCACGACAAGGTCCGGGACAATGTAATTTTGCTTTTCATCGAAGTATCCTTCGCCCGGTTTGGGATTTAAGCGGCGAATATCTTCGTAGGCAGACTTAACTTCATCGAGAGTAATTCCGAGTTTGCGTGCCACGACTTCAAAACGCTTGTTCATGAAGTCGTCGTATCCTTCAACTAACATGCGCATCGCGACACGGTACTCCCGGGGGTCATCTTTCTGCCGCAATTGAATCAGCAGGCACTCCCGCAAGTCCCGCGCGCCGATTCCCGGGGGGTCGAGCTCTTGAACCACGGACAGCACTCGCAACGCCAGCGGCACGGGCACGTTCAACTCTCTGGCGATTTCCTCGATAGGATAGCTCAAGAACCCGTCACGATTAATAGAGCCGATGATATACTGTCCTACGCGATATTCCTCTTCAGTCAGCCGCTGAAGCCGCAGTTGATCTTCAAGGTGCTCGGCGAGGGATTGAACAGACGGGCGGGGCAATTCAGTCAGCTCCTCACCTCCGGAAGAAGTGAATCGTGAAGCCTTGTACACAGACGGGTCCTCATCGCTCAAGAAGCTGTCCCAATCGACCTCATCATCCTGACGGGACGACTCCTCTCGGCTTGTCCGCGCGGTGACCTCATCGGCGTCGGAACGATCGTCCAACGAGGCTGCAGAGTTGTCCGTCTCGACTTCAGCGACATTTCGTTCCACAACCACTTCGTCTTCAGCAATTTCCTCGAGGAACGGGTTCTCCTGCAGCTCGGCACGCACGCGCAATTCCAGCTCGAGCATAGGGAGCTGAATGAGCTCGCTCCGCAGTATCTGCTGCGGTTGAAGGTATTGTTGAAGTTCGGGTTTGAGGACTTGTCTGAGTTCCATCGAATTACCCTTCTGGTCCGAGCGGTAGGGAGGAGTGGACTCTGCAAATCGGAGTTTTGAGGACAACCCCGCACAGCCATTCACCGTGGCAGATCAGTTCTCCTTTCATGCAACCCCTGTGCCACAAGGGAGCAGACTGCAATTTGACCAGGTATGTAATTTTGAACAAACGATTGTCTTAGTATCTAAACACTGTTTTTGATTACTTTAAGAGGGATAATATAATTCTGTCTAACTATTGCATGTCGAATCATAGTGTTACTTCCCGACTTGCTTCGGCAAAGCAGGTGTTATAGCATGCCTAAAGGCGGAAAGAATCGCCGAGATAGATTCGCCTCGCCTCTTCGTTCGAGGCAAGGAACTCTGCGGAACCCTCCATCAACAGCCGCCCGCTAAAGATCAGATAGGCCCGGTCAGTTATTGCCAGAGTCTCGCGAACGTTGTGATCCGTGATGAGAACTCCAATCCCACGGTCTTTCAATGACCGAACGATGCTCTGGATGTCGGCTACGGCAATCGGGTCAATCCCGGCAAAGGGTTCGTCCAAAAGCATGAACTTCGGGCGTGTCACCAGCGACCTTGCTATCTCCACACGTCGCCTCTCACCGCCAGACAACTGAAAGCCCTTATTATTGATCACGTGTTCCAGTCTGAACTCGGCCAGCAACTCCTCAGCACGGCTTCTGCGCTCAGAACGCGTGATTGGCAACAGTTCGAGGATTGCCATTAAGTTCTCTCGCACGGTCAGCTTGCGAAAAACAGACGGCTCTTGCGACAGATAGCCCATTCCTAACCTTGCACGTCGAAACATCGGCCAATCCGTGACTTCGGCATCTCCCAGGAAAACGTGTCCGGAACGCGGCCTGATCATTCCCGTCATCATATAGAACGTGGTCGTTTTGCCGGCTCCGTTTGGGCCCAGAAGGCCAACAATTTCGCCGGTTCTCACTTGTACCGAGACTTCGTCCACAACTTTGCGTCGTCCGTAAAACTTGACAAGGTGTTCACCTCGCAAGGTCGTCGTTAACGCTTCGCTTGAGGAGAGGTTAACTATGTCTGGAGAATCGTTCAATCCACGATCTCCGTTTTACGGCGTCGCGCAAGCCAGAATCCTGCACCAACCAGCAGGAGCACAACGAAGTGAGAGACTGTCGCTACATTGACGCCCAGTCTCTCGCGATTTCCCGCGTATTCGAAGACGACCTGATGTTGACCTGCAGTCAGGTAAAGCCCTCGAGTAAACCCGTTCACCAGAAATATCTTCTCCTGTTTCCCGTCCACCTTGGCAACCCACTCTGGCTCATAGTATGCATCTGCAAGGACAAGCAGGCCGGGTTCGTTTCGGCGCGTTTCAATTTCCACGCGGTGTGCTTCATGCTTTAGTATTCTGACTTCAGACGTGGGATCGCTGCCCAAACGTCCCGGCAAGTCATTGTTAATCACAGCAATTTGAGTGAATGGGAAGCCCGGGCGCCGCATCGTTTCAAATGCGTTCCGCCTGTCAGGAATCACGAGCACCGAGTCAATGAAATAGGCGCGTTCCTTAGCATTGGGCAGGCGGTAAGCAGCCATCTTAGCACTACCATCCTCATAAGCCAATTGCAACCCAAACTCGGGCGGTAAGAGGCCCTCGGCAATAATGTACTTACAATTAAGCGATGCAAACAACTCGAGATTGAGCGGGAAGGAACGATTCGTGCCGTTATAGAACAAATAGTCGGCCATGTCCTGCCAACTCCGCATCTTCGCGCCGTGATAGCCGCCCAGAGATTCAACTCCCCATGCCGCCCACCGATTGTCCTGATTCAGCCGTCCAGCTGGAAAGACCCTGAAGAGTTCTTTGTCCTGCTGAAGCTGTTGCACGACGCGGTTTGTCTGCAATAGTGCGGCCTGTTGCGCTTTTGGCTGAGGATCAAAAAACTCTCCCGCAAAACTTCCAAGGTCAATCGCGGTCAGCAACAGCAGTCCGCCGATCAGAGCTGACTTTGCAAGTTTCTTGAGCATGAATAAGTAAATGGCCGCAGTGGCCAACGTCAAAAGTAACAGACGCCACGTGAGATCACCAGCAAGCATAGAGGCGCGCTCGTTCACCAGCATGGTTATCTGCTGCGGCTGATAGCGCTGTGCTTCTCCGTCCTTAGTTAGACTTGCCAGACCTTTTGCCAAGCCTTCGCCGCCCACAAGCGAGATGACCAACAGCACGGCACAGCCAATTAGAACGTAGCGGAACGTCTTCTTCCACTTCTCGTTGTCTTGCTGCTCTTCGAGTTTGCGGAAACCAAACGCTGCGAGGATTGCAGCACACATCATAACCAATAGGAGGATCAGTGACGGTGTCCGGAACTTGTCGAAGAATGGAACATAGTTGAAGAAGATTGAGTAGAAGCTCTCAAAGTGCTTGCCAAAGGAAAGCAGGATTGAAAATACGGATAGGCTGATCAAAGCCCAGATGAAGCGCGATTTCTTGCCAAACAACGCGAGAATCGCGAGCAACAGAGGCACAATGCCGAAATAGAAACTCGATGATGTGAAGAGCATGTCCCCCCAGTAGGTTGGGGACTTCAGCCCGTACCATGATGGAAAGACGAATGTAATCAACTCCGATGGGGCCATGCTCCATGCCGTCGCGTCGTCCATTGTGTAACCGCTTTGGCCTGCGGTGCCAATCGCGGGACCCACTCCACGTATTGAGTACTCCACGTACTCCAGCAAAGGGATGTACCAAAGAGATCCGACGCATACGGCCAGCACCACCGCGACTGCCAACTGTCCGCCGGCCGTTAGTGCAGACAAAACTCCTCCCGAGCGGATTTCGTGAATCGCCCAAGTGATGAAGAGTATTCCCACCGAAACCCCGCTGTAGAATAGAACCTGCGTATGTCCCCCGTGCTGAATCTGCCACCCAAAGACCATGGCAAACAGCGCTAAGTCAAGCAGTCTTCGCTTCTCGAAAATTTGCCAACTCAGAAACATCAGAATCGGGATGTACATGAAGGTAGCAAGTTTACCGCCGTGAGATGCAGTGATTAGCGAGATGAAATAGGGATTCCATGCGAGCACAAGTCCGCAGAGCACTGCAATAGGCACCGCGAACTTGAGCCTTCGCACGACATAAAAGACGAGCAGACCCGCATAGAGCATCAAGGCGACGAGCCACTTTTCACCTCGATTTGGGCCGGAGTAATTCCCCAGCAGCAAGACGTAATTCGTGAACATATCCGCCCAATAGCGCGGATTAGCCCAGCGATATGCGAATGCGTATGGCGCTTCGACATGTTCGAAATTGGAGTATGCGCCCGCCGCAAAAGAGGGGAATCCGCCGTAGATTTCCGGACACCAGAGCGGATATTTGCCTTTTTCAGCCTCCTGAATTGCAAAAGTGTTCCAGGACATCGATGCCACTGTGTCATCACCTGCCGAGAACACTTTATTGCTAAGGACAATCTCGTGAAACAGGCCGACAACAGCGATATAGAGCACCAGCACACCGAGGACATCGGGCAGCCAGTGCGGCATAGGCTTCTTCACAACATGTGGGGCGGGAACCGCCTTGGCAGGCTTTGCGGTCACGAATTGCTCCGTGTGGTTACTTGAACTTTGCGTTGACCAGCGACTCAGGCGTATACTTTCCCTTCGTGCCGCCTTCGACGCGGATGTGTGAAATCTTCCGGTTGCTAAACCTAATGGCAAGGCGGTCACCTGAGGTTACATTCAGTCCTTGGTCGCCCTGCTCGTCCCGAACAAAGTAATTTGCAGTCGCGGTTCCTTCAATTAAGGCACGCGAAAGCAGTCCTTCCTCGATCCACAGAGTCATGCTTTGTCCTGTCAATACCTGTCTCGGCGAACTTGGCAAGCTGTCAGAGGGACTCGAAGCGATAGCATGTCCATGAACTTCGACACGTTCGAGCGCTTCGCCATCGAAATAGAGCCGCATACTGTCGCCGAGAATGCTATCGGCACTCGAAACAGCCAGTGGTTTACCTGTCAATACGGCGTAGGAAGAGTCGGTGACAAAAGTCAAGAGATCTCCGAAGGCTGTCAAGCTGTCCCGCACAATCTTGACGGACCCGCGAGCCGTCGCCAGACCTTCTGCATCTAAGTAAGCTATTGTGTCACCAACTATCTCTGTGAATGCGTTACCCGTGCTGTCTCTACGAATGAGAACCGGACTGCGAGTCATCCACGCAGCCTCGCTCTTGTGATCAAAGTAGCCAAGCCCTCCGGTCAATGTGACATCCCGGGAATCGTACCGTACGCGCACGTTGTCATACAGATATCCGTTGCCGAGCCGCTCGCGATAGACTGCCCGGTCACAGTGAATTCTGATGGAGTCCTGATAGATGCGCACTCCACCCTTGGCATGAACCTCTTCAAGCCAATCAAAGTATGTGACTTCTGAGGCGAACATCTTGCGATGTCCGTCATTCACGATGACGTCTTCTCGAAAGTCAAGCTTGCCTGAGTCTGGAAAGTAGATAGCTTTCTCGCAAGTGATGCTCAAACTATCCTTCCCGATTTCGACATTTCCCGTCAGCTCTTGATACTTCGCGCCATTAACTTCTCCGTAGCGCAACTCGTCCGCCCGCCGAAGCTCAACTGCTTCGCGCTGACCTTGCGCAGACGTCACAACGACGAACAGACAGGCGATGACAAAACAGCGATTCACGGGAGTGGCGTGTCTTGGACTGAGGACTCAGTCGCAGTACGGGCCGGTCGATCGCGCAATGTGCGGCCAGTCGGACGGTCTACTGTCCAATTGCGCAGATTCTTATCCGCACGAAATCCCGTCCCATAGATCGTGTCCGTAGGTGTCGATATCTTCACTCGCCCGTCTGCGTAGATCATCCCTTGAGCATGGTCATAACGAAGCCAGTCTGTTTCAAGCTGCTCTCCGCTGTCCGAGCGTGCAACCACGTTCCCGAAGGCGTTCAGGTTCCGGGTAGTTTCTGTCGCTGTTCCCGAGTCAGCCCAGATGCGAGTCCTTTGTCTACCCAGTTCGTCAAAGAAATCCGCGACGACACCGCTGTCTAGAATGATGAGATTCTGCTTGTCATATTGGAGCACATGCCCCGCCTCGATCAAAGTCGCCAATCTGTCATCCGTATAGAACGAGATCTTTGCGCCGAACAGCTCTTGCTCCGGAAATTCCTCTTCAGCGGCGGTCTCCGGTGGTGGTTGCGAAGTGCTGCACCCTATAATGATCGCCAGCAATACTATTGGCAATACAAACTTCACGGCCGGCCGATTCCAGACTTGAGCAGATCGTGCATGTGTACGATACCCGCAAGGGCTCCGTCGCGGTTCACGACCGGCAGTACCATTATGTTGTGCCGCTCCATCTGATTGACGGCTCTTGTCACCAGCTCATCCTGCAAGATTGTCTTGGGATTGCGAGTAGCAATTTCGCCGATGCGGATCCTTGTCAGATCAATGTCCTGTTGCCATGCGCGCCGCAAATCTCCATCGGTAAAAATCCCTTCCAGACGCCCTCCATCATTGACAACACATACAGCACCCAATCTGCGTTTTGACATGCAAAGCACAGCGGTCTTTAAGTCGTCATCAACGCGAACCGTTGGGACATTCTCCCCGGTATGCATGACATCTTCAACCCTTAGCAGTAACCGCCGCCCGAGAGTCCCGCCTGGATGCAGGTAAGCGAAGTCCTCTGCAGTGAATCCCTTTGCAGTCAGCAGCGCTACGGCGAGTGCATCACCCATGGCTAAAGAGGCTGTTGTCGAAGCGGTCGGCGCAAGATTCATCGGACAGCCTTCTTCGGCGACCCCCGTATCGAGCACGACGTCGCACTTGTCTGCCAAAGCTCCGCGGGTGTGGCCAAGGAGACCGATCACAGGTATACCAATCAACTTGAGATAAGGGAGTACTGCCCACAGTTCCTCTGTGTCGCCGCTTTTGGAGATGATGATTGCTGCGTCATCGCGAGTAACCATACCGAGATCTCCGTGTGCGGCTTCCACAGGGTGAAGATAGGCAGACGGAGTGCCAGTGGACGCGAGGGTAGAGGAGATCTTCCTGCCGATATGCCCGCTCTTGCCGACTCCTGTCACGACAACTCTTCCTCTTATCCCCAAGAGCAATTCAACTGCGCGCTGAAATTCACCGTTAACCCTCGGTTTGAGTTCCAGGACAGAGCGAGCCTCGATGTCCAGCAGCCTGCGGGCGGCATTCAAGGCATCAGCTATTGTCGGATGATCACTCATCGCCACCTTCGTCGAAACTGTTCACAAATGCCTCCCACTGGCCGGTGGACCATAGCCACAAATCAAGGAACTCGCGGACGCAACCCTGCCCGCCGCAACTGTTAAGTACCAAGTCCACACCGTTGATGATGGCAGGATGGGCGTCACAGGGTGCGACCGACAAACCACAGCGAGCCATCACAGGCCAATCCACTAAATCGTCACCAATAAACGCCATTTGTTCTGGTTTGAGACCGTGTTTCCCGATGATCTCGTGCGCGACCGGCCACTTTGCCAGAAACCCTAACCGGATTTCGTCAAACCTAAGAGCCGACAGACGAGCTTCCGTGGCCGTCGAACTACGGCCTGAAATGGCACCAGTCAGCAACCCGAACTTTCGGATCCTGCCAAGAATGAGGCCATCCTTTGTCGAGAAACCTTTTGCCTCCAGCAAGTCGTCCCCAAAAGATATTGTCCCGTCCGTTAGCACACCGTCCACATCGACCAAAAGGAGTTTGATTCGTGCGATTTTGTCGTGCAACTCGGTCGGAAGTTCAGGCCGGAAAGCCAGAACGTTGTTTTTCAAGCGTTGATTCAAGACCGTATAGAGTTGGGGTATAATTTTTGCTTTGAAAGATAGGGCAATTTACGAGAATTGTCAACCCTCAAGCTTGTCCTCCGGACGACTTAAGTGCCTCAAAGCCCTTGATTATCTCCCGCTTTCCCATTACCTTGCAACGCTATGCTCCCGTTTTTCCTGCTTTTGATGCTGGTTTCTTTTGCCTATGCTCAGACTCCTGACACCCTCGCCAGGGATCGGTCAGACCCGTTTTATGTCTTTCGGTATCCGGACGCATTCGGAAACGATCTGCGAAATCAGCGTTTTGCCGTCCAGGAGAGTGGTCAATTGGTGGGTGCGCTGTTCTGTTTCGGCGGCAGAGAGGGTCAGTTCACGACAGGATCCCCGCAACCCACGATTCATGTTTGGGGGACGACAGCTGAAGGATTGCCGGACCCACAGGTGGAATTGGCCGTCCTCTACTTAACTAGTCCTGTGGTGAGCTACTTCCACCTTGACTCAAGCTGGGAAAACTCCAACGTCCCCTGGTTTCAAGTAGACTTGACCTCTGAAGACTTGAGATTCAATGCCGGACAGGAGTTCCATCTTGGATACTCTCTCCAAAGTCCGTCGCCCGGCGATTCACTGGCAATTCTCGCAGATCGCGGCAGTCCGGAGACGAGTTTCGCGAGCGAATGGCGAGACGGTCGCTTCAGATTCCTTGCCGAGAGTTGGCGGGGATGTAACTTGTTCATCCGAGCAATGTATGTGCGGGACAGCTCGCTGGGTTCGCCAGAAGTCGTGATCCCATCCTCAATAGCGCTTCGTGCGTACCCTAATCCGTTCAATTCTTTCACGCGAATCGAATGGCAAGGTGCAACGGCAATTGACGGTGAACTTAGGCTAATCGACATTACCGGACGGCTCGTTGGAAATTGGCGCGTCTCACCAATTCAGTCAAGCACGTTGATAGATGCTTCCCGGCTTGCGACCGGACGCTACTACTTGTCATTGGTCTTACACGATGACCTCGTCTCCATGCCACTTATACTTTTGAAATAGCACAATCTGGAGCCGACTTCGACGATGACACCTTTGTGGAACAGTTCGCGCTTGATGGAGTGGGCGAAGGGTGCTCATTCGGGACAAGGACCATCGTTGGCAAGGAGCGCCGTTCCGCTGGTGGGTTCACTTGGCGAAATCCCGGGCGGACCGTTTGTGCCTCGCATCACCGGTGACGGCGGACCCTACGGCCATCCGGGTTTACGCTCGCGTTTGGCACAGCTATACGACGCCTCCTCAGAAGAAGTGCTGATTGCGCAGGGTGCTTCTCAAGCTAATTACTTGATAGCAGGCGCACTTCTTGAATTTGGCGGCACTGCGATCGTTGAGACTCCGGTCTATGAACCTGTGCTGCGCGGGATTGAAATGCTTGCGGACAAGGTTATTCGCATTCCTCGCCGTGCAGAGACGAGCTTTCTCCCAGACGTTTCCGAGCTTCGCCGTTTGCTTTCAAAGGACGTCAAGCTTATCTGGCTGACGAATCTGCACAATCCGACGCAGCGTGAGATGGATTCACAGTTGGTGCAAGACTTGGCTGCTGCATGTAGGAATGTCGGTGCCCAACTCGTGATAGATGAAGTCTACTTGTCCTTCACTCGTGAGGAATTCCGTACACATGGCTTCACATACGGTGCAATTTCGATAAACAGTCTTGACAAGGCGTGGGGGCTGGATCCGTTGCGAGTCGGCTGGGCGGTTGGTCCGGCGGAAGTCATCAGACGTGCCTATCACTTGAACAACTTGATGGGGGTTATGCAACCCTTTATCACAGAAGACTTGGCCGACCAGATTCTGCGGAGCGACACTGCACTTAACTGGTTTCGCCAGCGCAGACAGACATCTTGCGGGCAAATGTCATTGTTAACGAGCTTCTTGAGAAGCGTTCCATCCGCTGAGCTGATTCCGCCGAGCGGTGGAGTGAATGCCTGTTTGAAACTTCCGGGAAAGGCTGACGACCTTGCGTTCATCGCGAAATTGTCTGCAGAGAAGGGAGTGACTGCGTTCCCCGGCTCTCTTTTTGAAATGCCGGGAGTCATTCGCGTCAGCATCGGCTGCGACCCGGTACAGACGCGCCAGCATCTTGGACTCTTGGGTGAGATGATTCGAGAGTCTATATAGCAACTTTACACCTTGGCGCACGTTCAAATTTTGGGACTTGGCTGGGCCGTTACCTCCATGATACTAAGGTTCGAATCTGACTTGTCCGGCACGAGGGTTGCTACCACTACATAAGATGATCTCTAAGCACATAAAAATCAACTTCGCCGCAATTATTGCCGGGCTATTCTTGCTTCTCGGTACTCAGGAGGCGCAGGCTCAATTCGACATCCGGAGCTTCGGACTGTCCGGGCAGCCTACAGCACTTGACTCCATCGTAGAGCAGGGGGAGTATGTCCATATAGTGCTTGGGGTAGAAGTGCCTGTTGGCTGGACTATCAATGGCGTGGGAATCGAAGGCGGCTCCCGTTTCGAGGTCAGGGTATACTATTACTCGCAAAACGTTCCCACAGGCACGCCATCGGCGGCAGGAGACCTGCTTGTTGATTCTACGAGCTTCGTAGTCAATTCCGGCGTGGAACCGCAACGCGTTTCGTTTCGAGTCAAATTGCCTGAAGTCATTGGATTGCAGATACGATCGCTGCAGTTCGCACTGGGAGTCATCAGCATCGATGATGAAGAGAATATCCACTATACTCAAGCGTTGGCCAGCCACATCGACGTGGAAGAGTATAATGGACTTGCGGTAACTCCCGATGCGCAGCACATGACATACCTGCGCGTGCAACCCGTGAGCGTCTCACGGCCAACAATCCACCAGCCTGTCGAGAACGACACAGTGAGCCGCAGCATGCTGGTGTTGTATGATCAGCCGCTCGATGCACGTCGCCGTACACTTCAACTCGAGATCCGCGAGACGCCTGAAACAGGGGGACTTTTGCTCCACAGGCTTTTTCTCACAGATACTGCGGCCGGCTTGGGAAAACAGCTGCTTGTGAACGGATTGAATCTGCTGGCAACGCCTGGAGTCGATTCTTTGGCGGGGACGAACTCTCTGAACCATCGTTCGCGTCTCGAACTGCGCATGTACTATGACCGACGAGACAACGGCGCGCGCTCCGATACTGCGCGAGTCCAAAATCTATTTGCCGACTTACAGACGGAATCTCCGACGTTTATTGAACCTCGTCTGGGTTCCGAGTCTCCTTCACCGGAAGTTCGCGTTATATATCGTTTGCCGGAACAAGCCAGCATCGTCCAATTGCGCTTTGACGCGGACAGCGCATCACTCGTGCCGGATCCCCTAAGCCCGCACATTATCACGCTCGTCTCAAGTCTGTACTCAGCACAGGAACACTACTTTGTCTTGGACGGATCAAACATCGGAACGGGCGGGCCGTTCGTGCTGGAGAACAACAATGGGTCGTTCGATGCGTTAGTCTCGCAGACTCTCTATAACGTCACACTCTCATACAGGGATCGTGTCGGCAATCCCATCGCCTCCGCGACAAACTTCGGGTATATTTGGCCCGAGGACTTGACGACGGTTCCTCCAAGATTGATCGCACCCGTCCCGGGCGGAGTAGACAACAGTTCCTTCTGGGTGGAGTTTGACTTGCCCGAACAGCCGCTTCCCGGCAGCGTCTACCTGCTCTTCACAGCAATCCCACCCGCCCCCGGTTCTCCCCATGCCATCTACTTGGATAACCTGAATTCAGCGGGAATTCGTGGATTGTTCTTGAATGCACAGGCTCTCAACCTGAGCGGGCCGCCGGTGACGCGTGTTGAGGGAGGAAACTCCTTCGTGCACAACTCTCGCTATGTGATTCGCGTCTTCTATCGCGACATTTCCGGCAATCCCGAAGCGGGTTCTTCACCTCGAACGGCTACCTATGACGGTGCAACCGAAGCACCCTTCATGTTTTCTCCGGTCTCATTTGACACATTTAGATTTACTGGGACAGAGGTCACATTTCGCCAGCCCGAGCGAGGCTCGCCGGGAACGGTCAAATTAATCATTGAGCAAACCGGTGGACCTGTTGCCGATCCGTTGTCGCCACATACTCTGTACTTGTCCAATTCAGATTCGGGGGAAGTAAAGTCCGTTTTCTTCAACGCGAGTTTTCTCGGGCCGGGCGCGGGCATTGACTCGGTTCAAAACGCCGGTTCGCTGGTTTCACGCGGGCGTTATCGATTGACCTTCGCCTATCGTGATGCTTTACTCAACGCTGAAGCCTCGCATTCCGTCAATGAATTGATCTTCCCGAGTGGCTCGGCGGTATCCGTTCAGGGCAATCCGATTAGCAGCACGGTCATTCCAGGCGCGGGCAATGTCCCGCTGCTGCAGCTGTCGTTTAGAGCGGAAGGTGAGAGTGCGCTCCGCAGCTTACGATTGGCTGTTGAGGGTGGATTGCAGCCTTCGGACATAATAGCTCGTGAGTTTGTGCTTTGGTCGAGTGCGGATTCGATTCTTCAAACCGACCTCGACTCACCGCTCGACTCATTAGACAGTTGGTTCGCGGGAGACATGATCTTTGACTCGCTGGTCTTCCCAATATCTGATACAGAGCGATACGTCATCATTGGCGGCAGATTTTCTGGAACTGCGAATCCGGCAAATCAGGCAAATTTGGTGTTTCGGGATGGGACATATGCGGATTGCGGCGGCGATCCGGTATTCTGTGCGGTCTGTCCGATTGGCATCCCGGACTTTGCCCTTCCAGTTGAGGTGTCCAGCTTCTCCGTCGGGCCGGATACGACATTCAGTGCCCTGGTGGTGACTTGGATTGTGGAGTCTGAATTCAATACGCTTGGCTTCCGACTTTGGCGATTCGATTCTGACACGGAAACAGAGCGGATCGTTGCGAGTTATGCTGACCATCCGGAGTTATATGGTCGTGGCAGCGCTGCCACCTCAAAACGATACAGTGTCGTGGACAGAGGACTGCGAGCCGGAGTCACTTACACGTATCGGATCGACGCTATCGGCATGAATGGTCTGACAACATACCCCGTGGGATTGCAAGCCAGCGGTACGCCAGCCGTCGCTCCCGATAATTTTGACTTGCGCAGAATCTACCCGAATCCGTTCAATCAGGAAGTCTATATCGAGTTCGTGGCCCCGTTTAGTCAAGTGGTTGAATTGAAGATCTATAACATCCTTGGTCATCCTGTCCGTAACCTTGTTCGTGCTCAGTTGGCGCCTGCGAACTACCGTGTTCGATGGGACGCGACCGATGATACGGGAGTCCATGTCCCCTCGGGAGTCTACATCGTCCATCTGCGCGCCGCTGGGCGATTCGACGCGTCACAAAAAGTACTGTTGATTCGCTAAGCGGCTTCAGAACTTAGCCACGTAGTAGTCAGTTGTTCAAGGGACAACGATCCCATGAACATACCTATCAGATTTTCTTGCCTCCAGGTGTCCACACTCCCAGATAAAACAGATATCGTCATCGTTGGCAGTGGCATTGCCGGCCTCTCTATGGCCCTGAAATGCGCACGCTTTGCCGACATTGTACTGATTACCAAGAAGAAATCTGCGCAGTCTGCGACGAACTGGGCTCAAGGAGGAATTGCCGCAGTTACTGCACGTGACGATGACTTTCAGCTGCACGTGGAGGACACGGTGGGAGCGGGAGGGGGACTCTGTGATCTGTCAGTTGTGGAAATGGTCGTTCGTGAAGCGCCGCGCCGGATCGCTGAACTTGCGGAACTCGGTGTCCGCTTCACGAAGCGAGACGGCGAATTGGAACTCGCCCGCGAGGGTGGGCACAGCCGCGCCCGAATCCTGCACCATAAAGACAAAACAGGACAGGAAATCGAGAGTGTGCTGCTAAAACGGGTGCGCGAGAATCCGCGGATTCGGATTCTTGAGCATCATGTGATGGTGGACTTGCTGGTCACGCCAAGGCCTTCTTCTCCGGAAACGCTAAACGGAATTAGGTGCTTCGGTGTCTATGTGCTGGATTCCAGGGACGGCTCAATCGAACCCATTCGTGCTCGTGCCGTTGTGCTGGCAACAGGTGGTGCCGGCATGGTTTATCAGCACACGACCAACCCGACCATTGCGACGGGAGACGGTGTTGCCGCTGCCTATCGGGCTGGCGCGGTGGTTGCAGATATGGAGTTTTTCCAGTTCCATCCTACGACGATGTATGACCACGAACAGTCCGGGCAGAATCACCTGATAACGGAAGCTCTGCGCGGGTTTGGCGCGCGTCTGAGGACTCTGTCTGGTGATTTCTTCATGCATCACTATGATGCACGGGAAGAGCTTGCCCCGCGTGACATCGTTGCCCGAGCCATTGACACGGAGCTGAAACGCAGAGGCGATCCATACGTTCTCTTGGATTGTACACATCTTGATGCAGACGCATTGCGTGCACGCTTCCCCAATATCGACAAGACCTGTCAACGCAAAGGGTTCGATTTCACGGCAGTACCCATTTGGGTCGTGCCAGCCGCTCACTACCAATGCGGCGGTGTCGAAACAGATTTGAACGGTCGCAGCACGGTTCAAGGGTTGTATGCGGTCGGAGAAGTGGCCAGTACCGGTTTGCACGGCGCAAACCGTTTGGCGTCAAATTCCCTTCTGGAGGCGGTCGTGTATGCGGCAAACGCTTCGGAAGACTGCAGTGAATGGTTGAGCGAGTGCAAGGATCTTCCTCCCGCCGACCCATGGTCAGCGAAAGGAACACATGACCAGCGCGAGGCCGTCCTTATCAAACACAATCGTGATGAGATCCGCCGCTTGATGTGGGACTTTGTGGGAATCGTGAGAACTACAGAAAGGCTTGAGCGAGCGCAGGCACGCTTGGAATTCTTGACAAAAGAAATTGCGGAATTCTATCGCAGAAACCGCATAAACTCGGATCTGGTTGAACTCCGCAATCTGGTACTCGTGGCCGACCTAATCGTGCGCTCAGCAATCTCTCGCAAAGAGAGCCGGGGACTGCACTACATCACAGACTATCCTTCTATGGATACTTCACAGGCTCCGCAGCATACGAGGCTGACTCGACTTTCGTCTTTGCCTGAGCCTTCCGCTCGTTGAGCCAGTCCCCAAGAATTAGCGCAATGCCGATCATCGTCGGCACCATTGCCATGCCGGCCAGATCCTCGTCACCAGAAGCAAAGCCCGACCAACTCAGCATGGCAATACCTATCCCCAGGAAGACCAGCCCTCGGACGTACGGGCGGCGCTTTTGCCGGATGCCGTCCTGATAGTCCATCGGCACAGGCAAGCCCTTTTCGAGGGCCAGCATTCGTTCCTCATGCAACAGTTTCACCCTCATTCGACGAGTTCGGTTGTCCATGATTACAACAATCAGGACAAGGAGCAGGATTCCTGAAACCGTCACTAATCCGATGAGCGCGCCAATCACATCATCTAACATTTTATTTCTCCTAAACTTGAGCCGATGCTGAAATCCCTTTTGCATGCTGGCCAATCTGCAGGAGGCCCCGGATGGACCCTTTCAGTTTGTATGAGCAAGGCAGGCGTGAGAATGTTGCAGCAGCTGATTGCAACATTCTGGACGAGAACCGGCTCAGATATTAAAAACAGGGGACTGGGTGTCATCTCCGCAGTCAGATGATCAGGATCTCGCATTAATCGAGAGAATCCGGTCAGGCGATCAGCGAGCTTTCGGTGAATTGGTTGACCAGTACAAAGGACTGGTTCTGAATCTGGTTGCCCGCATGTCCGGGAAGGTGGAGAATGCGGAGGACCTTGCCCAGGAAGTGTTCATTCGGGTTTGGAAGGGTCTGCATAATTTTCGCGGAGACTGCAAACTCTCGACTTGGATATACAGAATAGCCTTGAACTTAGCGATTGCAGAGAGCAAGACTTCGCGTTCCAAGTCACAATTCTATGATATTAATGACCCGGCGGTGGAACGCGGTCCGCAGT
The DNA here is from genome assembly GCA_023382385.1 of bacterium. Taxonomy (NCBI): domain Bacteria; species bacterium. Next base: position 159,432 of record JAHDVH010000003.1, on the reverse strand, counting down.
TTGTGAGTGAGGATGAGGAGAATCCCTATGCCGAAGAGATCCTCCTCAAAGAGCAGATGCTTCGATTACTTCCAAAGATGCCGGAAAAGCATCGAACTGCGGTTGTTCTCTTCTATTTGAAACAATACTCATACAGTGAGATTTCCGAAATAATGGAAGTGCCTGTGGGAACCGTGAAGAGCTACCTTTTTAGAGGAAAAGCCTGGCTACGGGAGCAGATGTTTGGGGATAGTTTGGAGGGGCAGGAATGGACAGAATGAATCAAGAACAACTCATTGAACTGATTTGCCAAAGGCTGCAGGGCGAATTGTCACCGGCACAAGCGGAACAGCTTGATGCTCTGGTCGCGTCAGATCCCCGTGCAGCTCGACTCTTTCGCCAAGTCAAGCGTATGGATCACGCGCTAAGCTCGCTTCCTGCTCTGACGCCTTCTGCTGGGTTCACATCAGCCGTGCTCAGGCGAACCCATCCGGCAATCGAAACAGTAAAAGAGCGCTCAGTCATCTACGACTGGATAGTGGGTCTTGCGCCGGCACTGGGCATCGCAATCGTTGCATTGATTTGGGGACGCGATTTGTGGAATCGCGCAGTCTCGGATCTCTCGCTTGGTGCGGGCTGGCTTGACCAATTGCTCGGAACGAACTTGTTTTCCGAGCAGCCTTTCATGTTGCTGGCTTTGCTTATCCCTGTTGCTGTCATTGCAGTTGTGTACCCCACTCTGCAGGACAGCTGGCGCGCAGAAATCTAAGTTACACGTTGAGGAATTGGGAAAAGAGGCGGCTGGTGGCCGCCTCTTTTCGGTTTTGTATACCGCCACCATGGGGAAGTTCGTGACAGTCCTCCTAATCCAGTCGTGCCTCTCGACTCTCGAATAAATAAATAGGAGAAATGTCCAACGGAAATCTCCGAGTGCACAATATGCATCATTTGCACGCTTTGCACAGCAGATTGCGCGTCCAGATACTGTAATTATTAAAGTTAAATGGTGCTTCAGCTCACTATTCCGGGCGTAATTGTTGCCCTAAGTCATTGAGTTGCAAGGAACCTGAATTGCAGAACGGCCCTCTGAGGACTTGATTAATTGAGCCTCTCGTTGTAAGTTGGGAGTCATTAAGTTCATGGAGGACCGTGCAAGTGATTGGATTCAGGCACGGGGAATCTGCAACGGTAAGCCATTATTGGAGGACGTATTATGTTGAACCGACTCATTCGTCGGCGGAAGAACCAGAAGGGTTTTACCCTTATCGAAATTCTGATCGTGGTGGTCATTGTGGCCATTCTCGCCGCGATTTCGGTACCGATCTACCTTGAATATGTGAACAGTGCTCGTGCCAGCGATGCCAAGACCGCAATTAACTCGATCTGGCAAGCAGCTCAGATCTATTATCAGGACCGCGGCGAGTGGCCGGGTGCTGTTGAAGACCTTCAGGATACGAAGTATCTGGATCTCTCGGAGGCAACAAGACTTCAGTGGACCTTTAACTTCACAGGTTCACCACCGGATGAAATCATTGCCACGTCGACCGACCAAATGCGCGGCGGCGCCGGCAAGGAAGTCAGATACCGGATTAAGGAAGGCCGCTGGTTTGGGTACGGCCTGCCGGAACCCGACGAGAACTAAGTGATTAGGGGTGGTGCGGAGCGGCAAAGTCTGCTCCGCACTTGCTCCGTGTAATGAATTAGGGGCGATAGACAGGATTCAGGAAGCGAGGAGCGAAGTGGCGGAAGTAGCAACGGCACAGCATATTAACATCTTTGATCTGCTTCGGTTTGCCGTGGATCAGGGCGCATCGGACTTGCACCTGTCCAGCGGATCTATTCCGATGATTCGCGTGCATGGTCGCATGCGCAAGCTGAACCTGCCGCGTATGGCTCACGCAACCCTTGAGAATATCGTTCAGCAGGTGCTGACTCGTGAGCAGTTGGAGCGATTCCTCGAAATGAAGGAAATCGACTTCTCTGCCAAGCTTGAGGATATCGCCCGTTTTCGTGTCAACGTATTCCAGCAGATTAATGGATACGGCGCGGTATTCCGGACGATTCCCGCGGAAATCCGCTCATTTGAAGAGTTGGGTTTGCCGGAAGTCATGCGGGACTTGGCGGATCGTGACCGAGGCTTGGTGCTCTTGACCGGTCCGACTGGGTCTGGCAAGACTACGACTCTGGCCACGATGGTGGATTGGATTAACGAGTATAAAGAGCTTCACATCATCACGATTGAAGACCCGGTCGAGTTCTTCCATGATTCCAAGAACTGCATGATGAACCAGCGCGAGCTGGGTGCGAATACACACAGTTTTGCGAACGCGCTTCGTGCGGCACTTCGTGAAGACCCGGATGTCATTCTGGTCGGCGAAATGCGCGACCTCGAAACTATATCGCTTGCGCTGACTGCGGCTGAGACGGGTCACCTTGTATTCGCGACGCTGCACACTTCAAGCGCGGCAAAGACGATTGATCGTATTATTGACATTTTCCCTGCCGCCCAGAAGACCCAGGTGCGCTCGATGCTTGCCGAGTCTTTGGAAGCGGTGGTGGCACAAAAACTGCTTCCGAGAAAAGACGGGAATGGCCGGGTCGTCGCCGCTGAAATCATGGTTGCGACTACGGCTGTCCGCAATTTGATTCGCGAAGATAAGATTTACCAGATTCCCTCCGTCATTCAGTCGGGCGGCAAATCGGGCATGCAGAGCCTCGATCAGGACCTTATGCGTTTGCTGCATAAGGGCATGATCAGCAGAGAGACTGCGGCTCACGTGGCAGAGAATTCCAAGTTGTTCGAGGTTAATCTCTCGGAGTAATCCGGGGGATAGGCCTTGAACCACTGGAACGAAACAGATGAGGCCACACATGAGCAATCGTCTACGTAAGCTGCAACGAGGCGCAATTGACCTGTTTTCAATTGCCATCGGACTGACCATCATCTCCATAACCGCAGTCGGTACATCCTACTCTCTCTTGTACGGGCGGCAGGCTCTAATTCAACAAGAGCACTACCGGACCGCTTTGTACAAATTGCGCGGTTTTATGGAAGAAGAGATGGCCCGCATGAAATTCTCAGCCTGGTATCAGGACAATCAGGGCTGGTGGGGCACGCCGAACGATTTAGAGGAATTCAACCTCGACAGTCCGACAGATCGCGACGGAGACTTGCGTGAAACCTATTCGTACATCTACCGCGATGCCATGGAATGGGTTGACGATCCGGTTACCAGAATGGCACCGGATTACTGGCGGATCACTGCTCATGCGGAATGGAAGGAACCGGCAGTCGCCGGCATGCCGCGTGCTCCGGCCCGTGCCATGCTCGGTCCTGACCGAAGAATTACGCTCAGTACAACTTTCACCCTACCCCGCTAAGGAGGCCAAGATGAGTAGACTCAATTCTGTCCTCCGGAAGGTAGGACTCTCCAGCCTGACTCGAGCTGGCGGATTCACGCTGATGTCGCAAATCGTCGTTGTGGCGATTGGTTCCATCGGATTGCTGGGCGGATGGACGGCGTATCGCGACTTTTCGATGCAGTGGCGCGTGACCAACGCCGAAAGACAGATGGACCAGTACGCGCAGGCAGCCATGTCAGAAATGATAAATGTCCTGCAGTGGTCCATGGGCGCCTATCAATTGGCCGGGGGCCGCAATCCTCTGTGGCGCATTGCGATGGGTGAGTATGTCGGTGAGAATGGTGGTTTCAATGCCGGAATGGATGCCGGATCTGGTCACTTCCCATACCGCCATGACGGATATTTTACGGATACCTGGGCGCTGTATGACCCCAACATGCTTGGCGGATTTGTTCTGCTCTCGCATCGTTCGGACCAGGGGATTCTGTTTAATCGGACTCAGCCCGAATGGGCGAATAACCGGTCCGGCCAATACGTTTGGCGCGGTAGTAATCGTTCCCGGAACAACGAACTTGCTGCCTTTGACCGCAGGGACCAGATGAGTGTGAAGTCATTCAGTTTGGATTTTCCGTTGAGCACAGATCCGGTCTTGGCGAACTTGAGCAATGAGGTTGAGCGCCGTACGATCGCACAGTCGGTTATCCGGATCAAGCTGGTCATGCAGTATCGATATCGCGCGGCCAACGGGATCGGCCTCTATGGAGACGACTACATTCGCGAGCGTGTTTATGAAACGAGTGTCAGTCCTCTCAATTTCGGAAAGTCGATCAACGACAACCGATACTATCAAGAGTTCGTTCAGGGCATGTTGACGGGATCCTAAGCCCGACCTGCCTTGTGTTCTTTTAGTTTATGAAATCCGTGTGGTTGCCGCGCCGCAGGGCGCGGCAACCCGGCCTACAGCTGTTTGTTCCAGTGGAATTGAATGGACCACACGCGGAGCATCGGACAAGGCGAGAGGTCTTGCTTTCTGGCTCGCATGAGTCAGAGAGCGGGAGCTTCGCCGGCAATTGCCCGGCCACCCGCGTAAGAGTTAGTCCATTCAAGGATCAAACAGGGAACAGATCATGAACAGGACCACAATCCTATCCGCACGCCGCCGCGACGGCGGTTACATTCTGATGTCCATGATGGCGCTGGTGGCTGCATTGCTGGGCACCGGCCTTGCCTTCATGCAGTGGGCAGCCGATGAGCTGACGGACATCAAACAGACCGAGGCCGCGATGAAGGCTTACTACATCGCGCAGACCGCCGTGATTGAATCGGGCCTGAATCACATGGACAGGCTACAGTTAGCTTTTCTTCCGGGCAGCGAGGTCCAAGCACAGCAGTCCTCCGGTGAGATTGTCGGGGTCGGCACGTTTGAGGACGTCAGGATTGCTCCGGTGTTTGGCAGTCTCAACGACCAAAGCAACTTCGGATATTCGACCAAGTACCGAATCTCCGCGGTCGGTGTGGTTGAAGTCCCGGTGTCGCGCGATGAAGTCCGACAGGTCAAGCGCAAAGCGGTTCTTTACATTCAAGTCAGAAGTTTCGTAGATTATATGTACCTTACGAACTACGAAACCTCGATTACGTTCCCGGGCGATATTGTGCGCTTCTTCGGACGCGACACGCTCTGGGGCCGAACGCACTCGAATGACTGGATTGCGACCCAGAATGTGTACGGCCTTCCAGTGTTCTATGACATTGTTTCCACGACAAAACCGAGTTTCCGGCCCGGTTCCCCGAATCCCGCCGGGCAGTTTTTGGGTGGTGCGCCGATCTTTAATGCGCCTCCTGTGAACTTGCCGGAACTTGCTGACCCGATCCGGAGTGGTGCGGCCCAGCAGGGCTGGATCCTCGAGGTGCCCGGCCATCAATGGCGCTGCGAAATCAACGGAACGACCGCGAACTTCTATCACTACGAAGAAGGCACGGAGTTCAGTTATGACCACGCGATTCTGATTCAGGTAAACTGCGCGGCCACCCCGAAGCCTTGTGTGTTCGTGAAGGGCAAGCTGGATCTGAAGGGGGAAATGGCTCCACAGAACTGCGCAATCACGATTGGTTGCGAGGAAGACATCCGGTTGATTGATAACATCATGCTTCAGGGCACGAATCAGATCAACGGCACACTTCCCGCCGCGGCGATGGGAGATAACGGGAGCATCATCGGAATCGTCGGCGAGAAGTGGATCTATATCGCGAACACGTGGGAAAACGGACGCGAGAATCGCGCACAGGGCCAGAACATCGTCATCACGGCGGCAATTGTGGCACTGCGCGGCAGTTTCCAGCTCGAGCAGATGAATGACATTGGTGACAACTACATCTGTCCCTGTCAGCCGGACGAGCGCGGCAATATCGTGATGACCGGATCGATTACTCAGTACAATCGCGGTTACGTTCACAGATCGAATCGCGGCGGCACCGGTTACAATAAGGTTTATCACTACGATAACCGCTTCAAGACGCGCCGCCCGCCCTGTTTCCTTGACGCGACGGATGATGAAGGCCGTGCCTTGTTCAACCTTGTCCAGTGGGGTCAGGCGTCTGAATCTTCGGTGGATGTTAATACGGAACCGCCGAAACGCGTTCGTTATAACTAAGCCTTTTCGCTGCGCGCTTCTACGTCTGAAAGGTCCTGTGGCCTTTAGGATGTGAACTTAGATACGCTCATTGATCTGTTCCCAAAGAATTTCGACCCGCCGCGGGCGGAGCAACTAACATGCTTTGCCCGCGGGGTCGCCTTGCATGCCGCGGCCTGCCCACCTTGCTATTGTCTGCCGCAGACTTGCTGAACAACTTAGTGCAGAGACCTTCTTGAACTACTCTCCCGCCTTGGAGTTTCCGTGTTTGGACTAAAATCTAATCTTCGCGTGGGCCTCGATATTGGCTCGTCCGCGATCAAATTGGTGGTTGCCGAGAAGCATGGTGACAGGCATCGTGTGATTGGTGCCTGGCAGCGTGATATTTACACTGCGGCCAACGAGAAGTATGATTTGGACGGACCCAAAAAGGGGTCTGTCGTGCCGCTCGTATTGGAAATGTTCCGCGAAGCCGGAATCAGGCCCAAGCGTGTCTCGCACTTGGGGTCGTGCCTCTCGGGACTGAATATGGCCACCAAGGAAATCCGCACCTTGAGCATGCCGGATGACGAAATGGCCTCGGCGATCACGCAGGAAGCGCGCAAGCACTTGCCGCTGGATGGCTCCGAGTCCCTTGTTGACTATCAGGTCATCGGCGACGATCCGCGTGAAGTGGACAAGCTCCGAGTGCTGATTGCCGTGACAACCAAGCGCATGTTTGATGCGCATGTTGACGTTTTGCGCGAGCTTGAACTAAAGCCCGGCGTGGTCGATCTTGAACCTTTGTCGTGCTTGAATTCCTACATCTGTCGCCACGAGTTGCCCGATGAGGGCGTCGTTTGCTTCCTGAACATCGGCGCGCGTCGGACGAACCTGCTGATTCTCGGTCGCAAGGATATGTACTTCAGCCGCGACCTTCCGGTGGCGGGGTGGAGTTTCACCGAAGACATCATGAACCGTCTGAACTGTCTCTATATGGAGGCAGAGGAGATCAAGAAGCGGCAAGGGATAGCAGCCAAGGACTTGAAACCAATGGCGTCTACCGCAACAAGTGCGTCGTTAGCCGCAAGCCTTGCATTATCTGACAAGGCGCCACTTGAAAAGCTATACGATGAAATCAACCGTTCGATTCGCTACTACGTGAAGGAGACGGGACAGAGCGGAATCATGAAGTTCATCCTGTTCGGCGGCAGCGCGGCTTCGCAGGATTTGTGTGACTTCTTGGCCCAGCGTTTCAGCGTACCTGTGGAATCTTACGACCCGTTTGAAGTCGTGGACGGCACCGTGAACGTGAAGAATCCTCCTCAATTTGCCGCTGCGGTTGGTCTCGCACTGCGAGCACAGGCGATTTACTAAGCAAACCGCCGCAAGGCACTACTTAAAGGCGCATGGTTAGACTATTTGCAATCAATCTGAACAAGGGCGAAGGTGAACTCGTCCTGCGGCAACGGCGCCAGGAACGGCGCAGTTTTCTGCTGCTTGGACTGCTCGCGCTCGTGTTCGTGGTGCTTGGTGGGATCACCTGGGCACAAAACGAGGCCATGAATGACGTGATCAAGTCTCGTGAACAAAAGCTGGCCAGGATTCAGTTTGAGCTGGACAGCTTAAAGCGCGAAGGCACGAACGTCTCAAAAGACGACGTCATGGCTCTCGCGAACTTGGAGAAGGAGCGCTTCTTGTGGGCGCGTCGTCTGGAAGTGCTTGCAGACATTCTGCCGCAGGGCATGTCAATGACGGGACTCGAACTTCAGAATAACAGGCTACTGATTAGTTGCATCGCGAAAGTTGATTCCACGGAAAAGGAATTTGACATCATTTCGCGGTTCGTTGATTTGCTGAAGACGACACCGGATTTTCGACAGGGCATGTATGAGATCAAGTTTGACAAGTCTCTGCGCAAGAATCTTGAGGGTCAGGACTGTCTGATGTTCTCCGTGGAATGCGTGACGCGAGACCCGGATCGCGGCAAGCGGCGCAGCCGAGCGGCGGCACCGGCAACGACCCCCGGTACTAACGTTCCAACCTCATAAGGAGATACAGCAACATGAGAAAGAGTATTTTCGCACTGCTGCTCCTTGTGATCTCCGCCGGCGGCTTTTATTACTATACGACCTACGTCTATAAGACAAAGCCTGCAAGAATTCGGGAGCTTGACGAGTCCATCCGCCGCGAGAACGAGAAGTTGATTGCAGCACAGATAATTGCCAATGAACTGAAGCAAGTGACACGCTTAATCGAGGGCAACTTAGCCCAGTCGCAGCGCGATTCGCTCGCCGAGGATGCGTCGCTTCCGTTCATGAATCAATTGACGGATATCTTGCGCGATCATGATATTGAGTTGCGGGTGATTGAACCAAAGTCACGCAGGACCTACAGCTCGTATATTGCAACGCCCTACGTATTGGGAGTGAACACGAGCTACAAGTCACTGGTCAATTTCCTGAATGATGTAGAAAAGAGCAATCGTTTGGTGACGTTGGACAAGTTTGATCTTTCGAGCCAAGTCAAGCAGGTGCAGGCCTTGGCAAAGCAGGAGACGGGGCTGACGACGAAGCGCCCCATGAGCATTGAGCTGTCCACACTTACCCTCATAAAGCAGAAATAAGCCGGATAAGGCAATCGCGAAATGACGCAACGAGTAAACGTCCTCTGGGGAATCCTGCTCACCTTATTGGTGGCGACGATGGTCTGGATGGGCTGGACAAATTACAAGATTTCGGAACGCATCGAGGTGATGCGGAACAAGCAGATTGTGCTGGGAACCGACCAGCAGCTTGAAGAGACCGTCAATACGCTTGAGAAGGACTTGAATGATCGAATTGCGTACCAGACTCAGGTGACGGTCGATCCGCTCGACCTTACTCGCACGATCCAGACGCGAGCATTTCTCGCAAGTCTTGGTTTGCGTGAGACGCTTGAGCAGCGCGGGCGCATGCGGCTGTCATGCACGGTCATGAGTGAGACTCCGTCTGCGATTGTCAAGTTCATGGGAAGAAGTCATGTCTTGCGCGTGGGCGACGAACTCAACGGTTTTCGGGTGGCGGCCATCGAACCTGCTCAAATGGTGATGACCAAGGGCGGTTCACGTCTGGTGTTGATCAATGAGTCGGCGCCCGAGGGGGAGTTGTCCGAGGGCAAGACTTCGCTTGAAGGATCGAATTTCTAAACCGGTGCTGGTCACTGGACTACTCTTACGAAGTAAGCAATTTTTAGCCGAGATATAAGGAACAGGCTTTTGAAACTGGCAATGCATCTCCGTAATTCTTTGGGGCTGGCCGTGCGTCGGACTGGTTCGTTCGCGCGGTGCCGTGCCCTGTGGGCGGCCGTCTTGGCCATGACGCTCCTTACCCAAACCGCCGTGTATGCGCAAAACTCAACTGATGACGCGCTGCAACGGCTGGTGACGATTGATGCCGATGATGCGTTCCTGCCGTCGGTATTGGCCATTCTTGCCGCGGAAAGTGGATTCAACATCGTGACTGGTCCGCAAGTCAATCAGGAAGAACGCATCTCGATTCATCTTAAAGACACACCCATCGAGCAGGCAATGAATCTCGTTGTCCGCGCGGCGGGGTTGTCTTATGAAATCGTTGGCAAGTCATTCCTGGTCGCACCTCGCGAACAGCTGCGCGAGCAGGTTGGACTGAACGCCTACGTGGTTGATCTGCAGTACGTAGAGGCCCCTGTCGTCCGTAAGATGCTGGAAAAGCTCAACGCTGACATCACTGTGGACAGTATCGGGAACAAGCTGTTGGTCGTGACGAGTCCGAAAGTTCTCGCTGACATCCATCGTGTCGTCTCGGAAGTAGACGTGCCGCCTTTGCAAATCGTGCTGGAATGCAGGATGATCGAAGTCGCCGTGGAGAACGAAGAGGCTCTTGGCATTGACTGGAACAGACTTTCCACTCTGCAGACCGTGATCGCAGAGACACCGGTGGACGCGCTTGGCAACGCTGTGGATCAGGACGGTAATCCCGCGCTAAGCGGAATCGACCCGTCCGTTCGCGGTCGAGTTCCGTCACAGTTGCCGTTCTTTCCGATGGAACCTCGCCGCATAGGCTATTGGTCGAAGCAGGCGACCGCTTTTGAAGTGGCGCTGGACATGCTCCTTCGCACGGGCCGTGCCGAAGTGCTCGCCAATACGTCGGTCGCAACTCTGAACAACAAGACGGCGCGGATTCAAGTTGTGGATGAGATCCCGTATGTCGCACGCAGCGGCGGTGTGGGCGGTCAGGTGCAGATTGACCAAGTGACAGTTGGTGTGATGTTGAATGTGACCCCGAAAATCAACTCAGACGGCTACATCACAACGGATATTCAACCTGAACTTTCTTCAATCTTCCAGTTTCTGGAGTCGTCCGACACTCAGCTTCCCTGGGTGAAGCGCCGGATTTCTTCGACGACGATCCGCATCAAAGACGGCGAAACTGTAATCATCGGCGGCTTGTTGGGCGTTGAATCATCAAAGACCGAGCATCGCTTCCCGTTCTTGGGAGATATCCCGTTTCTGGGCAGCTTGTTCCGTCACAAGACAACCAGCACACGCAAAACAGACCTGATCATTCAGGTGACACCGCACATCCTGGGCACGGGTTACTCGCTGAAACTTCCGGAACGCGTGCGCGAGGTTGAAGGCAAGTTCTTGCCGCAGGAGTCAGGTGAGTCAAAAGAATAAGCGGCTTCCGCGGGTGCAGGCCGCGGCTCTCGCGTTACTGTTAGGTTTGCTCTGTGGCACTCTTCCGTTGTCGGCGCAGGATGCGGTAAACCGCACAACCGATCCACTGAAGTCAAAGTATCTTGATGCGGCGAAGTCACTGCCAACGGATTTATCGAGCGTAACGGCGTATGAGGGCGTTGTTGACAGAGACCAGTATCTCGTCGGTCCCGGCGACAAACTGATCCTGCAGATCTGGAGTCCGGCGTATGAAGAAGTGCCGATTCTGGTGTCCGGCGATGGACGTGTTGCCGTGCCGTATGCCGGACCGGTTCAGGTAGCCGGCACGGCTCTATCGGAGGCTGAACGGCTGATTGCTGCCGAATTTGAGCGCGCGCTGAAGCGTGGCCGGGTATCGGTTTCCCTATTAGAGCCTCGGATGTTTCGCGTGCATGTTACGGGTGAAGTATTGGTTCCGGGCACGTACAAGTTGCGAGCCACGTCGCGTGTTGCGGATGCGATCCTTGAAGGCGGCGGGATTAGATCGTTTCTTCGTATTCAGAACGGCGACACAATCGCAGTTCCGCAAGCCAATCTGCGTCTCATCGAGATGCGCGGGATGGATGGCAGGGTTCACGCAGTCGATTTGTTGCGATTCTACAGGGGCGGAGATCTGCGAGGCAATCCATTGCTTCTGGACGGAGCAGTGATCTATGTTCCACCGCTCGCCGACGGCCCCAAGGTCGGGGTGTTTGGCGAGGTGCAGTATCCCGATCTCTATATCTTCGCAAGCGGCGATAATGTTGAAACGATCCTGAATCTCGCCGGAGGATTGACAGCGAGCGCCGATTCAGCAAGAGTTACGATTCAGCGATCGGCGGGAAGCACTGAACAGATCAGTCTTGCTGCAGGCGGACTGACTGCGCGCTTGGAACCAGGAGATCGTGTGCATGTTGGGGGCAAACCTCACTCTCGAGTTTCCGGTTCAGCGATGATATCCGGGCAGGTTGCTAAGCCCGGTGCATACATGGTTACCCCGGGCGTTACGACCGTCCAAGAATTGCTAGACATGGCCGGTGGTTTGCTCCCAGGTGCAGAGATACGATCCGCACGACTTGAACGACGGAATGATGACAGGACTTCAGCTGAGCGGTTGCGGCTCCTTCACAATCCTATCAAGACGTTGTCCAAGGACGACCCTTGGATGCTCGCCGATCAGGAATTGTCGGCAGAGTTTTCACGATGGGAATACGGTACTGTCGTTCTTGACTTATCGGCAAAACAGAAAGCACCCGGATGGGCCGGAGACGTTCGTCTGCAAGACGGCGATCGCCTTGAGATTCCGGAACAGCCCCTCGGTGTTCGTGTGCTTGGCTACGTGAACCACGCCGGAGAAGTGCCGTGGATCGAGGGGGGAGATCTTAGCCACTATCTTGAGAAAGCCGGAGGCAAGAACAAGGCAGGGTGGAAAGGTCGTGCGGTGTTGATCAAAGGGCGGAACGGATCGCAAATCCGCTACTCAAGTAAAGTTTCAATTGACCCGGGTGATGTTGTGTTCGTGCCTCAGCGCCCCCGCACAACAGGTTGGGATCGCATCAAGGACGTAATTACCGTTGTCGCACAACTCGCGACAGTGGTTTTGGTCATCGATAGTGCAAGTAAGTGACACTTTTCCCGTGGGTCTAAGCAGTCGGAATCAATCGGAGATTTTCGCAAATCGGAGATTTCCGGTCGGTTTCCTCAAACAATCCAGGACCTGGAGGGACTTATGGAGGCAAGAATGAAATTTATCCGCTGGACAGCTATTTTATTGGCGGCAATCGCTGTGCTGTTAAGTGGCGTCGGTTGTGACGAGAAGTCCACCGGCACAAATCAGACCGGACGCAATGTCGGTTCCATTCAAATCGTGCTTGGTACCGTCAATGATACGCTGCGGTTCCTGCCGGGTGACTCGGCTTCAACGTCGGTCACGATTATTGTGTCTGATGATCAGGGTCGTGCGCTCGCTGGGCAGAAAGTTGAAGTCAGCCTGTCCAATAATAACCTCGGTTACATCGAGTGGGCGGATACTGACTTGCAGGATACGACCAACTCAGTGGGCCGTGTCAATGCGACGTTTAGAACGTACGCCCGTGCCGGAAACCAGATCATCTCAGCGTCCACAGGTGGTTTGACTGATAACGCGATTCTGGCCATTCTGCCCGCTTCCAACGTGGTCTGCAACGTGTCCATGACGATCGCGGACACACTATTGGAAGCAAACCAATATGTGGAAGACTCGACTCGTGTAGTACTTACGCTCACGGACTGCGACGCGCGCGGAATCTCAGGTGTGTCTCTTGACTTGAGAGCAACCGGCGGCCGTATGATCGTACCACCGCCGACTGATGATGGTGGTCGGACAGAAACGTACTGGTTCAATAACGGCCAATTTGGAACATTCACGATCAGCGTTCAGGTTAGTGGTTTTAACCGCTCGCAGAATGTTCATGTTCAAGAGATTGAGTCTCGCCAAGGCTTCTTGACGGTGACGTCGAATAAACTGCAGGTAGAGGCAGACGGCTGTGTAACCGCCGCCAACATTACTGCTGTTCTGCAGAACCAGTTCGGGGAAGCGATTCGCAATGACACAGTGCGCTTCGGTGCTCCTTATGGCGGCGCGATCCAGCCGATCGGGGTCACCGATTCGCTGGGGCGTGCCTTTGCCACTTTCTGTGGAATGGGCGTCCCTAACGGCGAAGATCCTGCGGATTCATCATTCGTTGTGGCCCGCTATGAGAAGTGGGGATTGCGCGACACAGTCTATATTCGCATTGACCCTGCCTCTGAAATCACCAATGTCACTCTGTCTGCCACGACGGCCAGCGGAACTGCTGGTAAGGATTCAATCCAGCTCTTTGTCAATGCTGCCTATGAAAATGGTGCTCCAGTTAATGGCTATTACGCTCACTTCCGGTTTACAGAGTGTGGCAGCTTTTTATTTGACTCGGTTCGCTTGCGGAATGGAACATTGGACACGGTGCAGTTCTACCGCCTTTGCCAGCAGATTCCTGCAATGCCGCCACAGTTGACAGTAAGTGTTGGCGGGGTAGTGTCAAGCCCGCTGAATATCCAGATCAATCCGGGACCGGCAACCTATGTAAGATTCCCGACTCCCATCGGAGTGTTAAGCACCAACACTGCGCAGGACGTCTCTGTCGCAGTGACGGATACTTTTGGAAACCCCGTCCGAGCTGGTGTGATTGTGTTCTTCGAGACCACAATCGGAACAGTTAGTCCGTCAACTGCGGCAACAAATGTTGATGGCCTCGCTACAACCAGCTTAAGTACCGGAACCACTGCAGGTGATGGTGTGGTCAGAGCTCGACTGGGTAATGGCGCAATAGACTCGACAGCTCTGTTTGTTCAGTCAGGAAATGCTAATTCGCTATCCATGGCCTTATTGCCGCCCAGCATGCTCGTGCGCGGTTCAGGTGGTCAGGATTGGTCACAAATTAGAGCCACGGCATTTGACGCGAACGGAAACCCGGTTCCAAACGGAACATGGGTGAGATTCCAACTGCAAGGTTCAATCCCGACGGGTGCAAATATTAACAACCGCGGACTGTCCGATTCTGCGCAGACGTCAAACGGTATTGCCGTGGCAACCTTGAACGCCGGAACCGGTGTTGGAACAGTCTTCGTTCAGGGCTGTGTCACCACCGAAACTGGTCAGGCTTGCGCGCCGGCCACAGGTACGGTCGTCGCTGGTCCACCGGCTCGCATCCAGCTCGGTGTCAATGAGCTTGGCGAGGATGCTGGTGGTGCTGCCTGGGATCTTGAGATAAGTGCGCTTGTTAAAGATGCTGTGCAGAATAACGTCATTGCAGGCACCGCCGTATTCTTCAGTGTTATCCCCGAGGAGTACGCTCAGATTCTTTCCGAATCCGTGGTAGTTGGTAATGAAAACTCCGACGGAGATGTTCGTCCGGGCGTTGCATTTACGACGCTGCGTTTCACATCAGAAATGACGAATAGGTTAGTTCAGATTTCGGCTTCTACGGCAAATGGCATCACTCAGACGTTTGATCTCATCCTCCCGATTCAAGAGCCGAGAATTGAGCTGTACGCTCAGCCGTCTTCATGGCACTTTGGAATCGCCGCCCCGTGCCGCATCGAACTACGCTCGATCGTTCGCGATGGGCATGACGTCCGCATCAATGGGCAGGAAGTCTACTACCGCTCAGCACGTGGCCGCATGTATAACAACCAGGGCGGTACCGGCCAGGCCGTGAGTATTTCGGTAACAGGCCCCGAGTATAACCCCCTGTTCTTCAGCGGTGAATGTTCACTCTGGTTGGTGGAAACGGAAGCCTTCATCTTCCCCGATCCTTTGACACCTGAGATTCCGGGCGAAGTGGGTGTGGAAGTCGTCGGCTTCCAGAATGCTCAGGATTCACAGGTTATCAACTTCCGCCGCTAAGGCAAGGTTGAATTATCGAGAATGACACAAGTGGGCCGGAGCCGGAACTAAACCGGCTCCGGCCCGTATTGGAACGCTTTGGACGACTAAAGTAGGAATATGAGAGAGAAACTTGGCGAGATTCTGATCCGCAAGGGTCTGATCAATAATCAGCAGCTCAATGAAGCTCTTACGCGCCAGAAAGAAAAGCGTAAGAAGATCGGCGAGACGATGATCTCCCTCGGAATGGTGACCGAGGACAACGTGTACCGCTCACTCGGCGAACAGTGGGGTGTGGACTTTATTTCCGCCGACAACTTAAGTGCGAAGAATGCCAACGCGCTGGGAATGGTCCCGGAAGCGTTTGCAAAGGAGCACTTGCTTGTTCCGCTTGAGCTGACCGGAAATATGATTGTGGTGGCAATGGCCGATCCGGACGACATTGTCGCGGTAGATAACCTTGAGAAGCTTTCCGGCAAGAAAGTTGACGCGAAACTTGCGTCACCCAGCGCGATCCTTAATGCAATTGAGAACTCCTACGAGAAGATTCGCAAGCAAGGTGAAGTAACTGAGGCGATCGGTGACCTGCAGTTTTTCGCTACTTCCGATGAGGATGACGAAAGCCTCGTAGATATGAGCAAGACCGGCGGGACAGAGGATGCTCCCGTGGTCAAGCTTGTCAATCTGATGCTTGCTGACGCCATTAAGTCGCGCGCAACGGACATTCACATCGAACCGTATGAAGATGCCTTGGTTGTGCGTTTCCGCGTCGACGGCGTGCTGATGGAAGTTATGCGGCCCCCCAAGGCGTCGCACGCAGGTATTGTGTCCCGTGTGAAGATTCTCTCAAAACTGAACATTGCTGAGAAACGTTTGCCGCAGGACGGCCGATTTACGGTTCGTGCGGCCGACAGAGAGATTGACATGCGTGTCTCGATCCTGCCACTCGTGACGGGTGAAAAGATTGTGATGCGTCTGCTCGATAAATCCGGATTTGCTTTCAGTCTTGCGACGCTGGGCTTCGACGATGAAGACAGTATGATTTTCCGCCGCTGGATTCGCCAGCCGTACGGAATGGTAATCATCTCCGGTCCTACCGGCGCCGGTAAATCCACGACGTTGTTTGCCGCACTGAATGAAATCAAGAGCGTTGAAGACAACATCACGACTGTCGAAGACCCGGTAGAGTATCACGTCCCGGGAATCAATCAGGTTCAGACCAAAGCAAGAATCGGCTTGACCTTTGCTGCTGCGCTGCGATCGATTCTGCGTCAGGACCCTGACAAGCTGCTGATCGGTGAAATTCGAGACGAAGAAACTGCGGATATCGCGGTCAAATTCGCATTGACCGGACACTTGGTATTCTCGACCGTGCACGCGAACGATGCTCCTTCCACGATCACCCGATTGCTGGATATTGGTGTTCCGCCATTCTTGTGCGGCAGTGTGCTCAACCTTGTGATGGCTCAGAGACTTGTACGCAGAATTTGTCAACACTGCAAGCACGAGTATGAACCGGAAGCGTCGGAACTTGAGAGTCTTGCCATTGACACAGACTTCTTGAAGGGGCGGAAGTTTTATCGCGGACGTGGCTGTGCGCAATGCCGTAACACCGGTTATCTGGGACGAACCGGTATCTTCGAAGTGCTCGAAATGCGCAGGAACATCCGCTCTCTCGTGTTTGACAATGCGAATCAGGATGAGATTCGTAATGCCGCTCTTGCCAACGGCATGGTGACGCTGCGTGACGCGGCGTTTAAGAAGATTTTTGCAGGGATTACGACGAGCCACGAGCTGTTGCGCGTGACCGTTCAAGAAATCTAACAAGCGACGGACAAGAGGCGATGCCGACATACAGTTACGTCATCAAAGACGCCGCGGGAAACCGTCAGGAAGATAATCTCAAGGCGGCGAGCTACGAAGCCGCCGTAGAAGCTCTGCGCCGCCGTGGCGCTGCGCAGATCGTCTCGGTGCGCGAAATCAAAGGCGGACTTGCGCTCGATGAAATGAGCGTCGGGGAACAGATCGGCCTTGCGATCTACCGTTGGCGAACGCGAATACCGCTCAAAACACTGGTGTTCTTCACTCGCCAGCTTTCCACGATGTTCTCTGCCGGTTTGACCATCGAGCGTGCTATTCAGAACCTGTTGGCTGAAGAACGCAATTACCGCTTCAAGAAAGTTCTCGTACAGGTTGCGACGGATCTTAAAAAGGGTTATGCGTTGTCCGAGGCACTGGCAAAGCACCCCGGTGTGTATTCCAACCTCTATGTGGCATTGGTTCATGCCGGCGAAGTTTCCGGTAACCTGCACGTTATTTTAGAGCAATTGTCCGACTATTTGGAATCGGTCGCGGATACGCAGCGAAAAGTCATTTCAGCAATGTCGTATCCGGTATTTTCCGTAATCTTCTTGACCATTGTTATTACGATCCTGATGGTCTTCATCGTGCCGATGTTCGAGGACGTCTATT
Organism: bacterium; assembly: GCA_023382385.1. Lineage (NCBI taxonomy): Bacteria > bacterium. Next base: position 141,893 of record JAHDVH010000003.1, on the reverse strand, counting down.
CCAAATTCTCTGCCCGATTACCGTTTGCAACACTGGTCCTGATGAACATTTCCAAGTTGATGGTTAATCAGGCGCCGTTAGTCTTCGCAGTGGCGCTGGCGGTTATTGCCGGCCTCTGGATTCTGACAAAAACCAAGCGGGGAGGCTTGGTTTGGGACAACATGAAGCTCAGGTTTCCCGTTTTTGGAAATCTGCTGATGTCCTCCCTTATGGACAAGTTCGCCCGTACATTCGGTATTTTGATCGGCTCAGGTGTCCCGGTGCTCGAGTCTCTCAGTCATTCCATTCGCGTCGTTGAGAATCGAGTGATCGGAAACGCTCTCCGCGATGCACAGCACATGATTAAAGACGGCTACGCGATTTCCGTGGCAATGAAGAAGACGGGTGTTTTCCCGCCCATCATGGTTCAGCTGATTCAGACGGGTGAAGAGACCGGTGAGATCAATAAGCTGTTGGAAAAGGTTTCGGAATTCTATTCCAAACAGGTGGACGCGACAATTGGCCGACTGACGTCTTTGATTGAGCCGCTCTTGATCATTTTAATCGGCGGCGTTATCGGTATCATTTTGATCGCAATTTATCTTCCCGTCTTCATGCTTGGCCGCGCAATTCAAGCTTCAGGATAAGGCACAAGGCTTGCAAATTACTGCGGGTGACTGCATATTGTTAGTGCAGTCACCCGTTTAGTTTCTCGGAGGTGTATGTGACTATAGACACGCCGTGGGGCGGCCTTCCGGCACTGCCCGTTTATCTCGTCGTTGGATTCCTTGGTGCCTGTTTTGGCAGTTTCGCGAATGTCTTAATCTATCGTTTGCCTGCCGAATTGTCGCTCGTGCGCCCGCCATCCCGTTGCCCCAAATGTGAGCAGCGAATCTCGTGGATTGACAATATTCCGATTCTGAGCTGGCTGTTGTTGGGTGGAAAGTGCCGGAATTGCAAGACTCCAATATCCGTCCAGTATCCGCTGATTGAAGCAACATCTGCGGTTCTCGCGGGCCTTGCCGTCTGGAAGTTTGGATTAAGTTACGCAGGTCTTGCTTACGGCCTGTTGTTTATCGGTTTGCTTGCCTTAATTATCATCGATTTGCGTCATTGGCTCTTGCCCTTCGCCATAACGGTTCCTCTGACGATAATCGGCATCGTTGGGGCTGCGTTTTTCGACACAATCCCTTTACGCGAATCCTTGATTGGATCCGCGGTCGGTTTTGGGGTATTCCTCCTCTTGTTGCTGGGAGGACAATGGATATTCAAGAAAGAAGCAATGGGCGGGGGAGACGTGGTCTTTGGGGCGATGGCTGGCAGCTTTCTGGGTTGGCAATCGGTCCTGCTGATGATGTTCGTAGCATCAGCTCTGGGGACTCTTTACGCGTTGTTTTTATTAATGTTAAAGAAGGATGTGGCGGGAAGGTCAGTCCCCTTCGGCCCGTTCCTCGCTATAGCGCTCGTTATCTGCCTGCTATGGGGCCAATCCATGATTTCGTGGTACCTTCGCCTGATTGGCGCCCCCAACTCTTGACTTTTTAGTGTTTGCTGTGTAAGTTGTTACGAAATTGCAAGTAGCAAAATTACCCAATTCCTGCATAGACAACCTGCGCATTACGCAGGTGCAAAGAAAGGGAGTTCTCATGATCAAGAAAAGCATAGGTTTGTTCCTCATGCTTGCTCTAGTTGCCACGGCTTATGCTGGCGCAACAACTAGTAAGCGCATGGACACCAGTCAGAAGACCCCGTTTGCCGGGACGGCTGGTGAAGTGATTAGCACGGATGCGGTCTATCGCACGCCGTCATCCGGTTCGTTGGACCTGATCGGTACGCAGTATGAAGCTGGCCGCACATGGTATGACTACCAGCACAACGGCACTGCCGGCCGAATGGTCACTGTCGATGACATGGGCTTTGTGCACGTCGTTTGGATGAACGGTCAGGATCAAGGAAGTGCGCAACGCCACGTGTTCTACAATTGCTGGGATCCTTCGACCCAGACTTGGGAGGCGCTGATTCCCCAAGGCGGTGTTGCCATTGACAACGCGCCGCGTGCCGGCTATGTTGCGCAGACGGTTACTCCGGACGGCTTCAGTTTCCCTGCATATCACGCTACTCCTCCCGGCGAGTCAATTTTGTTCTCCAATGTTTCGATCGATTTCCAGCCGCACGCTGGCGCTTTCACGCCGTTTTGGCCGACAGATAACGTAGAGCCTCAGGTTATCTGGCCCAAAATCGCAGTGGGTTCAGACGGCGTTCTGCACGGAATTTCTACTGACGACGGTGCCGACCTGCAAGGTTATCACTACTGGCGTGGCGTCCCGCTGTTTGATTCCGGCTTCGGAATCCAGATTGACTTCACAACGTTCAACAACGGACAGCAGGTTCGGACGCTTGGCCAGGGCCGCACGATTTCTCCCGACATCGCGGCTTCGCCGGTTCCCGGATCAAATCGTGTTGCGGTGGCGTGGACACGTTCACGCGGCGGTACAGGTGGTCTCGGTCAGATCAACAACGACCTGATGCTTTCGATTTCGGAAGACGGCGGTTTGAACTGGAATACGGCGATTGACTTGACCAGCTGGATTCCGTCAGACCAGAGCTGCCCGTCGCAGGACACGATGGCCTGCAATGGCGACACGTTACGTCCCTACACGGATTGCTCAATCCTGATTGACGACAATGACCTGATTCATGTGGCTTTCACGACGCGCACGCTGTATGAATACGGCTTGCCGGGCGGCGTTGATCCTCTGCCGGATACGACGGCCTACATCAACTTGTCGAGCATCTGGCATTGGGGTGAGGACACCGATGAATTCTCCTGCATCGTGAATCACAATCAGTTCGCCTATTTCTCGAATGGCGACAGCTTGCTGGTGGACGACGCCTGGCAGCTGATGGTTCAGCGTCCTTGCTTGGCCTATGATCCGACCACCAATTGGATGTATTGCACGTTTATTCGCCATGACTCCACGCAATACTCGGCGAACTACAGCATGAGTGCTGATGCTTGGGTGGCCGGTTCCTGCAATATGGGCCGCACATGGTATAACCCGATCAACCTGACCAGCACGGTGACGCCTCCAAACGCCCCGGCTGGATCATGCAATCACGAGCGTGATTTGACGGTCAACAAGGTCGTGACTTATGATGGCGGCGTCGGCTATCTGCACGTTCAGTACGAACTGGATTATGATGTCGGTGGCGTCCCGCAGGATGAAGGTGTTGCGACGAACAATCCGATTTACTACCTGCGCGTGCCGCTTGCAGACCTCGACTTCGTGGCTCAGGGAATGCGCGATTGGAGCTCGCCGACGATGCACATCAACGGCAGCCAGCACACCGGTACCGGCGCGGTTCCGTTTGACCCGACCGATCCGTGCGCCGGCACGTCTGTGGGTTCGCGCAACGAATTGCCGCAGGCCTTCCAGCTCTTCCAGAACTACCCGAACCCGTTCAACCCGTCGACGAATATCCAGTTCGACTTGATCAATTCGTCGCGTGTGACTTTGAAGGTGTTCAACGTGCTGGGTGAAGAAGTTGCCACGTTGGTGAATGGCCAGGCACTGAATGCCGGTACTCACACGATTTCATTCGACGGTTCGCAGCTGTCGAGCGGCGTGTATATGTATCGCCTCGAAGCCAATGGCGTTACCTCGACTCGCAAGATGGTGTTGATGAAGTAAGCTAACTGCCCCGCAGTTAGTCCTTTCGGAATCGCGAGGGCCAGGTGTGAATCGTTCCGCACCTGGCCCTTGTATTTGTCGCAGACCAAATGTTACTTGGATCGTCTTACCTCACTCGCAACTCAAATACTGAGTAAATTGTGTTTGTAGATCGTGCAAAAATCTATGTAAGGTCCGGCAAAGGCGGTGACGGCCGAGTCTCCTTTTTGCGCGAAGCATTTCGTCCGCTGGGTGGCCCGGACGGCGGCGATGGAGGAGCAGGCGGCTCTGTCTACCTGGTTGCAGATTCGCAATTGCACACGCTGATGGACTTCCGCCATCAAGTCGAGTTCAAGGCAGAAGATGGCGAAATGGGCGGGAGAAAACAGTGTACTGGCCGTGACGGAAAGGATATCGAAATCCGGCTTCCGGTCGGCACACAAGTCTACACAGAAGACGGCTTGCTGGCAGATTTGTCAGAACCGGGCCAACGAATTTGTGTAGCAGAAGGAGGTCGCGGCGGCAAGGGCAATCAACACTTTGCGACGTCCCGCAATCAGGCACCTCGAAAGTCCACCCCCGGTCAGCCCGCGCAAGAGCGAAACCTGCTCCTCGAGCTTAGATTAATGGCCGATGTTGGGCTGGTCGGATTGCCGAACGCCGGCAAGTCAACCCTGCTTTCCGTCCTGACCGCAGCCCGTCCCAAGATAGCTCCCTACCCGTTTACGACACTCTCTCCGAATCTCGGGATTGTGCGCCCTACCGAATACTCGAGCTTTGTCCTTGCAGACCTGCCAGGGCTGATCGAAGGCGCATCGGACGGCCGGGGATTGGGTTACGAGTTTCTGCGGCATGTCGAGCGAACTCGCGTACTGCTCTTCCTGCTCGATTGCACAAGCAGCGACCCCAAGGCGGAACTCAAAGTGCTGAAATCAGAGTTGAAGAGCTGGAATCCGGATCTTCTGAAGCGTCCTGCCCTGATTGTTCTCTCGAAGATCGACCTCCTGCCGGCAGGCGAGAAGTTGCCCAAGGGTCCCTGGAAACACGCTATCTCATCTGCGACGAATCAGGGCATTGAAGAGTTGATTCAGAAGCTCTGGTCACTCTTGGAGACCGCACCAATACCTCGAATCTTCAGGGAGCCGGATGAACTTCCAGGGCCGATAAGCAAGCTCGGGGAACCTCTGGAGGAGGACGAGTGGGATTAAGCGGCTTCGAAAAGGTTGCTTTGTTGAACCTGCTAAGTGTCCCGGGTATCGGCGCGTGGGGAGCTGTCCGTCTGGTTCAGGAATTTGGTCTGCCTTCGCGCGTTTTTGAAGCTGCCGACGGTGCCTTGCGTGCTGTGCCGCGCATCGGAGAGAAAGTAATCGATGGCATTCGCAAGACTAAACCTGATGGGGAACTTGGGAACACACAGTTTGCGGCTGCTGAGCAGGCGCAAGTCCGCTTGATGAGCTTCTGGGACGATGACTTCCCTCAGGGATTGAGAGAAATTGAGCAGGATTCCCCCGCACTCTTATTTGTCAAGGGGAACTTCGATCCACATGCGCGCAGAGTGGCAATTGTCGGCACTCGGAGAGCCAGTGATTATGGCAAACGGGCGTGCAGAGAACTAATTGGTGGTTTGGCATCCTCAGGAGTGCACGTCATTAGCGGGCTGGCCAGTGGAATTGACGGAGTTGCTCATCAGGCTGCACTGGAGCGCGGTATCCCGACGCAGGCGGTGTTCGGGTGCGGCTTGGACATCATTTATCCCGACCACCACAAACCACTCGCCGAGCGAATACTGGCGGAGGACGGTGCGCTATTGTCCGAATACCCCATGGGCACACAACCATCTGTCTACACGTTCCCGCAACGAAATCGCATTATTGCCGGGCTGGCTGCAGTTACTGTAGTGGTTGAAGCACCGGAGAAGTCTGGTGCTCTGATAACGGCCCGTTTGGCCGCATCATTTGGCCGTGAAGTCGGAGCTGTCCCCGGATTTATTGTCGGAGGAAAGGCGGCCGGCTGTCACGAGTTAATCAAAGAGGGTGCCGCCCTTGTCGATTCCCCTCAGGATATTGCTGACTTGCTGAAACTAAAGAGCACAGTTATTCAACCGTCAGTTCAAGTTCCTCAGCCAAACTTGGCTGATGCCGAACTTGGTCTGTGGACTCTGATTCCTCCAGACAACAAAATTCATATCGACAGCTTAGTAGAAAAGGCTGCGCAGCCGCCGGGAGAACTCTTGAGCAGGCTGCTGCTTCTCGAATTGAAGGGTTTTGTCAAACAACTACCGGGGAAATTCTTTGTCCGCGCTTGACCTTGTTCACCGTCTCTTAGCACCGGCCTGGACTCAGGCCAAACACATTGTGCTCTTTGAAGACGAAGCCTCGGAAGGGCAGTTGTTCCCGCTCAATGTGCTAAGGCCCTGCTGGGAGATTCGGGCGGGTCTTGGTAGTTTGCAGGGCTGGATGAAGGTACTGCGTCAGTCGGGGCACACCGTCACCTTGCGACCTCGGGGCCACATGGAAGCCATAGCCAGCGAGCTCGCCGGTTTCAACGACCCATGGCCTTCTGATTCGGCAGACGTGACATTCTTGAACGGTCGTGTTTTGCTCATGCCTCCTCAACAGGGCAGTTTACCACCATCTGTCTACGATTCTTTAGGAAATGTATTATGGGCGAAGATGGCGGGCGCAGAAATCAGGGATTGGCAGGGATTCTCAGGAACTGAGATTGCCGATTCACTCGTTAAAGCAGTAAAGGGGGGGGTGCGGTCAGCGGAGTTGGGTGTGCTGTCCGCACTCTACGTCTGGGACTACATGGCTTACAACGAGCGATTGTTGACTGTAGGATTTGGCTGTGCGGACGAACTGCTTGGCTCAACCGTACTCGAAACTTTTCCAGCGGGTGTTCACAAAATTGGCGACAATCCCCTGTACATGGGAGAAGAGTCCCAAGTCGCGCCGCTCGTTGTCTTCGACACTTCGCTTGGGTCTATTTGGCTCGGCCGAGGGGTGGAAATCGAGCCTCATTGCTATCTTAAAGGTCCGCTCAGCATCGGCGACCATTGCCGCATCAAAGCTGGTACGGTACTTTACTGGGGATCAAGCATCGGGCCGCAATGCCGCGTATCAGGGGAAATCAGCGGGTCGATTTTGCAGGGCTATGTCAACAAACAGCACGCTGGTTTTCTGGGGAATAGCCACCTCGGAGAATGGGTGAATCTTGGCGCAGATACTACGGTCTCCAACTTGCGGAATGACTATGGTGATGTGCAGGTGAAACTTGGGCAGAAGCTGGTGGATTCGGGTAATCGATTTGTGGGGTTGATGTGCGGTGACCATACCAAGACCGGCATCAACACAATGTTCAATACTGGAACGGTCGTTGGGGTGGCGGCGAATGTCTTTGGTGAAGGCTATCCACCGCGAGCCATTCAGAGTTTTTCTTGGGGCGGAAAGCGCGGTTTCAAGGTCGAGCCACTTGTTCGAACATTGGGAACTGCGCGCATTGCAATGAGTCGACGCGGGCGCGATCTGTCTTCTACTGAAGAAGCTTTGCTTCGGCGGCACTATGAAACAGTCGTTAATTCAGGAGAGTGAGTGTTGAAGACTCGTAAGTATTACGCGATGATGGTCCTGGGGTTAGCAGTCTTGGTGTCAGGGTTGTTGTGGGGTCCGGCTCTGTTTGCCGACAATCCCGGTGATGTGAACATGCAGCTTAACAAGCTGAACTACATCTTGCGCTCAGTAAGAGACAACTACGTCGAAGAACCAGATGCTGCGAAACTGTTGGAAGGAGCAATTCACGGTCTTCTCCGGGAACTTGATCCTCACTCGGTATACATTCCGGCTGACCAGCAGGCGAAGATCACAGAGCAATTCCGAGGCGACTTTGAAGGCATTGGTATCCAATTCTCGATTCAGAGTGATTGGCTGACCGTTGTTTCTCCAATTCCGGGAACTCCGGCTGACCGACTCGGCATTCGGGCTGGTGACAGGATAACGCATATTGACGGCATCTCGGCATATGGAATTACGAACGAAGAGGTGTTCGGAAAGCTCCGAGGTGAGAAGGGTTCTGCGGTTCGAATCACGATAAATAGGCCGGGCATTGAAGTGCCGCTCGAGTTCGAAATTTTCAGGGACAAAATCCCCATTTATTCTGTGGGTGCCGCATTCATGCTGCCGGACAAAGAAACCGGGTATATTCGTATCAATCAGTTCACAGCGCGAACGACGGACGAAGTGATTGAATCACTGGATAGCCTGAAAACTGCAGGAATGAAGCGGCTGCTGTTAGACCTGCGAGGGAATCCGGGCGGCTATCTCGATCAGGCGTGGCGTGTCGCCGACTTGTTCATGCCGCGTAAGGATATGCTTTTGGTCTATACCCAAGGCCGCACGAGTCGCTCTAACTCAGAGTTTCGATCGACAGGAGTCGGTGCGAAATACGATATGCCGTTAGTCGTGCTGATCAATCATGGCAGCGCGTCGGCGTCCGAAATCGTTGCGGGAGCGGTTCAGGATCATGATCGTGGACTGGTCGTGGGGCAAGTCAGCTTCGGCAAAGGGCTCGTTCAAACGCCCTACCCAATGCCTGACGGCTCAGTGGTACGAATTACGACAGCCAAGTACTATACGCCGGCGGGACGCCTGATCCAACGTCCCTATGACAAGGGCTTTGCAGAGTATGTGATGGAGGGCCGCGACGATGAAGACCCGAATGCACTCGAAGAGGCCGTTCAGGATACAACACCTCGCGAAGCGTTTCGTACTGATGGCGGCCGCATTGTCTACGGTGGCGGCGGCATTTCACCGGATAGTACAGTGGTGCCGAGTCGAACCAACGCGCTGACTGCGAAAATTTTCAGCAAGCGTTTGTACTTTGACTATGCGACGGATTATGTGGCCAAGCATCCCGAATGGGGCAAGAGCTTTGACCGATTCTCTCAGGAGTTCGAAGTGACCGACGAGATGCTTCGAGACTTCAAAGAGCGTGTCATCAAGAGCCAGATCGAGATCGATGAGCCTCGCTGGGAACAGGATCTGCATTTCACCAAAACGCAGTTGCGTGGCGAGATTGCAGGTCTTCTGTTTAACGACCGCAATCTTTACCACATGATTCGCCTGCAAGACGACGAACAGGTTCAGGCAGCACTTGGGATGTTCGATCAGGCTAAGGCACTTGCCTCGTCCTCTTCGAGACCCAATCGCCCAAACAAGCAGTAAAATACTGTAAAATAAAGACATGCCTTAGAAAGTCGAGGCAGGCAGTGTCGGCTAACTACCAAGCGAAACCACTGACTAACAGAACGCTAACTTGCTCTTTTTGCTTCGGTTGGCTATATTGCCTTGACATTTCCAGACCTCTATTCGGCACCCCGGCAATCTGGGGCGTTGCACAATCCTCATGATTTCTCGAATTTACAATCGGCTTTTGGCGTTGCTGGTTCTTTCGTGTGTCGGCGTCGCCTTTGCTGCGCCGAATGAACCTCTCGACCGCGCCCGACAATTGGCACAGCGCGGCGACTGGGAGAATGTCGTTGGACTCGCGGAACAAGCCGCCCAAGTTGATCCGAAAAGCGTTGACGCATGGCACCTTTGGGGTCGCGCAAGTCTGTTCTTGGGAGACACGTCTTCCGCAATCGGACACTATGAGAAGGCGCTATCGCTTGATGCAAAAGACACCAAATCGGTCGTGGACTTGACGACCCTTTATGTCTCGATGGATAGACTGGACGATGCGAATCGAGTTGTCTCAAATGCGGAGTCCAAGGACAAGAAAGGCAAGCTTGACGAGATCAAAGCTTCCCGTGCCTTGATCTTAGGTAAGCAGGGGAAGATCGGTGAAGCAACTCCAATTCTTGCCAGTGCGACCGCAAAGAATCCGAACAATCCTCTTTATCCCCTGATGTTGGCTCGCATTTACAGCAATGCGAATGTGGTACAGCTTGCTGCAGACAACTACGACATAGCCTGGAATCTGGATGAAGGAAATCCTGACATCGCTTTCGAGTATGGTCAGACGCTTCTGACACAGAAGAAGTACGATGATGCGGACAAGCTCTTCAAGATTGTTCAGGAACGCGATCCCGATAACAAGCAGGTCGATTACTTACGCGGACGACTGCGCTACGCAGCAAAACGATACGCGGAAGCGGCGGCGGAGTTTCAGAAAGCAGTCGAGAAGGACCCTGACAATTTTCTTGCGAACTATTGGCTAGGCCGCAGTTATGTGGACTTGTCAAAGCTGGAAAAGAAGAACTTCTACTCGTCCGCAATTTCTCCCCTGCGCCGCGCACTTGCCCTGAAACCGACTCGCGATGACATCCGGCTTTCACTTGCAGAGGCGGAGTACTTCGTCGGTCGCTCGACCTTCTATGCTGCGCAGCAGGATTCAATGTCGAAGGACTCACGCGATCGGCTAGCAGAAGAGTTTGACAAGCAGGCAGAAGCGTATGAAAGTCTTGCCACGGGCGCACCGATTCCTCCCAAGCCGCCCGTTCCCCCTGTCTCGGTAGACGGAGAAGTCGTACCAGACGCATCGCCGGCTCCGACGATTCCCGAGTCTGAATTCCGGACCCTTTATGCGGATGTAGCGACCCGCTACCGCACTGCAGCCGCGACGCTGCGACAGCCGGATGCAGTTCTGAACGACAAGCATCCCTTGCGCCGCGACTTGCTTGAGTTATCGATTGTCGTGATGCGGGCCGCAGCTCTCAGCACGCCGGAGCTTGTCAAGCAGCAAGACGTTTACGCAAATATTGCCCGTGCCTATGACAAGCTCAATAATCTGGAATCCGCGCTGCAATACACTGAGAAGCAGCTTGAAGTTACACCCGGTTCGTCAAGTGATGTCACACGGAAGATCAGCCTGTTGCAAAGAATGGATGACCAGTCCAAACTTGCATCCTATTTGAGTTCACTCTCCGCAGATACTGCCTTCCTCGATCGCTACGGTCTAATCATGGTGAATGCGTACATCGAGACAAAACAGTATGATCTCGCTCGCGAATCGGTGCAGAAGGTGATTGCACGAGACCCGCGCAATTGTGACGCTCATCAACTGAATGCCTATATTGATCTGAAACGCGAACGATATGGTGCTGCCGTCTCGGCATTGTTGGAGGGGGTACGGGCCTGTCCGAACAACGCAGATCTCTGGGTATTCTTAGGGGACAGCTATTACTTTTCCAATGAAGAGGACAAAGCGACTGTCGAGCGTGCCAAGGAAGCCTACTGCAAAGCAGGCAGCCTGGGCAGTCCGGTGGGACGCGAAAAGTGCGAACAGATTGGCCAGATTCTGAGCCAATGGCGACGATAGATCTTAGAATTCTTTAATACACCTGATTTGGGCAGAGGAACTTTCGCATGAAGCAAGGCACATTCACGACCATCACGCTGGTCCTTTCACTGGCACTGGCATCGATTTTCTATTGGGTCATCCTGCCGATTTTGGACAAAGGCGTTGAGTTGACGCCGCTGATTCACCAGATTAGCTTGGCCGGCCCCGTCGTGCCGATATTGATCACGCTTACTCTGATGCTGATTACTTTTGTGGCTGAACGCATCATTACCTTGGGCCGTGCCCGCGGCGCGCGTCCATTGCCGGTCTACTTTTCCGAGTTTACCAAGGCCGTTCGAGAAGGCAAGTATGACCACGCTATTAAGGTTTCGGACAGCCAACGCGGATCGGCGGCGGCTGTACTAAAAGCCGGAGCTGAGCAGTGGGTACGCGTTGCCTCTGACAAGTCGGTGCACAATGAGAAGAAGATCGCCGACACTCAGAGAGCAATTAACGAGGCGAGATTGCTGGAAGTTCCGTTCCTTGAACGCAACTTGATTGCACTCTCCACGATTGCTTCAATCGCCACAATGGTCGGTCTGCTTGGAACGACCATCGGCATGATTCGCGCGTTCGCGGCTATGTCCACTCAAGGTGCGCCGAACGCTGCAGAACTCGCCCGCGGTATTTCAGAAGCGCTCGTGAATACGGCGCTCGGGCTGTTTGCGGCGATTCTCGGAATCGTTGCTTACAACTTCTTTGTGAACAAGGTTGACCAATTCAACTATGAGATTGACGAAGCGGCCTACTTGATGGTAGAGATTCTTAAGGACAAAGAGAACTAAGCGGTACAGGGTAAGCTAAACGACAAGGACGCACTATGGCTGCTCCGAAGAAACGCCGCATTCCGGTAAGCATTGACATGACGCCGATGGTGGACATCGCGTTCCTTTTGCTTATCTTCTTCATGTCCACGACGGTGTTCAAAAAGCCGGAAGAGGTGGCTGTGCAAACACCTTCTTCACATTCAATACGCCAGTTGCCCGAAACGGATATCATTGTCATCACGATCCCGAAGGACAACAAGGTATTTATGACACTCGACAACGCCGCGCTCGACGTGGAGAACGGCCTCGCGGAAATCGTGGGTCGAGCTACGAAGGGTATTGAGTTTCCACCGGATTCTATCGCATCTCGTATCGAGCGTCTAATGCTAAAGCGACTCGTTGAGAAAGTCGTTCTCAAGGCTGATCGAGACGCCGACTACGGCACGGTAGAGAAGGTATTGGGAGTATTGCAGAAAAACGATCTCCTTTTCGTGAACATGGTCACGGAAGTGGAAGAAGGATAACAGGAACAAAATGGGTGCTGTAGATGTTGGCGGTGGTGGTTCGAAACGTGGTGCAGGCGGTCAGGCTTGGAAGCGACCGCGAGTCGCCATTCGAATTGACATGACCCCGATGGTGGATATTGCCTTCCTCCTTTTGATCTTCTTCATGGTGACTACGGTATTCCGTTTGCCGACCGCGATGGAGATGGTTCTACCTCCGGACACCGGAGAAGAATCAATCGTAAAGGTTCAGGAAGAGCGACTCCTGACATTCTTTGTGTTGAATAATGATTCTTTGGCCATGCAGGTCGGAAATGCTGGTCCCAAGCCGCTCGAGTGGGGACACTTGCGCGACTCACTGAAGACACGCTACGACGCATTCGGCGACAAAGTGACAGTTGTGGCCCGGATTCATCCGAAGGCGCGATATTCGTCACTTGTAAATTTGGTCGATGAGTTTAATCTGGTTGGAACGACTCGTTTCTCGATAGATCGCTACACGACGTGGGAAGACTCGCTCTTGCGTGCAGCCGGATTTGTAACTGCGGGGCCAGAGGGTCTTGCGCGGCCCGATGAAAGCACATTCTTTGAATCGGAACAGCTCTAACCGACCGCTGGACCGCAATCAGGAAGGCGGAGGAACATGAATTATATTGAAGAGCTTGAAAAAGGCAAATACGGCTCCATTGAGCTGAAGAGGTACGTCGGCAAGAATCTGTTGCGCGGTCTGGTGATCAGCGCACTGATTCATACCGTCGTTGTAGCGTCCCCGTACATCGCGACCCTGTTTCAAGAGGAGATTCCTCCACCTGACAGGGTCATGGTGGTTGATCCGTCGATTCTGAAAAAGCTCAAGCAATTGGATCCGGGCAAGGCGCCACCAAAAATCGCTCGTCCCAAACTTGCACCACCCAAGGTGGCAATCCCGATTGCCGTCAAGGAAGAGGAAGTGCCCGAGGAACAGCCTGAGATGATGAAACAGGAGGAACTCGTGCAGGCCATCGTGGAAGAGTATGGCGACGAGTCGCTCGAAATCGGGGAAGGCGTTGAGCTGGTGTTCGGTGATGGTCTGGGCGACGGCGAGATCCCGAGCTATGACACGTTCATTCCTTTCGAAGTGCCGCCTCAGCCGCTTCCGGATTTCAGCCCGCAGCCCGCATTCCCGGAAATGGCGCAACGAGCCGGTGTGTCCGGAAAGGTGACTGCACAAGTCTATGTGGATGCCAAGGGCATGGTGAAGAAGTGGCGCATCGTTCAGGCCAAACCAGAGAAACTTGGATTTGAGGAAGAAGTCGAGAAGATCCTGCCTAAGTGGAGATTTACCCCGGCGATTCAGCAGGGGAATCCGGTTGGTGTATGGATCGCGATTCCTTTTAACTTCAAGGTTCAGTAGCATAGTCGCGATACCTCCAGACCGCGCGGCTCAGGTCGTGCGGTCTTGCGCTCTGATAGCTTTCACGAGAGGATCGAATGCTGAACGGCGAGACAATGTCATACTTGAATGTTTATCGTGCAGTATCGCCGAGAAGCGTATCGACCGCAGAATTGTAATCCTATCATAGACAGATGAGCAAGGGATGTTGACACGCTGGGTATTGCCTATTGGATTTCTTATTCTGGGACTTCTCATCCTATCTGGTGTGCTGCTAAAGGAAATCCCGCCACAGACTGGTCTTCGCACTTTACTTGGCGTCGTCGTCATACTCTTGGGTGTGCATCGATTCGTGGTTTCGAGAACTCCGAAGTCAGAGCATCGGCGATATGGCGGCGAACACTCGCGGCCTTGGGGAAATGAGAAGTGATGATTAAGTGTTGTCAGCTTTTGATGATAGTCGCTCTTCTGCTGGGTTGCAAGAGAAGTGAACCGGATGAGACTTTTACGAAGGGATCCGCGCGAATTGGCGCAAGCGATGCCGTCTTTGAAATGGCTTCGTATGTGGCCTACGAGTATAATCGTATCTACCCGCAGGCGTTTGTTACTTTTGAAAGGCATTCAACACTGCCACTCTTGGACTCACTATTGTCCCAGCGGGTTGACGAGGTGTTCATAGATCGTGTCGTGACGAGCGCAGAATCCGCATCCTTTGCTCAGCGACAATTGAAGCTCTTTACCTATCCGGTCGCCCACTATCCAACCTACTTGCTTGTTCCTGAGAGTCTTGCCATAGACGCTATCGACAGCACGAACTTGAAGAGAGTTTTGGAAGGTGTGGTAACGAATTGGAAAGAGATTGGAGGTCCGAATGTCGCAATTACGCCTTATGCTCCTTTGGAAGGAGTTGGTTCGTGGTTTTCGCTTCTCAATTTCTATGGAGAATTGGATTCGGTAGCGGCTGTTATCTGTTCGTCAGCCACGCGAATGCTGGAACTGTCAGCAGATGACCCCGGTGCATTGCTGATCTTTTCCCACAAGCCGGCCGACGCCAAAGGATTCAAGAAACTTCGTTGGGCGCAAGGTGAATTAAGGATCCCCGCAAACGCCAAGACGATCTTGGAATCGCCGCGCTGGCCCTTTATGACGACGTATACATATGTAACAACGCGCATGAAAAGCGACGTCGCGGCAGGTTTCCTTACTTTCCTTGTCTCGAACGACGGACAGAAGATGGTCATGAAGGAAGGCTATCGGCCCGCATCGATTCCGGTTCGAGTGATTCAACTCAAGTCGCCCCCGGAAGAAGAACTCGAGGCTACGGCGGATACACTATCACAGGCGAGGCCATGACAAGGCGCTCGCCTTTCTATAAACACAAAGAATTTCTGATTTAGTCTATTCTTGGAGAAATACTTGAAAACGACGGCGCTGACAGCCGAGCACGAAGCTTTGGGCGCAAAGCTCGTGGAATTCGCCGGCTATAAAATGCCAATTCAATACCATTCCATTCGCGCTGAGCATCTACGCGTCAGAAACACTGTCGGTGTGTTCGACGTCTCGCACATGGGCGAATTCGTGGTAAAGGGGAAAGATAGAGAAAAGTTCCTGCATTATGTTACCGTGAATGATGTGTTGTCGATGGTACCCGGGCAGGCGCAATACAACTGTATGTGTCGTCCGGATGGCGGGATTGTGGATGACTTACTAATCTACAAGGCCGACGATCATCTGATGGTTGTTGTCAATGCAGCCAATCTAAACAAGGATTGGGATTGGATCAGCAGCCACGTCAAAGGGGACGTACAACTTGAGAATCGCTCGGACGCGATTTCTTTGATGGCCGTTCAAGGCCGCAACTCGCAGGATGTCGTGCAGAAGTTGACCGATATTGATCTCGCGAAGATAGAGTTCTACCACTTTGCGCAAGGCAAAGTGATGGGCAACGATGCTGTGATTTCGCGAACCGGCTACACCGGAGAAGATGGTTTTGAAATTTATCTCGGTAACGATGCCGCAGTCCCGGTGTGGCGCGCGATTCTCGAAGCGGGTAGACCTTTTGACATCGAACCAATAGGATTAGGCGCACGGGACTCTCTTCGATTGGAAATGAAGATGTGTCTCTATGGCAATGACATAGATGATTCGACCAATCCTCTGGAAGCAGGCTTAGGCTGGATAACCAAGCTGGGAAAAGACGACTTTCTCGGGCGGGACTCACTATTGAAAGTGAAGGAGCAAGGAGTCAGCAGAAAGCTCGTCGCAATCGAGCTTGCCGAATCGGCATTTCCAAGACACGGCTACCCGATCCTCGATGACTCCGGCACTGTGATCGGCAACGTTACGTCCGGCACAGTCTCTCCTGTGCTAAACAAGGGGATTGCACTAGGCTATGTGCCGGTCGAGTTCAGTTCTATCGGCACGAGAGTCGCAGTTTCTTGCCATGGGAAACCAGCCGCAGCCACAATTGTGAAACCACCGTTCTACAAGCGTCCTTACTGAACGGTGGAAACACATGCTGAAGGTTAAGGTCTTTGCCACTCCGCGCGAGTGGAGCGAAGATGATGTCCGCGGCACGACTGCAATCGTCATTGATGTGCTCCGAGCCTCGTCGACGATCATCCAAGCGATCAGCAACGGTGCGCGAGAAGTTGTTCCGGTTACATCACCTGCGGAAGCAGGCGAATTTGCGATCAAAGCCGGTCGAAGCGACTTGGTTCTCGGGGGTGAACGCGACGGCAAGCTTATTGAGGGATTTGATCTCGGGAATTCGCCGTTTGAGTACACGCCCGAACGAATCGGTGGTCGCACGATTGTATTTTCCTCGACAAACGGCGCGCCGGCGTTGGTTCGATGCAAGACCGCCGACCATGTGCTGGTTGCTGGGTTCAACAACTTTTCGTCTGCGGTTGCCGCAGCGCGTGGCCTCCAAAGGGATGTGTCCATTATCTGCTCGGGGCGACATGGCAAGTTCTCACTCGAAGACTTTGTTTGTGCGGGGAAAATCGTTGAGGGCGTGTCTGGGCCGGGCGCAGCTCAGGATCACGACGGCTCGCAGGCCGCGCTCGATCTCTTTCGATACTACAGATCTCAAATCCGTGAAGTCGTGCGCAGTTGTTTTCACGGAAGGTATTTAGCGTCAATTGGATATGCTGATGACCTTGACCACTGCGCGAAAGTGGATTCTCATCAAGTCGTGCCGGTACTCATAGAAGGCAAAATCAGGTTACCGAAGACAAATGGCAGTACGTAGGAATCCTGGCCAAAAAGCTGAGCCAACTCGGTCCGCCGCTCCTGTGGTAGGCGGACTGGTGTTGTTATGCTTGGGTGTGCTTTTGTTTGTTGCGATGGCGAGTCACTCGATGAATGACTACCCATATCGTGACTTCAGCTCGCATCCAGAGAATGCAGCCGGACGCTTTGGCGAGTACATGTCTGCGCTGATGGGGCCATTGTTTCTGGGACAGTGGCCCGCAGTGGTATTCCCGCTGCTTCTTTTGATTTGGGGCTGGACAATCCTACGTCGGCACTCGGCACGAAGTGCACTGATTCTATCTGTTTGGCTATTTGCTTTGGGCCTTTGGAGCTCAACGAGTATCGGAGTGCTTGGTGAGTTCATTCATCGTGATTCTCCTTCGACTTATTATGTTCATTCTGGACAGTTTGGCTACTGGGCTACAGGTCAACTCATCCTGTTGACTGGACGCATCGGCGCCTTCCTGTTGATGTTTGTACTCTTGTTTGTTGGGTTGTCGATGACGATCGCAGGGTTTGCAGAATGGGTGGAGCGTCGCGCTGAGCAGACTGCTCAATTAGCTGGCCGAGCGCGAAACCTACCCTTGCCTTCTGTTGTTCCTGCCTGGCGCTGGATTCGATCACTCCTGAGCAAACATAGCAATCGTGAACCGTCCGTTCAAGAAATCGACATCGATCGTCACATTGAGCTTCCTATCCCGCAGCGTGATGGTGAGATACTGCCGCAATCTGCACAGGCCGACGGTCGTCCGGGCAAAGTAGCTCATAATCTCAACGAAGAGATTGACCCGCTCACTGGTGCGCGACGGGCGGTCGAGAGGCCGGCAACTCAGCTTGTCATGCCGATGGATGACTTGACTGGATACGTTTATCCATCAGCAGATTGTTTTAACAGTCCGCCGGCCGATCGGGTAGGGGGGATGTCTCAGGAAGAGCAACAGCATAACGCCTATTTGCTCGAAAAAAGCCTTGAAACATTTGGTGTCAAAGCAAGTGTCACTCAGGTAAATCCCGGACCTGTAATTACTCAGTTTGAGCTTGCGCCGGCACCCGGCGTGAAAGTCTCACGAATCGAAGCACTGGCGAATGACATTGCCTTGGCATTGCAGGCTCGGGGATTGCGAATCCTCGCTCCCATCCCCGGCAAAGCGGCCGTCGGAATTGAAATGGCGAATCCTAAGCCGGCTCTCGTGACGTTTCGAGAAGTCGTTGAATCGCCGCAGTTCCATTCATCGCCTTCGAAACTGACGATCGCTCTTGGTCGAACTGTGAATGGTGAGATTTTGACAGCCGACCTTGGCGCGCTCCCTCACTTGCTGATAGCCGGCACAACTGGTTCCGGCAAGTCGGTTTGTGTAAACGCAATTATCACTTCGATTCTCCTCCGCGCAACGCCAGAAGAGGTTCAGTTCGTGATGATTGATCCGAAGAAGCTCGAGCTCTCGGCATACAACGAGCTTCGAAATCACCATCTTACACACCGACCGGATCTAAGCGAGTACGTCGTTACAAAGCCTGACGAAGCCGTCAAAGTGCTGCGAAGCTGCTTGGTTGAAATGGAGCAACGCTACGATCTACTTGCAGAACGCGGAGCACGTCACTTAGCTGAGTATAACTCGATGGTACGCGAAGCCCCACGCGAAGGGGACCGAATCCTTCCGTACATTGTCGTTATTATTGACGAACTTGCGGATCTGATGGTCACTGCGCAGCGGGAAGTGGAAGAACCAATCGCGCGCCTCGCACAGCTTGCTCGCGCTGTAGGAATACATCTTGTTGTCGCAACTCAGCGGCCTTCCGTCGACGTAATTACAGGTGTGATCAAGGCAAATTTCCCTGCGCGAATTGCCTTTAGAGTTGCCATGAAGGTTGACTCTCGCACGATTCTGGATACGAATGGAGCGGAAATGCTTCTGGGTCAAGGGGATATGCTGTTCCAGCATCCGGAAGAACCGGCACCGCAACGCGTGCAGGGCGCGCTTCTTACATCAAAAGAGATAGCACGTGTGATTTCGCATATCCGAATGCAGCCATCGCCGAGAAACAAACTGGTGCTCCCTCAGGATCCGCAGGAGGATCGCGAAGGTTCTGATACTTCCGATCCCATTCTGGAAGGTCGCGACCCATTCTTCCTTGAAGCGGCAAAGATTGTCGTGCGAACTGGGCAAGGAAGTGTTTCGATATTGCAACGCAGGCTAAAAGTTGGGTATAGCCGAGCTGCTCGCTTGATCGATCAGCTCGAACGCGCCGGTATCGTCGGCCCCTTCGATGGATCAAAGGCACGCGCAGTGCTAGCCGATGAACAAACCTTGATGGACCTTGAACAACTTTCATAAGCTGACAGTACTATTCCTGACCCTGGCCGTTCCCGTTTGGGCGGACACTCGAGCTAATGAGTTCTACGCCGACGTGGAACGGCATTTGCGTTCTTTGCCTTCGCTGGAAATCGGATACCGTGCCACTGGATCGGATTTCCCGGAAGGAGGACTTGAAGGTCGGCTGGTTTTTCGTCGACCTGACGCATTCTATCATGACACGCCGGAGTGGACTCACTGCGAAGTTGGCAGCATGCAGTGGAGACTCTTGAAGGGACAGCAGACACTCTTGATTGAGGATGCACTGGGACGCTCTGAGTGGTCTCCCGAGGCAATACTCCTTAGTCTTGACCGGGAACTGCTGCCGCATCGATTGATCGAAGCTGGTGGTGACACAATTCTTGTTCTTGATGCTGCGTCTCCGCAAGTAACGGGGGAAGTCGAAATGGTATTTTCTGGAAGCAAGCGTGTACCCAAGGAGATTCGCTTTGTGGGTGAGGATGGTGTGAGCAGCCGTTACGAAATTCTCATGTGGCAGGAGTCTGTGAGGCTGGATACGTCGTTATTCTCTCCACCCGCGGTTCCAGCCGAAAATCGAATTGACTTCAGAACCAGATAGCTTCTGATTATTGCATGAATAAGAAACTAACTCGGATTCTGGTCAGCCTCGGCATCAGTGGATTCTTTCTCTTTCTGACGGCATTCAAGCCGAAGTTCGGGGATCTGTTGACAGGAAAGATGGGGATTGCCGAAGCGCTCTTTGGCTACCCTCGGTTCAACCTTGCTGAGTTAGGTAGCGCAATAGCTCATGCGGAGTGGAAGTATATCCTCATCGCGGGGGTGTTCTTTTTTACGACGCTTTTTATCCGTGCTTGGCGTTGGCAGCTGACCTTGAATACATTGACGAGCATAAGGTTGGTTCCGACTTTTGGCACGATGACGATTGGCTACATGGCAAACAATCTTCTTCCAATGCGACTGGGGGAAGTCTACCGCGCGCAAGTCGTCAATCAATTGACCGGCATGTCACGGTCGGCAGCTTTTGGAACGATTGTCGCCGAGAGACTGATTGATCTTGTGTACATGGTGCCATATATTGGCGCCGCACTGATTATTTATCCGCTCCCTGATAGATTGCGGAGTGCTGCGTACTTACTGTCGGCCGCCGCGTTTGTTCTGGGTGGATTCTGTGTGTGGCTGGGAGTTGACCGCACTCGCGCACTGAAGTGGACAGGCAAAGTGCTGAGCGTTCTGCCTTCAAGACTTGGCAGCAAGATTCTCACTGTTCTTTCCACGTTCAGTGCTGGTTTGGGCGTGATGGGGCGGAGGGAGTTAGCATGGAAGCTTGCGATTTCTTCACTGGTGCTATGGGCGATGTACGCAATCATGGTTTATCTGGTGATGGCGGCTGTCAGACTGACTGGCCCGGAGTATCCGCTGATCTATAAAGACGTGGTGGGTTCGGTGCTGGTCATGCTGGTAGTCACTACAATCGGGTTTGTAATTCCGGGTGCACCGGGCGCCGTTGGGACGTATCACGGTGTTGCGGTATTGGGACTTAGTCTTTTTCAGGTACCGGGTGACCGCGCAGCGGCGTTTGCCGTCCTGCTTCACGCTTTGAACTACTTGCCGTTGACAATCATGGGACTGGCATTCTTCTGGAAATATGGACTGTCATTTCAGACTCCTGTAGACGTGGATCACCAAAGCGCGGGAGTCACCGAAGTTAGAACCGTTAGCGGTAGTTCGCCTTAAGAATAGAGGTAAACTTGAGTTTTCAGGAATCCCAGAATCGATTCTCCGAGTATTTCCGCGTCTTGTTCCGTGGCCGCTGGATTATCATTGGCTGCTTTTTTGCGGTCGTCGCCGCAACGACATACCTGACGTATCGAATGCAGCCCGTATACACTGCATCGGCAAGCATGCTGATTCTGGATGTGGATCCGGTAGACGCGTCAATACTCAATACTGAGCCGCTTCCATATCGAAAGACGAGAAACTTGAATGAGACGGAGTTGCTGCGCAGCAGGCGCATAGCCGAGGATGTGCTTCGCTCGCTGGCAGACTCTCCGTATCGCAGCGAACTCGAAATCATGCGGGAAGTTGATATGGAAGGGAACACGATAACTTTTGATGATCGTGTTCGAATGCTGAGGTTTAATACCAGTGTGGAGAACTTGAAGGATACCGACATTCTACGTGTATCGGTTCGAGCGCACTCCGCCTTTGAAGCGGCATTCCTTGCCAATGCGATTGCTGAAGAGTATTATCGTTACAAATTACGTAGTGCTCGTGGTGAAGTCTCCGAAATTAGGCAGTTTCTTGAGCAGCAGCTTGAAGTCGTTCGCGATCAGCTTTCCCAGTCCGAGGAACTGGAGCGATCGTATAAAGAGAGTCGTGGCGTCGCCGCCTTGGACGAGGAATCAAGAAACTTGGTCACGCAGTCCGCGGATATGCATGCTTTGTACAACGCCACTGAGAGTGACCTGAATGCCGAGCTTCGAAGAAAAGACTATCTGAAAAGTCAGCTTGAGGATGTTCGCGGGGCGTTGGTCGAGGACATGACTAACGTCACAAGCCCGATTATTGAAACGCTTCAACGGGAAATTGCAGACAAGCAAAGCCGTCTCGCTTCGCTCGTGTCCAATCCAGGGCCGGGCACCGATGTTACCATTCAGGCTCTCGAGAACGAGATCGAGACGATCAAAGGCAAACTCGTTGAGGAAGTTCGCAAGATTGCCGGATCTGGCGGGTCAATTCAGCCGCTGAAGACATCGCAGGAGCTCTTTGACAATATTCTGAAGAGCGAAGTTGAGATTAAAGCGCTGACGGCCCGGGCCGAAGCACTTCGCGCTGCAATTTCGAACATTGACTACCAGCTTGAGCAATTGCCCGAAAAGACTCTCGTGCTGGCTCGGCTGACCCGTGACCGAAAGCTTAACGAAGAATTATATTTGATTCTTAACGAGAAGTATGAGGAAGCGCGTATCAGCGAGGCAGCTAAGTCTGCAGGTGTAGAGATCGTGGATACTGCCAAGCCGCCGGAAGAGCCGGTTAAGCCGCGCAAGAAACTCAACATTCTCTTCGGGATGCTCTTTGGTCTCGCGCTCGGAGTTGGCATAACGTTGCTGATCGATCTTCTGGATGATACAATTAAGACGCCTGAAGAGCTTGAGCGAATGGGCTTGACTCCGCTTGGAACGATACCTGTAGTGAACGTTGACGAGATTCGCCGTCGCATGAAGCGCAAAGGCAAGTCTTTGACGAGAGCCGACGAAGTTCGGTTAGAGTCGAAGATGATCACAAAGTTCTCGCCGAAGTCGCCAATCAGCGAAGCTTACAGGAGTTTGCGGACCAACATTCAGTTTTCCGATATAGACAACCCGAAACGTGTGATATTGATGACGTCGTCGGCGACGAAGGAAGGAAAGTCCACAACCTGCGTCAATTTGGCGACGACGTTTGCGCAAATGGGATCTCGTGTTCTGCTTGTTGACAGCGACCTGCGCAGGCCGACGCTGCACAATTTCTTCAATGTTGACAGGATGTATGGCCTCACGAACGTATTGATAGGATCCTTGTCATTCAACGATGTGATCAAGCGTACGGAGGTTGAGAATCTGGATTTGATTACGGCAGGCGATATTCCTCCAAATCCTGCCGAAATGGTTGGTTCAGAGCGTATGAAGGCATTTCTGGATGAGGCGCGCGCGCGGTACGATATTGTGCTGCTGGATAGCCCCCCCGTCGTCGCTGTTACTGATGCAGCAATTTTGACCACACGTGCCGACGCGACTATCGTTGTCGTAAGTTCCGGGATGACTGGTCGTTCCGAGTTGAAGCGGGCGATCAACCTGATTCAGAATGTTGGTTCACATGTTTTGGGCGTGGTGTTGAATGGACTGGACATTAAGAAGATGTACGGGTCCTATTATTACTACTTCCACTATTACCAGTATTATTACTACTACGGTTCAGAATCCGGAGCAAAGAAGAAAAAGCGCAAAGTATCGCGGGATCACAGCACGCAGCGCTCTTCTTCTGATGTTTCCGAGATGACCTGACGCAAAGTTCTGCTTTCACAAAGTGGCTCCGTACAGAATCATGTGCGGAGCCGTCTTATTTCACCTCATCCGCATGACGCCCCCGTTCACACTGTCGTATCCTGATTACACGGAACTCTCAGATGGCTTTGCTCTGAGATCGCCTGCAAAAGTCAACCTTTCGCTGCGCGTGCTCGGCAAGCGGGAAGACGGTTACCACGAGCTGGAGACAGTTTTTCAGGAGTTGGACTGGTACGACGAGCTCGAATTCCGCCAGTCGCGTGAGTTCACCGTCAGAACGGAGGGCGCAGATCTGCCCTCAGACGATTCAAATCTTGTGGTTCGGGCTGCGCGGCTGCTTGCGAGGGCTGGATCGTTGCCTTTGACGGGGTCAGTAGTGCTCCATAAGCGCCTCCCAATCCAGGGTGGGGTGGGAGGCGGGTCGTCTAATGCCGCCATAGCTCTTATCGGTCTGAATCACCTTTGGGGACTTTCTTGGCCACTCTCAAGCCTGATGCCTCTTGCTCGGGAGCTTGGAGCGGACTGCCCGTTCTTCCTGACAGGCGGGCTGGCAAGGGCAAATGGACGGGGAGATATTGTCACACCACTGGAAGGGCGCGCTGAAGGAGTGTTCCTTCTCGTCACACCCCCCTACGGTTCGTCAACAGCCCACGTCTTCGCCGAGTTTCAGCAGCGCTTGACAGAAGTGGAGAAGAATGTTATATTTAGTCCTCTGCAGCTTGCCGAAAAGGGCGGGGTATACCCTGAAACATCCCCTCTTAACGATTTGGAAATTATAGTTTTCCACAAGGTTCCGGCACTCCGGCTAATCCGAGACCAGCTTCTTGAGGCGGGGGCAAGGTACGCCCTGCTCTCGGGAAGCGGCTCTACCGTTTTCGGGGTTTTTGAAAGCCAAGAACAGGCAAGTGAGGCTGCTCACAAACTTGCCCGTGAGAAAGTGCGTGTCACGATGAGCCGCGCCGTGGCTCGCACTCGAAAGACATTGGGATAGGTCATTCTCGCATGGGAAGCAGAGGGTTGTGTTGTGACCATTACGGAGATTCACATTAACCTTCGGGACGAGGACAAGTTGAAGGCATTCGTGAACATTACGTTTGACGATGTCTTCGTCGTTCGAGGGCTGAAGATTATTGAAGGCAAGGAAGGATTGTTCGTGTGCATGCCAAGCCGCAAACTCGAAGACGGCACGTACAAGGACATTGCCCATCCAATCACCAATGAGTTTCGCCGCCAGATTGAGACGCAGATTCTGGAAGAGTTCAAACGACTTTCGGATGAAGCAGCTGTCAGACCGGTAGC
Source organism: bacterium (assembly GCA_023382385.1). Lineage (NCBI taxonomy): Bacteria > bacterium. Next base: position 117,333 of record JAHDVH010000003.1, on the reverse strand, counting down.
TCCGGGGCATGGACACCTAAGCACCAGGGATTGAGTTTTAGTGAAAGTATTGGGGCGTAGCCAAGTTGGTAAGGCAGCAGGTTTTGGTCCTGCCATTCGGAGGTTCGAGTCCTTCCGCCCCAGCGAGTTGGGCTTGGTAAATAGAGTGATGACAACGACGGTCGCTGCCGCAAACCCGGAGCGAGTGATTGCCGGATAGCTACAAACTGAAGATCTTCAGCGGAACGGCCCATCGTGCGCTCGGCGAACGAATTGCTGCCGGACTAGGCCAGCCGTTGGGCGAAGTGAAGATTAGCCGGTTTTCCGATGGCGAAATCGGAGTGCAGTTTGAGGAGAACATCCGAGGCCGAGATGTCTTTCTGATTCAGCCGACATGTCCGCCTGCTGAAAACCTGCTTGAGTTGCTTATCATGGTGGATGCCGCCAAGCGCGCTAGCGCGGCTCGCATCACGGCAGTAGTGCCCTACTACGGTTACGCACGACAGGATAGAAAAGATGGCCCCCGTGTCGCCATCACTTCAAGACTCGTCGCCGATCTTTTGCAGGCCGCTGGTATACATCGCATTCTGACGATGGACCTGCACGCACCACAGATTCAGGGGTTCTTTAACATTCCCTTTGATCATCTGATGGCTTCGCGGCTGTTCATCGATCTTTTTTCGGTTCAGCCGGTGCCCAATCTCGTTATCGTTGCGCCTGACGTAGGATCTACAAAGCTTGCGCGCTTCTACGCCAACTATTTGAAAACGGAATTTGTGATTGTCGACAAGTTCCGGACCGGACCCAATCAAGCTGTCGCACTGAATCTGATTGGAGATGTTCGCGGCAAGAACTGCCTGATCGTTGACGACATTGTCGATACTGCCGGAACGCTTGCCGCGACAATTGCGATGCTCAAAGACCGTGGATGTCTGGACATCTACGGCGCGATAACCCACCCTGTATTGTCCGGTGCCGCTGTGGATCGTATTGAAGCCAGCGAGATCACTCGCTTGTGGGTATGTGATACGCTTCCCACGCCACGCGAACATCAGTTTCACAAGATTTCCAAACTCTCAACCGCGAAATTGTTCGCGGGAGCTATTCGCCGCATTCACGGAGAAGAGTCCATCAGTCATCTGTTCCTCGACTCGCATGACGAGGAGCGTGAACTAATGGTTGACCAACGCGAAATTGAAGCGTTGGCTGGATCCAGTACAACCGATTGATCATTCAAAATCACCTATAGCAAACCATGTCAGAGCACGCAATTCTTTCCGCTGAACCGCGCAAGCCGAGCGAGCCTAAAGGCCACCAGCTTCGCAAAAGTGGCCGTATCCCCGGGGTATACTATAACGCCAAGCACGAAGTCAAGCACGTGTCTTTTGACTCGATCGAGCTTGGTCGCTTGCTTCGTAAGGAAACGGCCGTGATTGACTTGAGAGTCTCCGGCCAGACGCTGCCGTGCGTCATTCGCGAAGTGCAGCGCCATCCGGTGTTTGGAGAAGTTCTGCACGTTGACCTGATGGGCGTTGATTTGAGCCAGAGCATCAGAGTGCGTGTTCCGGTCCATGCCGTCGGCGTGTCTTACGGCGTCAAGACCGAGAACGGTATCCTCGACGTCATTCTATATGAACTTGAGATAGAGTGTCTTCCTGATGCAATGCCCAGTCATATTGACGTCGATGTGACAAACCTCCATATCGGCGACGCCGTGCGTATTCAGGATATCTCGATCGAGGGAATCACCGTTCATGGAGACCCCCAATCGGTCATAGCGCACGTGAGCGGCAAGAAGGCCGAGTTGGAAGCGGAGGCTGGCGCCGGAGTTGAAGGTGCAGCAGCTGAACCGGAAGTAATTCGCGAGAAGAAGCAGGTTGAGGAGTAGTTCCTCGCGCTCTGCGACTGTTTGACGGATGATGCGGCTTGTAGTTGGACTTGGCAATCCCGGTTCCGAATACGACAACACGCCGCACAATATTGGTTTTGCCGTTGCGGAAGAACTTGCGAGAAGAGTCGGAGTTGGTTTCAAGCGCGGACCCGTGCCTGAGAGCATGTCTGCCAACCTCCCGGCACGCGACGCAATGCTGCTTCTGCCGCTGTCTTACATGAATCTCTCTGGGCGTCCTGTGTCTGCGGCTTTGCGCTGGCACAAGCTTGAGCCCCGGCAGTTGATAGTGGTTTGTGATGATGTCAATTTGCCGTCTGGCAAGTTGCGCATTCGCGCTGCAGGAGGTCCAGGTGGCCAGAAGGGGTTACGCTCGATTATCGAGACACTTGGTACGGAGGACATTCCTCGCCTTCGTCTCGGGGTAGGGGGTGGTGTAGCGGGTGCGGATGTCGCCTATTGGGTTTTGCGCAAGTTACGCGGCAAGGAGTTAGACGCCTTTCACGAACTTGCTGCGCGCGGAGCGGATGCAATTGAGCACTGGCTGGAATATGGATTGGACGCAGCGATGAATCGCTTTAACGCGTCCGAAAACTAATAATAAACCCTGCTTGTTGGAGGCAACACAGCAAGCCGCAAAGACCAAAGGGAGCATAATGAGCCGTATAACGACCTACGAACTTGTTCTAATCTTCGACTCAAACGTCGAAGCAGAGCAGATCGAGCATGATCTGCGAAAGATTCACGACTTGGTGCAGTCGCACGGTGGAAAGTTCCGTCGCTGGGAGCGTTGGGGCAAGCGCCGTCTTACCTATGAAATCCGTCACCGCCAATACGGAGTGTATGTTCTGACGGTCTACGATTTGGCGACGTCTGAGACTCATGAACTTGACCGCTTGTTACACTTGACGACATCATTGCTTCGCCATTTAGTCACAGTCGTTGATCCCGAACGGGTTCCTGAAGTGGATGATGAATCGGTCGCGTCTTTGGGCGCAGCGAAGCAGGTTGAACCGGAATTGGATTCGACGCCATCTATGGCAGCAGATGTGCTGGATGTAACCATCGATGACGAGATTGAGGATATTGTGGATGAAGATACGGAGACGGCAGGCGTAGCGGGAGACCCTACTGCCGATAAGCCGGCGTAACGGAATGATGATCCTCGCCTTCAGGGAGAGGCGCGGTATCACGTAAACGTATTTGTGGCAATAAGAGGGAGAGAGTATGGCGGAATTCAAAATGCCGGATATCAACTGTGTCATAATTGCGGGCAACCTGATTAAGGACCCCACTTTTCGCAAGACGACCTCCGACGTGCCGGTTGCGAACTTTACAATCGCGTCGAACCGAAAATTCAAGGATTCGAGCGGACGGATCAAAGAAGACGTGTGTTTCATCGGCATTGTCGCTTGGTACAAACTTGCAGAAAGCTGCAAGGAGAATTTGCACAAAGGCAGCGCTGTGTTGGTTGAAGGAGAATTGCAAAGCCGAAGTTTTGCCAACGAGGACGGCACCACGAGAAGCTGGGTTGAGATAAAGGCGCGCCGTATTCAATTCCTTAACCGCCGCGATCATCTCGGTGATAGTGAGCACCATGCGCATGTTGACTCCTATGAAGATGAAGAACACCCGCATCCGCACGACGAAGATGAGCGTGAACATACACACTTCACGTTCCAGAACTACGTACTAAACAAGCCATAACCAAGATAGACACATGCAAGTTATTTTGCGAACAGATTATGAGTCGTTAGGCAAGATCGGCGATCTGGTGCAAGTCAAGCCCGGGTATGCCAGAAACTACCTTATTCCGCGTGGAATTGCGTTTGCCGCGACAAAATCAAATTTGGCGCGCCTTGACCAAGAGCGCAAGACACTCCAGATGCGGGACCTGAAAGAACGTCGAAAGGCCGGAGACGTTTATGCCCAGATCAACGGACTGCGGCTTCTCAAGGGCGTTCAAGTGGGCGAAGAAGATAGGATGTTTGGGGCTGTGACCTCCGCTGATATCGCTGAGCTGATTAAGGAGCGGGGTTACGAAATAGACCGCCGCAAAATTCAGCTCGAAGAGCCGATCAAACATCTGGGCGAGTTCAATGTTCCTATCAAGCTGCACCGCGAGGTTATCGCGACGGTTACGGTGGACGTCGTTCCCAACTTGTAAGTCAGACTCGGATAAACAAAAGCAGAAGCCCGGCCAATGGTCGGGCTTCTGCTTATCATCAATTGCATTCGAGGCGCAACTACGCTTCTATTCGGACATCTGGTTCACTTAGAATGCGTGTATGTTTTCTCATGAAACGAACGACGAGAAACATGAAGAGCGACAAACCCAGCAGCACGTCCCAGACAAGATCAGTTCGGAAGCGGCCCTCGATTACATAGTGCTCAATTGCATCCAGCACATAGAAAGTCACGACAAGCCCGGCCAGTGAATACGCTTCGCTCCGTAACCCTGCACGAAAGGAAAAAGGCAGGCTGGGAGCTATCCATCCCCGAAACCGCGGAATCAAACAAGGGACGGTATTTGCCCAAGTACGGTATGCTTCCCCAAACTTCTTATGCAAGAATGACTCTTCGGTCGAGATGATTCGCTCGTAGTAGATGTAGAGTCCGAGCACTCCTGCCGACGCAAACCACGGCGACTTTGTGAACAATAGGACAGACGTGTAGATAATCATGTTCCCAAGGTAAAGAGGATGACGGCACAGCGAATACATCCCCTTCACATTCAAGGCATCGGCAACTTGACCGCTTCGCGTATTCCTTCCAGAAGTGCCGCTTTGCGCAAATCCCAAGGATACAAATCGAATTGCACTACCGATCAATCCGAGTCCAAGGCAAGCAAGATCGAACATCAGGTCAACATTGTGACTATCGCTAATGTATCGCTTGTAGTGAAGAATGTTCCAAATTCCCAGGGGTACAAGGAGCAGCGGCAGGTAACTCCTGTAGCGGAAAAGCGAGTTGCCTTGTCGGCACATTTCATCGTACAGCATGTAGGTAGTCTTAGATACTCGCGCGAATTGGTTGATCAGTTGGCGGCCAGCTTTGTGGCGAGCAATGAAGGAAGTTCGGCCATACGAACCCGCAGCTGCTCGAGCGAATCACGATCTCGCAAGGTGACTGTTTGATCCTCTTTTGTCTGATAATCAACCGTCACTCCCCACGGCGTCCCGATTTCGTCCATCCTGCGGTAGCGCCGGCCGATGGATCCAGAATGATCCGTGAAAACAGTGCCGACCTTTCGCAGGTCATTTGCCAGTTGATCCGCAATTTCCGCTAACCCATCCTTCTTCACAAGCGAGAAGACGCCAGCTTTGACAGGCGCAATGGCCGGAGCGAGTCGCAGGACGGTTCGAGGTTCCCCGTCTTGTGTATCCTCGTAGTACCCGTCAACAAGACAGGTAAGAAGAGTTCGATTTAAGCCGGAAGAAGTTTCGACAATGAATGGTGTGAAACGGTCTTTTGTTTCTTCATTCATGTAGCTCAAATCTTTCCCGGAAAACTCGCTATGGCGTTTCAAGTCGAAGTCCGTCCGATTGTGGACTCCCTCGATCTCTTGCCAGCCGAACGGAAATTCATACTCAATGTCGTACGCATCAGCGGCGTAATGGGCAAGCTCCTGCGGCGTATGCTGGTGCAAGCGAAGTTTCTCAACTCGAATGCCCAGCTTCCTGTAATAGTCGAAACGTTTGTCGCGCCACTTCATCAGCCATTCGGTCGCCTCTTCAGGACGAACGAAGAACTGCATCTCCATCTGCTCAAACTCGCGCGTGCGGAAAATGAAGTTGCCGGGAGTAATCTCATTTCGGAATGCCTTGCCGATTTGTGCGATACCGAACGGCAGTTTCAGCCGCGAAGTATTCAGGACATTCAAGTAGTTGACGTAAATGCCCTGGGCTGTTTCCGGGCGTAGGTAAACGACTGCTGCGCTTTCTTCCACAGGACCCAGAAACGTCTTGAGCATTAGATTGAACAAGCGTGGTGATGTCAGATTCCCAGTCGTGCCGCAGGTTGGGCAGGTTGCCTCAGCCCAGCGGACTTTGACAAGCTCGTGAAGATCTCCTTCTCCGCCCTCGCGAATCTCTCCCTCCATTAACGCGCCGAGTTTCTTCTTTGTCCGCCACTGTTTGATGAGGTCCTGGGCTTTAAACCGCGCCTTGCAGTTTTTACAGTCGACTAAAGGATCAACGAAACCGTCAACATGTCCGGAGGCTTTCCAGACCTGCGGGTGCATGAGAATGGACGCATCGATGCCCACGATATTCTCGTGAAGTTGGGTCATCTCGCGCCACCAATAGTTGGCTATGTTATTCTTCAGAGCGACCCCGAGTGGGCCGTAGTCCCATATCGAGGCCAGACCGCCGTAGATTTCTGAGGATTGGTAGACAAAGCCGCGGCGCTTGCAAAGGCTAACGACTTTGTCCATGAGATTCTGAGAGGCCATCGCTATGTTAGTTGTTTGTCATGAAAGTTTGACTCTTGCCCAATTCAATGCACCAAGCGACCGCAACTGTGCAGGAAAAGCTAAGTGTCGAGTAAAGTAGTTTCGGAACCATATCGTGATTTCTTGTTCGGCAAGTTGCGAAGTCCTTAGTCGGGCCGCCATCTCTATGGATGAATCCCGTAGTTTCCTCAAAATGGCGACAGATTCCAAGCTCAAATGTGAACCGAATTCACTTTTGATGTCAATTTCAGTCGGCGTGAAACCGATTTGCGTCAGAAGTTCCAGCTCAAACTTCCAAAGGACTGGCATGATCCTCAACACCCGCGACTCACACATTGATAACGCGGACTGGGAGATGCCATAAAGCTCGGGATGCGGGTCCTCGTCCTTCAAGCATCGTAGCAATAGCTCTGCGATTGTGTGAGCAACCACCAGAAGCTCAAGGGAGTTGCGTAGCGCATACCTTGAACGAAGTAGTGTGATCTCGTGCGCGATCTGAACTTCACGCGAAGATTTATGCCCCCAAACGACTTCCAGCTCATAACACGGTTCGATTGCCAGTGCTGAACCATTCTTGACTTTGCGACGTGCCCCCTTGGCTAACAGTCCAAGCTTGCCATGAAGCCTGCTGAATACATTCAGAATAACCGAGCTTTCGCTAAAGGGTGTTACGCGTAAGACCAGGACAGAATCGCGTATCAGCTCGCTCATTGTGTCAACTATTCCAACTCTCGGGATATTGCGTTGACCAGTGAGCACCACTCCTCAACGGATAGTGTTTCCGGTCTGCGCGTAAAGTCAAATTCGACACGCTGCCAGCTTGGATGGATGCCCGCTAATTGAGAAAGGGTCGATTTGAGCATCTTGCGCCGCTGCGAATACACGAAGCGAATAATTCGTTCAAAGAGTTTGTAGTTAGTCGGATAGACTTCTGGGATTCTGAGAAATTCCAATCGAACTACACCCCCGTCAACCTGCGGCGTCGGCCGAAAGGCGCTCGCCGGAACGATAACGTGAAGGTCGGTAAGAGCCTCAACCTGCACAAAGACGGAGAGCTTTCCGTAGACCCGCGACCCTGAACGGGCAACCATTCTTTCGGCGACTTCGCGTTGCATCATCATCACCGCCAGCGAAAACCATGGAAGTGATGTATCCAATCGAGCGTGTCGATTGTGCTCAAGCAGCCGATAGATGATCCCGCTCGAAAGGTGATAAGGCAGATTCCCGACAACCTTGAGAGTCTCGAACTCACGAATTGACTGAAGGTCAAAATCCATGAAGTCTGCATGAACGAGAGAGAAGTTCTCGCTTGCACCAAACTTCTTTGCAAGATAGTCCTGCAGTCGGTCGTCAATCTCGATCGCGATAACTCGCGCGGGTGATTCTACTAGCAATTCGGTGAGCACCCCGCGACCTGGACCGATTTCTACTACCGTATCTCCGGGACGTATCTGCAGTGCCGCGACGATTTCCTGAGCGTAACGCCGTTCAGTCAGGAAGCATTGACCAAGGCTCTTCTTCGGGAGCGGTGGAACACTCAAAACAGATAGTCAAGCTGCACGCGGAAGGACCACGCGCGTTTTACGATGTTGTCCCCTGCGAATTCACGCCCCGGTATCGGATCCGGATAGCTATTTCCGTCTCGTGCTTGAACAAACGTCTTTGTGACGGGGCTGTCGCCAGTGATCTTAAGTCTGGCTGTAAGTGCGCTCGAGAAGCGATTTGTCAGTGAAACCCACCAGCGTGTAGACTTGCCATCCACGACAACAAACTCTGTGTCCTCGAAGTTCCAGAGAAAACCGTCGTACATCAGCCATGCAGTCTTTAACTTAAGCGTATGCGAAAAATTGTGTGTAAGCTCCAATCCGACTGCCTCCTGCGGAGAAGCCGTTTGTGCGTCGATCGGACTCTGCCCGGTGGGATCAGGTTCACCGATTAAACGTGGTCGCGGTGTGAACCTCGTGTATCCGCTGGCGTACATAAGCTCGAGCTCATTAAATCGTGACAAACGATACTCAAGGTTGACTCGATTCTCGTAGGTCTGGAAGCCTGCAGGTTGTGTCGGAGCACTATTCCAACGTCCTTGCAGCTTTTGCCTCAACCTCAGCACGATGGGCCAAACGGGACGATATGTAAACTTCCCAACCCAGCGGTAATAGTCAGCTTGATCCGGCACGCGTGTCCAATTGTCAATCTCTGCGACCACAAGCAAGGGGCGCGAGATCTGGTAGCGAGCCTCGAAATAGATACCTGTCTCAGCTTGTGGAGCTGCCGAATTTCTCTCTAACTGAGCAAATGTGGGTGTAGCAAGATAAAACTCGTCTTCGTAAGTTGTGCCGTTGTAACGAGAGTAATTTGCAAAACTTCTGCAGTACGGATTGTCAAACCCGATCGAATAGTCGCGAAACACACCCAACATGGTCAGCGAGTTCCATTGCACGTGACCTGATGCGACAAGGCCGTGCGGATCATCACCTATGCCAAGAACGCCACCTGACTGCTCGAGTTCCGCATACTCAAACTGAAAAGTGTAGTTCCTGACAACCGTCATCAAGTCAATCCCAAAGACCCGCCTGACTCCTCGCGCTCCGCTCCACAACGATCCATCAACGTCAGAACGATGCGCATTGAGAATCTCGGAGTTGATCCGATTGTCAGCAATTTCGTCTCGCTCGAGTGGATGGATGACGGGATAGATAGTAACTACGGTGTCTCTTCCCGTGCTGGTTGTTGCGTTCACTTGGTAGCCCTGCCCGAAATCAGGCTTGATCGGACGATCATACGCAAACTCAGACGCGATGACACCAAGCGAAGTTCCCGCGAATGGCCGATAAGAAAGCTCTCCACCGTAAGCAACTTCCCGAACGGCGTCAAGCATGGACTGCTTGCCGTCGAATGCGGAAACTTGGACTGTGTCGCCGCTGGGAAGAACCTGCGTCGTTGGATAGATGTCTTGATCGTCACGTGGTACCAATGTGATCAGGCGATTCAACGATCCATCCGGATTCAATATCGCATCTTTTCTCTGACTTGACAAGAAACTAACAGCCTTCCACCGCCCATAGCTCGCTTCAACTGCCGCGCCCTTCAATGTGAACTCACGAGAGCGTGAAAGATCAGGAGCAATTCCCGTTAAACGCTTGTCGAACCCAAAGCCGGAGTATCGGGGATTGAAGTAATCGCCACTCTCTAGCGCAACGCCTTGCCCAAGCGAAATCTGGTAGCTTCCAATATATGCACGGTCAATTCGCACTGGCCCGAGCATCTTCTTTTCGAGACCGGCGAACCACTTCATTTGTGGAATCTGTGCACCACCAACATCCCAGTACGACGTCTTCTCTCCGAGGCTTCGGTGCCAGAGCGCGCCTGCCTTGAAGTCTCTTGCGTAATTAAGACGTAGTTTGTGACTTACATCGGGGGTGGGATCGACCAGCAGCGTAGGATCAATGGCGAGCTCCTCGTCGGCGAAAAACGGCGTATCGTATGCCCGAAATGTGTAGGCTCCGTGCCATTCGCGGCGCAGCTCCCTTGTGTCGTAAGAGAGATAGTTTCGAGCATTGCGATATCCCCAGGAGGACAAACCCGGAACCGCTCGCAAATCGCGCGCGCCACGAATCCCGCCCTGCAATTTCACTTGATTGTGGATCGCCACAGCGTCTGCAGGCGAGACATTTTGCAAGTCCATCAACTCATCGAGCGTCGCTTCGTTGACGTTCATCGGCTCCAGCATGCGGTCGATCCACTCATCGACCAACCCTACATTCGTACCTTCCTCGGTGCCGAGGGTTTCGATACGATAATACGCGTCCTCGATTCGGTCCATGCGGTCGTCGCCCGGGCGAGGTGGGCTGATCCGCACGAGTGATCGCAATTTCTTCAGAGTGATTGCGTCAATTTCGGGCAGATCATTCAGCTCGTAGAGGTTCTTAAACGGACCTTCATACAGCAGGCGTTCCCAAATCGCATCCGCCTGCTTTGGAGTGATAGGCAAAGCGACGATTTGCTCACGGGTCGCAAAATTCAAGTCCAGCAGCTCGTCAGCGGCTGCGATACTCGAACAAACGAGTAGAATGCACAATAACCATCGCATGGACATCACGACGCTGGCTTCCAAATTTGGCCAAGACTCCTTGGAACGTCGAAACCAACACTGAAAGTATGCGAAGGAGCGAGTATCGGATGATAAAGCAGTGCGTAGTCGACTATCAAGTCGCGGTAGTTAAGCCCGAAGCCGGCAGTAAAGATGTTCGGATTGGACATCACTCCGACGCGAATGTGGAAAGGCTTGACAACCTGAAGATCTCCACCCGCCTTAAACACTGCTCCTGCATCAAGGCGGCGCTCAATGTCAAACGTTGTGCGCACACCATAGTACGGCTCATACTGAACACCTGCCGTCATTGTGCGCGGCAAATCGCGTTTCAAATATTCGCCCATCTGGGGATGATTAATGTTGTGAAAGGCTCCCGCGAGATAGAATCGATCCCAAAGCTTGGCTGTGGCTCCGACGTCCAGTCCGAAGACCGTCGAGCTTCCCAGATCATAACTGCCGGACGGGCCTTCCACCGACTCTCCTAATCCCCATGAAATCAGCTTAAGCGCATAGCCAAAGCTAAGCGCAGAATGAATGTCTTCCTGCAGCAAGACTCCGTGAGCCACAGAAATTTCCGTTTCGCTTGAGATTGTTTCTCCGCCAAGCCGTGTTCCCAAAGACTGTATGGCGACACCAATTGACCCTGCCTTACGGGGCAAAAAAGTGTATCCGGACGCCGCAAGATGCGAAAGAAAGGCGGTTCCGTAGGGTTGATGGTAAGCGAGCCGACCACCTGTTCCGTGACTCATCCCGAGACCAGCGGGGTTCCACAGCACTGCGTCACTGCCACGAGCTGCGGCTGTAAATGCACCACCCATGCCTTGTGCGGCTGGTGTCGGAAGATGCGGATTCGAGACTAACTGCGCAAATGCAGGTAAGGACAAAGCGAAAAACGCGCTGAACAGTGTGATCAAAATTCGCATCACAGGCGTGTCCCCACAACCACAGGTTTTGTCACGGAGTCTGTTCTCCCGTTCTCGATGGACTCAAGATGCAAGATGTACGTGCCGAGAGGCAAAATCTCACGAAGATCATTTCGCCCGTTCCAGACGATATATTGCGGGCCTCCGGCCCGTTTGTCCACAAAAGTGTGCACAAGCTGTCCTCGTAAATTGAATAGGCGCAGCCTCACTGCTCCCAACGGCGGCGCATCGTAAAATATTTCCAGCGTCTGTCCAATGTCAGGTGCAAACGGTCGATTTGGAACTTCCAGAATTAGTCTGCCACTCGGCGCACCCGTAGCATCCGGATCCGTAAAATCCTCAGAGTAGCCCGCGAGCATTTGGAAGTCGCCATTGAAAGTAGAAGACGGTCCTGCAATGCTCACGCGATGTCCGACAAGCTCGCCAAGCGGTATCCACTGGCCGTCGTCATACACGCTGTCTAACTCCATGGAGTTCCAGACGCGGACAGTCAAATTTCCACTGCCATCATCAATAAAGATGTTCGTCCCGCCACCAACATTTTCGTCAACCTGATAGACGGTGCCGGTGGCCAGACACCATGTTCCTGAACCGCGTAAATTTGGATCCGAGACGGCAACTACTGCGGCTTGTGCACGCAAATCACCTGTGCGGAGTTCGATGGGCTGAGGCAGGGGCATGTTCTCTGAGAGCACTCGGACATCAGGAGAGTTCGCGCCGCTCGCAAATTCACCTAATTGGATGGCACCCCCAAATTCATTGACAAGCCCTGTGATCTCGATTAGATTACCGCGGCGAATTCCGGGAAAAGTACCTGCCGCGCCGGTTTGCGAAAGGCTGAAGCCTCTGCCGCTGTTATCCTGTATGAAAGCTGAGATTCGCCGCGAACCTGAGCTTGTGGTAACATCTTGAACAAAGTTTACAACCCCGCGCAGGGTGACGCGCGTCTGATTGAATGCCGCAAAGTTGCTATAGATGTCGGCGATCTCAACGACTTCATTTGGGAAGTAGCCTCCAAACCCAAACGAGGCGCTCGCGAGCACGTTTCCGGCCAAGTCAGAAATTTCCGTGACTGTCAGCTCGTACGCGGCCGTTGCGGGCATCGACTCTATCGTCTCGATCTGAATGGTTTTGCTGTCTGAAAAGAGTTGCGCAGAGAGTACGTGCAAGGTGGGGAAAGCAGGATTGGTAACCTCAACGATCCTGAATCGATCAAGGTTATCCACGACGGAAGGCGCAAGCCGCTCATTGAATCTTACATTCACTCGATACTCTGTCACGGTGGAGACACTCACCAACTGCGGTGCGCGGCGGTCGATGATGCCCATGTCTTCATCATATCGGGGAGCGATCATATGTCCGGGATTGCTGTTGAAGCCGACACACCCTTGAATATAGGTGAAGCTGTCACCCAGCGCAGGAACATATTCCAGTCCGAAATCGCCAAGAATGACTCCTTCACCCGATGCGTCGCGTACGGTCCACTGGTTAAAGCTCCCGAAACTCGAGATGTTCGTTACCACGCATGGACCGATGTAAACAAACCCGCCTTCGTAAGCCTCGGAAGAATCTGGCAGCATAGACGCATACAGAGTATCCGGCGGCGGCACTACTCCGGTTCCGAGCACGGTGACATTCGATACGCTGGACAGCTCCGTTAACCCAAAATACTCCTGCACCCGTGCCGTGACGGAAACACAGTCACCTTGCGCCGGAGTCAAAGAGGGATTGAACACAAGCACCCCTGACCAAGGTCCGCCGCCCGGGTCACTCATGAAAAAGCTTCCCCCGTCAAAACCCGAACCCGTAACAATACCTGTTAAAGTGACTATCTGTCCGTTATAGGGTGAGTCACCTCCCGTCGGACTGCCGACGTACTGAATATCGAAAATCGAGAGCGTGATAGAACGCACGAAATATGAATAAGTTTGGCTTGGTGCGTTTGCAGGGGAAAGAGCCTGTGCTCCCTCAGCATCGCGGACGGAAAGATAGTAGTATGCGGTGGAACGCTCCGGCCCCGCAGGCAGAATGCCGCCCCATACACCATCTTGTGCGGCACCGTCCCCATGAAGCCCGTCGTCGTACATCATCACTGCTGAGAAGTCACCAGCTTGGCCGAATCTGTAGAACACCAATGCTTCAGCGACTTGGTTATTATCATCGCTAATCGACGCACGCACGGTTACAGGCTGTACCCCAGTGGGACGATCGGGTGTATGGCCGACATTCGTGATAATCGGCGGCCGGTTTGAGAAGAAACCGAAATCAGCGTCATTACGCGGGTTGATCGCAAACTCATTACTCTGATAGGAAACTATTCCGCGCAAGTATTGCAGTGTGTCGCCGACGAACGGCTCGTATCCGAACTCGAATCCCTCGCGCACCCGCAGTGGTCCGCTGCCGTCATTCACGATGAAAGTGCTGCCGGTAATCTCTGTCACGACGGCATTACTCAGCTCAACGAATACCCCTTCGTGCCGTTCCTCGATGCTGCCAGAGAGGGAGAGATGTGGGGCGATGGTCCTCGGCCCGGCATAAGGTCCTGCAAGTAATTCAGGGCTATTTAACCTTGTTTGGCCGGCGCTTTCTGCCACGGTCGCGCGAAGAGTTACGGAATCGCCGACCTGAAAATTGCGTTCCTGAGTGTCGAAAACCAGAATGCCACTCCATGGTCCTCCGCCCGGGTCCGAAAGGAAGTACTGCAGCCGGGAGGTGCCGAATCGCACCCCGGAAACAAGCCCTGTTACTTCTACCGACTGGCCTACAAGTGGAGATGACCCGTCAGGGTTATCAGTATACTGAATCGAGTACACTGAAATCGGGTCTGCCAGTGCATAACTTATTGATAATAAAACACTAAGAGCGATTGCCGCCTGAAGTCGCATACGAATTGGGGTGGAAAGTTGAGAATCGGAAGGGGGATTAGACAAGACTTGGTAAAATAACGAAACTCCACCGGAAACACAAGTGATCTATAGGGGGTTCCATGACTGTAAGTATAGCATGAGCAGCTGAATGAGACTATTAAGATGATTGTTTTTCGAGGTTCTTTTGCTTACTTTGCGTCCATGCTTCGCCAACTTAGCACGCTCTTGGCAATTCTTCTCGCGCCATATCCGATACTGGCGGCAACTCTTGCGGATGACTCTGCTCGAGTTGCCCAGATTTGGGGCTATCGATTGGCAGGAGACACGCTTGCCTCCGAGTCCTTGTTGGCATCCCGCAGTTTACCATCTTCGCCGGAGTGGGAAAGTCTCGCAAACTTCCTATCCGCTTGTTTCGCATACTCAGATTCCAACATTGCACTAGTCCCCACCATACTCGATCTCGGGGTTCCACCCGACCTTGAGGATCATGCCGCATGGCTGCGAGCAAAGTCACTTACGCAACTTGGCCAGCCTCATCTTGCGGGAATCTATTGGAGAAGGCTCCTTTCCTCATCACTGCCCGACTATCGTGATCTTGCGGCAAAGGAGTTGTTTGAAGATGCCCGCGCACAGGGCAATTTGGACACGTTGAACAGCCTCGCCAGCGCTGCTCGCTCAAATCAAGTGGCGGTCGGGATTCGACAGGCCATCAATCTCGAGATTGCCAAATTCCTTTCGCTCTCCGGGAAACACTCCGACGCGACCACTCTGCTTCGGTCAACGTATCTCGATGCTCCCGCTTCGTCGCAGGGAAAGGACGCGAAGCGAAGGTTGTCTTCCTATGCTGTAACCTACGGCTTCACTCCGCCTGATCCTGGCTGGAGCGGCGAGTGGGCCGAGGTCGAGCGCCTTGAGCGTGCGGGGATGAAAAATGATGCGCTTGACCGACTGTCAGCTTTGCGAAGTCGTGGCCGTTACGCGGCGTACGACGAGCAAATGATAGCAATGCAGGCAAGACTTTCAGTAGCACTTCGCAGGCATGACGATGCGCTTAAGTTTGCTCAACAGCACATAAAGCAGTTTCCGGAGTCGAGTTTTCGGGATGAAATGCGTTGGTGCATTGTGCGATCAGCCTACTTGAAAGATCAAGATCAGTTGGCGATTAGTACGGCCCAAGAGCTTGCGAGAACCGGCACGGATAAGTCGCGAGTCGGAGAATCCTGGCGGCTGATTGCCTTGCTGCACATTGACCGTAACAACCTTGCAGAGGCAGCCAACGCCGCGAGCAAGTGGTATGAGGCTGCGCAAGGTGCCGGAGGGGCGGACGATGCCCTTTGGATGCGCGGTTGGACTCGCTATCTTTCTGCAAAGTATGAGAGCGCATCCTCCGATTTCGTACGCCTTGTGCGCAGTTATCCCGAGTCCGGTTATGTTCCCATCGGCCTCTACTGGGCAGCCAGGAGCTTCAGCGAAATCGGCCGAAGGGATATGCGCGACAGCTTGTGCTCTGAGCTTCTCAGCCGCTTTCCTTTCTCATACTACGCTCTGTTATCATGCTCGCTGAGTGACTTGCCAACTCCTGTTCGGCGTGACATGCGAGTACTGAGCTTAAATGAAGTCCATGCGCTGGGTGGATCACACTCTCGCGCCTTCGCTCAGCTAACGGCGCTTGGTCTATGGGAGTTTGCGTTACGCGAATGGCCTCAAGTCGAAGCTGAGTGTGGAAAGCGCGCAGATCTCGCTTGGTGGAGACCACTGCTCTACTGGAAGAATGGGGATCGTTTCGAGTCGTGGAAGTGGATTATCAAGGAGTTTCGCAATGAAGCTTCGTCCGTAGGGAGCCGTCCCGCTGAGTTCTATGAACTGTGGTATCCGCTTGATTACGAACCGCTCCTGTTGGACATGTGCCGCCGCTACGAAGTGGATCCGTATCTTGCCCTTGGCGTGATTTGTCAGGAAAGCCATTTTGATGAGAAAATCGTAAGTCCATCCGGCGCTATTGGATTGATGCAGCTGATGCCGGAGACCGCTCGTTTACAGGTCAAGCGCATGGGGCAGGTTTTGCGAGAAGAAGAACTCTATCATGGCCCGCGAAACCTCGAAATCGGGATTGCGCACATCGCGGATTTGCAGCGCAGTCTGAATGGAGACGTGATTCTCACGCTTTGCGCATATAACGCCGGCATCAACGCAGCCAGGCGGTGGCAATCCGAATTTGGCAACTTTCCACCTGATGTGTTTGTCGAGTTGATCCCTTATCGGGAAACACGACTTTATGTCAAGCACATCCTTCAGCACATTGCGGCCTACCGCCGTGTCTATCCGGATTTGAATCTAACATCGCCGGATTCAGAACAGTAACCATGTCCTACACAAAAGAAGAGCTGACCAAGCTGACGCATCTGGTAAGCTGTGCTGGTTGAGCGTCTAAGATGGATCCGGCGGTGCTGGATCTCATTCTTGGCGGGCTTCCTGCAGCACGCGACAAGAACCTGATTGTCGGGTTCGACCATCGTGATGATGCCACAGCCTATCGCCTCCCTTCGGGTGAGGTGATTGTACAGACAGTGGACTTCTTCACTCCTGTGGTCGACGACCCCTACGATTATGGTTCAATTGCAGCGGCTAATTCCCTTTCCGACGTCTATGCGATGAACGGCAGGCCGCTCTTTGCTCTTAACATTTGTGCTTTTCCCAAGGCAATTTCGCCGGACATTTGGCGTGAAGTGCTGCGCGGCGGTGCCGAAAAGGCGGCGGAAGCAGACATCGTTGTCGCAGGCGGGCACACGATTGACGATAAAGAGCCAAAATATGGCATGGTCGTCACAGGATTGGTTGACCCGGCAAACATGTGGAGTAACAACGGTGCACGGCCGGGCGACGTGCTGATTCTCACTAAACCGCTTGGGTTGGGAATTCTCACGACTGCGTTGAAGAATGAACTGTTGACTGCGCAGGAGATTGGTGCTGCAGTAGGATGGATGCAAACATTGAATAAGCACGCACAGCTTGCCTTGCGTGACTGTGGGATCAAGGCTGCCACAGACATTACGGGCAACGGGCTGCTCGGTCATGCCGCCGAAATTGCCAAGGCATCAAACGTTCAGTTCAAGATGCATGCGGCTTCAATACCTGTGCTGGAAAGCGCTCTCCCACTTGCAGAACAGGGAAAGGTCCCTGGCGGAACAAAGATGAACAAGCTGTACCTCGGGAGTTATGTGGAGTTCGCTTCGGAGGTGTCGAGCGCAATGCAGTGGATAATGTTTGACGCCCAGACGTCCGGGGGACTGCTGGTCGCCATTCCTCGAGGACAATTTGAACTGGCGCAGCAATCCCTCGGTACACAGAATATTTACTATGCGGAGATTGGCGAAGTCGTTGAAGGCACTGGAATCGTGGTGACTCAATAGTGAAACCTGTGCGACTTGCAGTATTAGGGGCAACCGGATTGGTAGGCCAGACAACGCTTGCAGTCCTGGAAGAGTGGGGCGTCCCATTGGCAGAGCTAAGTCTATATGCGTCGACGTCTTCGGTCGGTAAAACGATGAAGTGCAACGGAGAGCTTCATGAAGTCCGCTCGATGGAAGGCGACGAAGTTGACGCAGAGTATGCCATTCTCGCTCTTTCGGCAGAACATTCGAGAGTGTGGGTGCCGCAGTTAGAGGCGCGTGGGATTCGGGTGATTGACCATTCCAGCGCATTTCGCATGAACGACGACGTGCCTTTAGTGATTCCGGAAGTTAATGCCGACAGAATCACATCACAAACTCGCGTGGTCGCAAATCCGAATTGTTCGGCATCAGTGGTTGTCATGGCCCTGGCACCGCTTGATCGACGATTCGGCTTGCGTCGTGCTCTAATTTCGACATACCAAAGCGTATCGGGTGCAGGGTCGGCCGCAGTTGAAGAAATGAGAGCTCAGAATCGTGACGCTAACGCCAAGCCTGAAGTTCTACCTCGGCGGATTGCCGGAAATCTCTTCCCAGAAGTCGGACACTGGGAGAGTAGTGGCTATAGTGCGGAAGAAACCAAGATAGTCAGTGAGATCAAGAAGATTCTGAACCGAGAGCACGTTCACGTAAGTGCGACGGCTGTACGTGTGCCTGTCGAAATTGGGCATGCGGCCTCCGTCAGCGTGGAGTTGCTGCAGGGGACATCATTGGCCGATGTCTTGAAATGTCTTTCTGATTTTCCAGGACTCATTTGTGACGGATCTGATTACGCGACTCCCCTCGAAGTCAGCGGTCAGCAGGATGTGCATGTCGGACGTGTGCGAATCGACCCGGACGATAATCATTGGCTGCATTTTTGGGTCGTAGGTGACAATTTGCGAAAAGGCGCGGCCTCCAATGCGATTCAGATACTTCAACTCTGGTCAGACCTTTAGTCTTTTCTCAATCCTGCTACTGCCGGGTGTGCTTTGTGCGCAGCTGGACTGGAGTCATGATGTGGTAGTTTTTGGTACGGATCAACACGAATGGAGTCCGCAAGTAGTCCCGATCGGTGACGGTCAGTTTCGAGCCTTTTGTGTGCGCGAATCAAATGTCCTGAGCATGCGAACCTCGCAATTGTACGGCGAAGTTTGGGAAGCGTTTACTGACAGGACAGTGACTCCTGAGTACATAAAGTTCGCAACTGCCAGTGACGACCGGTACGCGTATATATCGAATTTTGCTCGCGATGGCTCAGATATACACTATCGCAGAATATCTCATACGTCGTCAAATTGGCCGGAACCTTCCTCTCCTCTGGTTGTCCCCGAGAATACGGTGCTGAAAGACGCAGTATTGCTCTCAGACTTCGACTTTTCCAACGAGGATCCTTATGTTCACTTGTTTGTGCTGGCAGCTTCTTCAAATGGCATGGGGACGCTTGGTCACTTCTATGCGATGAACTACGGTCAGGACTGGTTTAGTAGCGGCTGGTTCGCATCGGGCCTTCCCATGCAGGATTCTTCGGCGAGTATCGCAGCCGCAGTGACATGGGAAGGTGAGAATGAGAGGCTTTGGGTTGCCACCGCGATTGACCGGCCAGGTTCAACCGGCGAGCAGATAGCATTGTATTACTCAGATGACCTTGGCAGTCACTGGAGCACTCAATTAACTCCCGATATCAGCAGCTACGCTCAGACAAGGCCCACTCTTATCTCCCGTGAGAGTACGATCATGCTTGCATATCAGCGACGGAACAATGCCTCTGTCGCCCGTGAGATTTACGCGACGTACTCCCCGGACAACGGCGTGTCGTGGTCAGACCCCCTTCAGCTTACGGATAGCCCCTTCGATAACGTAAACCCGCGATTGATGGAAGCGGCAGGTGAGATTGGCATTTGCTATGCCCGTGTTCAGGTACAAAACCAGACCGGACAGCTCTTGTTTCGCCGTGCCAGTATCAACCAACCTTGGGCATGGGAATTGGAAGAACCGGTCTCGGATCTGAACGGGCTTGTAGTTTCTGAAGGTTTTGGATGTGCCGCCGATGAAGAAGGCTTCGCGGTCGTCTGGAGTGGTCGTCTGATCGGTGACGACGGAGATGTGTTTTTCGACGGTTCATGGAGAGGTACTGCAAGTGAAGATCAGTCCCGAAGTCCCTCGCCTACACTAAGTCTGTTTCCCAATCCTACGACCGGTTGGGTGACGATCGCTCCTCTTGGCGAGTCGTCACAGATTCGTCTGTACGACATTTTAGGAAGAGAGATTACAAGTATAGGTGGATCAAACATGAGTCGGACTTGGAAACTGCCTGACGGCTTGCCCAGCGGATCCTATTGGCTTCGTGCAAGCGACGCTCATTCGTCCGTCCGTGTAACTCTTCTTCGCTGATAGTGATTTGGGGGCCAACAAAGAGGCTCCCTCGCGGGAGCCTCTTTTGCATAAATGTCTGGATCGGCTATGTCGCAATCGCTTCCTTCTTCGGTGTTCGCGCAATGAACATTTCAGCGATTAGCAGGCACAGCGCCAGCATTAGAAAGAGTCTCCAAAGTTCACGCCCGTATCTGCCTTCGCTGATCACGGTCTCCATGTTTGCTGTCTGACCCAATCGCTGCAGCTGTCCCCCAAGACTTTCCAAGTGCAGATCGTCGGTCATAGGTTTCAAGAAAGATTCTTTCGCAGGGATATTGACAACGATTGGCAGCACGTCGCGCTCTGCCTGGCGCAATCGAAACTCGCCACTGGAACTTAGGGGAGGAATGCGCAAAACTTGCCCGCCAGCAACAGGTGAAGCTGTCAACTTCAGGGAGACTTCGTTGGACGAAAGATCATACTGTATGGCATCCGTTGAACGTAGCAGTAGTTCACCTCCCTGACCAACCGTCTGTGTCAAGTCAACGCCCGCTCGTCCTGAGCCAGCCAGGTAAGCCGCACTTCCCGTCATCAGCGGGGCAAAGATACCTGCGCGAAACAGGGACGACCATTCCGGATCAGGCGAACTCGTAAAGAAGAGAATTCGCCCACGTCCCTGAGTCGCCTCGCACAAATAGACCTTGCCTCCAGCTCCTTCGATTACCGTGGCGGCTGCGGCATCGCGGGATATCGCAAGCGTTCGCGCGAACTCAGGTGAAATGTCGGCAGGCCTTTCCTGAAAGACGCCTTCAAAAAGAGGATGCTCCAGATCAACCTTGCTCCAACGCGTACGGCCGTCTCCCGCATCGTCAACACCGAGCGGTGCCGGCAGACCCAATGCTTGCATCCATACGGCATGAGATCTCAGATCAAAATTTGGACCACCTGCGACGAAGATTCCACGTCCTGTTTGCAGGTAGCTTCGCGCGCGTTCTGCAAAACCACCGGAGAACGCGGGTGCGTCAACCACAAATACCGCATCATAGCTCAACCAATCCGCTGACTCAAACTCAGAGGTCGTCATTTCCACTGCGTGCACGAAAGACTCTGCGCTTGCAGCAGGGTCCATCGCCAAGGCGGTCAGTCTGCGTGCCGGCCCAATCGCCCCGACAATGGCGACGTTCAGACGGGCAGGCACACGCAATACAAATCGCCTGACATCATCATCAGCGAAGGCATCCGTATCTTCGAGCCTCACGTATCCCGCCATGTCTCCGACGCTCTCAGGAACAAATCGAAGCTGCTCTGTTCGCGCTTCACTAGCTCTAAGAGAAAGTCGTGACTGTGCTACGCGAGCACCATCCAGATAGGCGGAAACTATTCGATCACTAACCGCATCGCTGCCACTGTTAACCACAGAAAAGCTTAGCTCTATTGTGCGCCCCGGGGCAATTAGTCTGGATGAGATTTCCGCATGGACAATCCCTACATTTTGCACATCGTCTTTGGCAATGGGGACGACGTAGAGACGGACGTCATTGGGAAGTATAGGAGCATCGGGCAATCGTTCGAGCCATGCGCTTTCACTGAAGTCGGAAATGACGTATACTTCCTTCAGCAGATTCTGCGACTTGCCTAAGATGCTTCTCGCTTGACCCACAGCATCAGACAACGTGCCGCCGGACTCCTGTGCTGTGGCAGCCTCTATCGCTTCACGCAGCAAAGCTTTGTGTTGCGTGGGGGAGTCGGGGAACAACTGCGGGACAGGGTCGGCCCAGACGATCTGTATCTCATCGTAGGAGCCGAGAGACTGGATTACTTCTTGCGCACGCGTCTGTAGCTCTCTAAAGCGTGTGCCATTTGGAGATTCGGCGCGCATTGAAGCTGAGCGATCAAGGACAAGTACAACGCTCGCCCTCGCTTCGCCGGTTCCCAAAAATCCGGTCTCAGAACGCAAAACGGGTCTGGCCATCGCAAACACCAAAGCGAGAATTGCCAGGGTGCGGAGCACCAGCAACAGCCATTGGCGTACCCGTACACGACGCATCTTTTGCCTCTGCATCTCCTGCAAGAAGCGTAGCGTCGGAAAGTCCACCTCCTTAAACCGCTGACGGTTCAGAAGGTGAATAAGTATCGGGATCAGTCCGAGTGAGAGAGCGGCAAGCAGCGCAGAATTAAGAAAAGTCATCGAGTCGAATGGAGGTTATCGCCGCTCGAAAGTAAGTCTTCAATGAGTTCAACCAGCATGTGTCCGCAGAGCAAATGAGCTTCCTGCACACGCTGACCGGACGCTGATGGAATATGCAACACGTAATCTGCATGACGATCCAAGGGAGTGGGGTCCATCCCCAGCATGGCCACTCGCTTACCGCCGATCTTAGCCGCCGCCTCTGCAGCAAGTATGAGATTTGGAGAGCGACCGGATGTAGACAAAAGGAACAGGACATCGCCGGCGTGCATCAAAGCCTCAACCTGCCGGGAGAAAACACGATCAAATCCGTAGTCATTGGAGCACGCAGTGATAAGTGATGTATCGGTGGTCAAGGCGATGGCTGCAAGTGCTTGTCGTTCGCGCTGGGCTGTGAGCCTGACGACAAATTCGGTTGCAAGATGCTGGCACTCCGCAGCCGATCCCCCATTGCCGCAAAAAAACAATTTGCCGCCGTGACGCAGGGTACTTGAGCAGGCTTGGGCAATGGCTGTCAACTCAGCAAAACAAGTCGTGGAAAGCTGACTGTGCATCGTTGCAGCTTCTTGCACTGCATGTTGCAATTTCTCGATGGCTTTAACCATCAAAGGGTCGTGAACTGAAGCGAGGTGTTCGGGCTTGCTCATTTTGCGGCCGCTGTCGCAAGATTTTGAATCAGTTGTGCTGCGGCAGAGAGAGCCTGATCGAGCGCAGATGCGTCTTTGCCTCCTGCGGTGGCAAGGTGGGCTTTACCACCACCGCCGCCCTTCATGAGTTTGGCAAGCTCTTTTACAATGGGCACCGCGTCCCACCCCGCCTTCACTAAGTCTGGAGTAACTACCACTACCAGTGAAGGTTTGTCTTCAGCAACCATTCCCAGCACTCCAATGCCGCTTCCAAGCTGTTCCCGAATCGCATCGCCCATCTCCTTGAGTTGATCGAGGTTCTGAGCACTGACGCGCTTGGAAACAAGTTTGATCCCGCCGACCGGGATTGCCTGCTCCGCGAGAGTCTGCATGGCGTTTCCTGCCACCTGCGCGCGAAGCTGATCAAGCTCCTTCTGAAGTTTCTTCTTTTCTTCGAGCGTAAGCCTCAACTTCTCCGCAGGGTCACTTCCGGCGCTGCCAAGCAGGTCGATGAACTCATCGACCTTATTGCGCTGCTGTGCAAGAAAACTCCACGCCGACTCTCCTGTCAGCGCTTCAATGCGGCGAATTCCCGCTGCCGCGGAGGTCTCTGCTTTGATTACAAATACGCCAATATCGCCAGTTCTCCGCACGTGACATCCACCGCAAAGTTCGCGTGAAACTATCTGCTCGTCGTCAGATATCTCAATCATTCGCACTTCATCACCGTACTTCTCACCGAACAATGCCATCGCGCCAAGGTTCTGTGCTAGTTTCAATGGTACAATAGCCGGATTCACGAGGAAGTTTCCGCGTATCCAGTCGTTGACCTGAAGTTCAATCTGTGCGAGTTCGTCTGGTTTTGGTTTGTCAAAGTGTGTATAGTCAAAACGCAAGTAATCTGGTCCGACATACGAACCTGCCTGATGCACATGCTCGCCGAATGCCGCCCTAAGTGCAGCGTGCAGCAGATGAGTCGCAGTGTGATTGAACTGGGTAGGAAGGCGATGGTCTCGCGCCACAGAAAGCTCGGCGCTAAGCCACTGCTTCTGCGACACAGCCTCCAGCAAACCCGGAACGAGATGATCGAGCATCGCAGTATGGAGTATAGCTTTATCTCGACGCGATGCGCCCGCCACTTTCGACCGAAATATGTCTTCACCGAGCATGAACTCGACAAATCCTGTATCCGAGACTTGCCCGCCCGACTCCACGTAGAAGGGAGTTCGTGTTGCGGCAAAGAGGAATCGGCCGCTTTCGGGATCAAAGTGAACTGGAAGGATCTGTGTCGCCGCAGACAATGTGTCGTAACCGACGAACTCTGTCGACGGCAGCTCGCCATTCAGTATGAAATCATCGCGATCCGTCTTGAAACTCCCTGCGGCTCTTGCGCGTGCCCGCTGACGCTCCATAGCCTGGTGGAATCCCGCTTCATCAACTGTCAAGCCGCTTTCTCTTGCCATCAACTGTGTAAGGTCAAGCGGAAACCCAAAAGTGTCGTAGAGCTTGAAAGCTTCTTCACCGGGTATCTCCGCGGCATTCGTCTTGCGTGCTTCCACAAGCACGGCGTCAAATTGTTCTAAGCCGCGATCCAATGTCTTGCCAAAATGTGATTCTTCCGCTTCGATCACTCGCGCAATGTGTGCGTGTCTATCCTTGATTTCCGGAAAGACCTGACCCATCGTATCGATGAGGACCGGAACGAGTTTGTGTAAGAACGGCTCATGCAGGTCGAGTTTTCGACCGAAGCGTGCGGCTCGGCGCAGAATGCGTCTCAGCACGTAACCTCGTCCTTCATTCCCCGGCATCGCTCCATCGCCGATTGCAAATGTCAGACAGCGCACGTGATCGGCGATCACTCGATGGGGAATACCTGAATCTTCCTGAGCATACTCCCTGCCGGTCAAATTGACAATCTCGCGAATCAACGGCTGGAACAAATCGGTGTCATAATTGGAGCGGTACCCGCCGAGCACCGCCGCGAATCGTTCGAGGCCCGCACCTGTGTCCACATGCTTGGCAGGAAGCTGTACGAGGCTGCCGTCTTGCTGCGAGTCGAACTGTATGAAGACGTGATTCCAAAGCTCAATGTACCTGCGCGAACCGGTATTCACGAAGGCATTTGGATCGCTGTCAAACTCAGGGCCGCGATCAATATGGATTTCAGTACAAGGGCCGCATGGACCGGTGTCCCCCATAGACCACCAGTTATCTTTCTTTCCAAATCTCAAAACATGCGACGGGAGGATGTCCGTTTCGTTGCGCCAGAGGGCCTCTGCTTCATCGTCGGTCTCGAATACAGTGGCATAGAGCTTATCCTTGGGAAGCTTGAAGACATCGGTCATCAATTCCCAGCCCCAGCGGATCGAGTCATACTTGAAATAGTCGCCGAAGCTCCAGTTGCCGAGCATCTCAAAGAAGGTATGATGGTACGGTGACACACCGACTTCTTCGAGATCATTGTGTTTGCCTGAAACGCGGATGCACTTCTGAGTGTCGGCAATGCGTGTCGCTTCAGGCTTGGCAAGTCCGAGGAAATAAGGTTTGAACTGATTCATCCCTGCGTTCGTAAATAGCAATGTCGGATCGTCCTGCGGAACGACTGGAGCCGAGGGAACAATCAAGTGCTGTCGCTCTTTGAAGAACTCAAGAAATTGCTGACGAATTTCGGCGGCGGTCATAAGGTGCGTTATCTGTGTTAGGTTAGTTCAGAATCATGGAAAAACCACACTGCAGGCCGATGTAACCCGTGGCGGCGGTGTTCTCGACGCGAATGAGATTGGCGAGCGGCCAGGCGGCGACGAGCTTCAGCGAGGCACCTGAGACTTCAGGATTTCGCAGCGCGAGGTGGATCACTCCGCGACCCATTAACGCCTGTCCGTCAATCGATCTTCCCCGCAAATACTCCCCGTCTATTACAGGCCGAGCATTGTCTTCTGCCGCTGTCCACCATGCGATCGAAGATCCCGCTCCAAGTCTCAGTTTTCGCAAGTCTCCCGGCCGAAAAAGCAAATCCAAACCCAATTCCCGCTGGTGAAATCTGACATCGAAGGACGGCGGCGGCGACGGATCATCGGTCACCCGTCCATCCGTCGTCAAGAGGGTGAAGTGCGGACTAAACGACAACACGCCAATCAGCGGAAAGTAACCGCTGAACTGCAGGGTAGTACCGATTGATCCTGGTGCAACACGCTCACCTTCGACATCTTTGTAGACAGTCAGACCTGTCGTTGTGGCGAATCCGAGTTGCACTTCGGCATACGAGAGACGGTCAATCTCCGCCGAAAAAGCAAAAGGCGTGCAAACGAGCAAGATCAAGAGAAGAATCGGAAACCTCATGCAGCGGGTCCCTCCAAATCAATCGACAAGGATGAAAGAAAGCGGCTGACAAGGTTCAGGAATTTTCCTCCGGAGTTTCCGCAAGGGAAGAAAGTTGTAACGCCTTTCGAATCGTATCAACCCTGAATCCCCTCCGCGACAGCAAGGCGGTTAAGCGCCGAGTTCGCGTCACTTTGTCAAGCCCGGCGTATTGCCTGCCCTTGCGTGCGATCAGGTCTTTCGCCAACTGCAATTCCTGATCTTCCGAAAGCGATTCTGAGACAGCTTTTCTTGCGGATGACGCCGAAATGCCGCGTGAAACCAAATCTCTTACGAGGGCATCCTTGCCTCGCGGGTGTGTTTCAATTCGAGTGCGCACGAAGCCTTCTGCAAAACGCTCATCATCGAGCAGACGCCGTTCACGGAGTTTCTCGATCGCAGACTCGATCTCTGCGATATCATAGCCGCGCAACTTGAGCTTATCTCGCAGCTTGCGCGTCGAATAGTTTCTCGCAGCGAGCAATTTTACTGCATAAGGAAGCACCGGCTCACGGGGAGGTTTTCGCTCAGACGTTGTCATTTGCCCATCATCGCTTGCGAGTCGAAAAATACACCGATTTGCACAAGGTACGCGTTCGCAGGGCCTATCGATCTCGGCGCAGATGGTTCGTCCAGTCCCCAATGGTAGGACAATTCGCCAAGCACGCCGACACCATTCTTTCTGGCATCGGTCTTGACACCCAGCAGTACAGACGCTGTCGGAAAGTCCCCGTCGACTGTATAGGTCGGAGCATCGAAAAACCTTTCTCGGTAACTCCCCTGCGCAAAACTGTACCCCACACCCGCACCGCCGTAAAAATCGGGAACTGTGGCGGTTCGGTACATCACTCGACCCCCTACCTCAAGTTGCAAGTAGTTGGTACGAGACGACTGCGTCGGGTTTCCCGTGACGTTGTTCCAGAACAACAGGGAGGGACCCCAGAAGAAGTGCGGACTGACTGTTTCAAAGCGAAAGCTGCCTACATAGCCACTGCCGGCCCTGAATAGCCCGCCTCGTTCCACGTTTGTGCCTGTCTTCGGCGTAGCAGAATTGGCATAGCCCGTGGACAGAATAAGGTGGTACGCCTGCGAGTTGCTGAAGGAAAACAGCAAGAGCAGGATGAAACCGCCGACAAAGCTACGCAGACTTTTTGGATTTTGGTTTCGAATTTTCAGTTTCCGGTTCTGCCGGTGTTGTGACTTCAGTGGGGAGGAAGCCCATCTCACGGCGTACTTCTGTCTCAATAGCGGCCAGCATGTCAGGGGTTTCCTTGAGCATGCTGATGACGCGCTCGCGGCCCTGACCAAGACGGTCGTCTTTGAAAGAGTACCACGTTCCAGACTTGCTCACAATTTCCAGCGTTGAGGCCAGATCGAGCAAATCTCCGACCCGCTCAATACCCTGTCCGTAGATGATGTCGAATTCAGCCTCGCGGAATGGAGGTGCGACTTTGTTTTTTACAACTTTGACCTTCGTTCGGTTCCCGATGATCGTGTCACCGTCCTTGATAGCAGCCATTCGGCGGATCTCGAGGCGCACGGAGCTGTAGAATTTCAGTGCGTTGCCTCCGGTAGTCGTCTCAGGATTACCAAACATCACGCCGATCTTCATGCGCAGCTGGTTGATAAAAATCAAACAAGTCCGGGAGCGGGAGACCACTGCCGTCAACTTGCGCATTGCCTGGCTCATGAGCCTCGCCTGAAGTCCCGGCAGCGAGTCGCCCATTTCACCCTCAATCTCGGCCTTGGGAACCAGAGCCGCCACAGAGTCAATGACAATGACATCCAACGCGCCTGAACGGATCAGCATTTCGGCAATGTCCAGTGCCTGCTCCCCCGTGTCCGGCTGTGACACCAGCAGGTCATCGATGTCCACGCCAAGCGCTCGGGCATAACTTGGATCCAGCGCGTGCTCGGCATCTATGATTGCCGCCTTTCCTCCCTTTTTCTGGGCTTCCGAAATGATCGTCAGTGCCAGTGTCGTCTTACCTGACGACTCCGGGCCGTAGATTTCCACGACCCGACCGCGCGGAACACCACCGACGCCCAGCGCAGCGTCAAGAGAAAGCGACCCGGTAGAAACGACGTCCAGCTTCGCAATCGGTCCGCTGTCGCCCAGACGCATAATCGAGCCTTTTCCATACTGCTTGTCGATCTGCTGCAACGTCAGATCGAGATTCTTCTGCTTTTCAGCATCTATCGGTTTGCTCATGTGACCCTCGCAGGCGTTAGGTGGATCAGACCGGTCGTCCGGTCTCGGCATATGTCTTTAGTCTCTCGAACCACAGCTTATACTGCGAAATGACGCCGCCCATCACGACCTTCTCGAGCATTTTGTTCAAGAAGCCCTTCATTTCGTAGTCGATAGTAAAGTTCACAGCACAGCGCTTCTCTGCCAAAGAGATCAGACGGAACACAATTCTCGCGTGCTCAGTCTTCTCATGAACGCCCGCGCTGCCTCCCGTGACAGATTCGGCGAACAGTTCGCCGGGTACATAGTGTGTGATAACAGTGTCGAGCGTCACGTCTTTGCCGGCAATGTCAAGTTGAAAGTGGCGCGTTGAGTCTTTCGCGAAGCTGCCGTTCGGCTCTATTCGCAATTCTCTGACATTCGGCGCCCAGAACTCGACCTCCTTGGGAACGGTTAACAAGTTCCAGACGTGCTCCATCGGAGCCTCAATCTCGGTGGTGACAATTTCTTTTGGCACGAGTCTTTCCAGTCTCGTTAGTGACAGATACTATTTGACGCCAAGTGGAAAGTCCTTGAGCACGGTGTACACCGGCCCCTCCTGACGAAGCAGACTCTGCACAAGGCTGAAATGTGTTACGGAAAATGATTCGCTCCGCAAATCAAAGCTCAGAAACGCGCTGGTCATACGTTCTTTGCCGATCGGTTCCTTGATGCGTGCGACGGTCAGGTGCGGGACAAACTTCTTTTCTTCAGGCTCAAACCCCAAGTCGCTCATGCGATCGTCCACGATCTGTTGCAAATCCGTTAAGGCCTTGGATTGAGACAATCCTGCCCAGTACGCTCGCGGTCGCTGCTTGTTGGGAAACGTTCCCACACCCTGAATTGCAATCTTGAAGGAATCAACCGCGCGGCCGCACTCCATCAGGGCATCGGTGATCTGCGGCAGTAGAGAGTCCGGCGTTTCCCCCAGGAATTTCAGGGTCAGATGCAGATTCTCCGGTTCGACCCACTTTACACCTCGCCCCAGCCAGCCGATCTTCTCCTGCGGAAGTTTGAGTATCCGCTGCCAATCATCAGGCAGCATGATGGCCACGAACAGTCGCAAGGGTTATCGCGCCTGAACCAGTTCGCGGTAGAGCAGAAAGAGCGCATTGTGCGCCGCGCGCAGCTTGACCAGCTCGCGGCTCAAACTGCCAACTTGAATCCTCTGTGCCAGAGTCCTGTGCGCAGATGCAATTCCAATCCAGACCGTTCCAACGGGCTTCTCCGCCGAGCCTCCGTCGGGTCCAGCGATTCCAGATAGACTAACTGCCCAGTCAGCTCTCGCCTTTGCTCGCGCGCCCTCTGCCATCTCTTTTACCGTCTGTTCTGATACAGCTCCGTGCTCACGCAAAGTCTCCTCGCGCACGCCAAGCAATTCATGCTTAACTTCGTTGGCATAGGCAATCAGGCCGCGCGCAAACCACCGCGAAGCGCCCGGCGTATCTGTGAGCAGCGATGCGACCAGTCCGCCCGTGCAGCTTTCCGCAGTGGTCAGCGACTGGCCTCTGTTCAGCAGAATGTCGCCGATAACCTGCGCCAATGTGTCGCGGCCTGTCGCATAGATATGCTCTCCGACGCGTTCACGTATGTAGTGTTCCGCGAAGGCGATGTCGGCGTCCGCTTCCAAATTGTCCATCGCCCGCGATGTCAGACGCACGTCGAGCAATCCCTGGTGCGGCAGATAAGCGAGCGAAACTCGACGGGAAAGCGGATCAAGATCCCCAAGTCTTTGGAGCAACGTCGACTCTCCGATTCCAGCCATTCTAAGCGTTCGCGCAAAGTACTTTGATTCCCCGAACGCTTGAGCAAGAATCGGAGAAACTTGTTCATCAAACATCCGCTCCATCTCAGGAGGCACTCCGGGTAGCGCGAACAAATGGCGATGCTTCCATTGAAGGTAAATGCCCGCCGCAGTGCCAAGCGGATTAGGCAGTCTTTGTGTCCCGCCCAGCACGAGAGTTTGATTCATCGATTGTGCGGGGACATCCCGCCCGGACTTCTGAAAGATCTGTTTCACGTGTTCGCGTTGCTCTGCGGAGTCGAGGAGCGGCAAGTCATAGAGAGCCGCAATAGCATCGCGTGTCAAGTCGTCAGGAGTTGGGCCGAGGCCCCCTGATAGAACGACGACATCCGCACGATTCATGGCTAAACTGACCGAAGCCTGAATGTCTTCGATACTGTCCGCCACGCATGACGACCAGCGCGCAGGGATGCCGCACTCGGCGAGCCTCCTTCCAAGAAATGCCGCATTGCCGTTGATCGTGCGTCCGAGCAGGAGTTCGTCGCCAACTGTGATAATCTCGCTGCTCGGAGTTTCGTTCATTAGAATGCTGAAAATAGTTCAGGCTTCCAACGGTTCAAGCCATACAGGACAAGCGCGGCGTAAACTCCCGCCAGCACGTCATCCAGCATTACTCCCCACCCTCGAGGAAGACGCTGTAATTGTCCGGCGCCGAGCGGCTTCGTGATGTCAAA
Source organism: bacterium (assembly GCA_023382385.1). NCBI lineage: Bacteria > bacterium. The sequence continues at coordinate 86,468 of JAHDVH010000003.1, read as the reverse complement.
GACTCGAAACAGAACGAACGCTGCACCAAATCCAAGAATACTATGCGGCGCTGCAAGCAACGTAATCCATTGACCAATCAGTTCGTCGAACACCACCGGATCGGGGTCATCGCGTTTGGGATTCTTTCTGCGGACAGCCGCAAACTTACCGGGATCACGCACTTCGTAGCCGTCAATGTAACGATTGGAAAGCCACACTCCGACAAACGTCAACAGAACGATCGGAACGATCATCAACAGATCAAGTGCGGATGGAATAAACCAAAAGACTGCGCAAACGACTGCCGACGCGACCGTAGCCGGTGCAACCGGCGAGTAGCCTGTCCACAATACGGTTGTGATTGATTCCTCGAACTTGGTCATACCTTAGATCGGGCGTCCTCGATGGCGAATTTCCTTCAGCAATTCTCGATTCGCATGCAGATACTCGATCAGGGTGAATAGAGTGTAAACTGTGACACCCGCCAGAATCCAATAGACAATGTGCGCAAAATACGGCAATGGCATCAGCCGCACGTGAATCCAGTGCAAGACGAGGATAGTCAGCGACACAGCACCCTGCAGAATCCCTTTCCATTTCCCCGTTGTGCGTCGTCCCATCGCCGTGCCTGTCAGAGCGGAGAAGACGCGCAAATATGCCACAACGACGTCACGGTAAACGAGAATTGCAACCATCCATGCTGCGGCAAATCCCATGACCAGAAATCCGATAAAGTAGGACATTCGGGCAATAGTGTCACTCATCGGGTCGAGCAGTTTGCCGATATCAGACACTTGGCTGCGGGATCGAGCAGCGATGCCGTCCGCGACATCCGTTGCTTCAATGAGAACCGCAACGGCCAGCGCAAGCTCGATGGAATACTTGAATTCACCCAAATAGGCTACCAGAAACAGCGGCCCCAGCGCGAGTCTCGATAGCGTGAGCTGATTTGCAAGATTGAATCCGGGAATCATGTTTTACCCGTCAGCTCTCGTTCGTTCAGCTAAGGCTCGTGCCAGCGTGACTTCATCAACATGCTCAATTTCGGCACCGATCGGTACACCGCGTGCCAGACGCGTGGCAGGAATCCCCCGATGCTTCAGCTCCCGCAAAAGATACAAACAAGTAGCATCTCCATCTGCGGTCGGACTCAGTGCAAGGATTACCTCGCGAAATTTCTCCGCGTCGGCACGTTTCCAGAGTTCAGCGATACGCAGGTCAGCCGGGCCGACTCCGTCCAACGGACTCAAATTGCCGCCCAGGACGTGATAGACACCGCGATAGCCGGTCGCTTTTTCGAAACGCAGTATCTCCTGAGGTGACTCGACAATGCAGACCATCGCTGAGTCACGTTTGGGATCAGCGCAGATCACGCACAATTCTGCTTCGGTCAAATTTCCGCAGCGCGCACAGAGATGCAGTCGCAGTTTCACTTGCATAATAGCTTCGGCAAGCGCGCGCGCTTCGGGTTCACTTTGCTTTAAGATATGCAGGGCAAGTCGCATCGCCGACTTCTTCCCCAACCCGGGCAACTTGGCTATCTCATCCACCAGTCTTTGTAAGGTGGGGGACATTTGAGCCACGCTACTTCCCCTGCCGTTTCATTCTGGAGGTCACGTCCTCTCCGCCAAACTGCGACATCACGTTGCTGAATAGATCACCTGGCGCTTTCTGCTTGCCTTCCGTCGCGGGACTCTCTGGGTCCTTGTTTGCTGGTGCAGGATTCTCTGCAGCCTGCGATGCGCTGACTTTCACCTTCGCGCCGGTGACTTGCATCACGGCTTGCTCGAGAGACTGCGCGTGCATCTTAAGTTGTTCAAAATGAAACTTGCCGGAATGCTTCGGGCGTAGTGCGAGAGTTGACGCGTCAAGCGAGATGATCTCCCAATCATTGTGTGCAAATGCTGCTGCGGCGCTGCTGATCTTGTCAAGCGCGTCACAAATCTGCTGCCAAGACTGATTTAATTCGTCCAGCGTCAACGCCGAATTGCGACTGGGAGGAGCGGCAGGTGGAGTGATTGCCGCTGCGGGTTTGGGTGTCAGTGCGGCAGACACCGCCTTTTGCACGGGAGCTTTCGGAGCTACAGGCTGCGGAGTCACCGTTGCGGCAAGCCGGCTTTCAGTTGCGGTCTTACCTGACGAAAGCTGTTCGAGCAGTTGTTTGATGGACACGGCTCTATCAAGAGTAACCCAACGCAGCAGCGATATCTCGAAACGCGTGCGCGGTGATACCGACCATTTGATATCATCTTCAAGTGTGGCGGCAAGTCGTATCAGCCTGAACATGTCTTCGACCTGCAACTCACCCATTGAGGCTTTGAGTGCGTCACACTCCTCCTGGGACCGGCCCGGGACAGTAAGCCCTTGTAGCAGAAATACGCCGTCCGTCCAGTAGCTCTGCAACTCTCGGAGCAGAAGGCTATAATCTGTCCCCTGCTTTGCTAACAGGTCAAAGAATTCGGGCAGCCCGCTCAGGTCCTGCCTCGCGATCAGCTCGGTCGCCCGCTCCAGTACTGCATGTGACAATGCACCAAGTACTTTGCGCGTTTCGTCAAGCGTAATGACGTCCGCGCAGAATGCCACGACCTGATCCAGCAGTCCCTCGGCATCCCGCAAGGAACCGTCAGCTGCACGAGCAATCTGGTAGAGTACTTCCGGCTCATTCTTCCATCCCTCAGCTTGAGCGATGTATCCCAAGTGCTGTGAGATTTCAGCCGCAGAAAGGGGACGAAAGTCAAAGCGTTGCACTCGAGAGCGAATTGTAGCGGGAACCTTATGCACGTCCGTCGTGGCCAGAATGAAGATGACATGTGAGGGCGGCTCTTCAAGCGTCTTCAGAAATGCGTTGAATGCTTCCTTCGTGAGCATATGCACTTCGTCGATGATGATGACCTTCTTGGATCCCGCGATGGGGGAGAGGCGCGCAGATTCTTGGATCGAGCGCATGTCTTCGATCTTACGGTATGTTGCACCGTCGATCTCGATCACGTCCAATTCTCTGTCTTCAAGCAATGCACGACAAGTCTCGCACTCGTTGCATGGTTCGGCGGGAGAAATCTGACCTGCCCGCTCACAGTTGATAGCGCGTGCGAGTATTCTGGCCGTAGAGGTCTTGCCCACGCCGCGCGGCCCGGTAAACAGAAAGCCGTGCGCCAAGCGATTCTGCGCGATGGCATTCTGCAGGGTACGGGTGATGTGCTCTTGGCCGATGACATCAGCAAATCGCTGAGGCCTCCAGCGGCGGGCAAGAACTTGATAGGTCATACTGGGTTGTGCTTGAAAAGGAGTCTGGAATTAGAAGGAATATGTCAAGGTCCGCTGACAGGGAATGCCATAGACGTAACTTTGAAAGTAGCCTTTTTTCGCTGGAAAGTCAACGTCCAGCACAAGAAAATTGCACACATGTTCATATCTAAGTATTTCATAAAGACTTACTTACGAGCATGGACCCATTATTAACATGCTCGCAACCTCTGGGCGCAGCAGTTCTGTTTCCAAAGCACCGCTGTGGCCTGAGCTTACGACAGTGCAATGATTCAAAGAGGCATCACTATCGCCGAAAACTCCGAGGCTTGCGCTCGGGCGAGAAGCAACAGTTGATTCCAATTTGAACTCGTTAATTTCTTTAAGTTTACCCATCAGATATGACGACTGAAGTGACACTACCTGAAGCGCTTGCTACGCAGGGCTGGCATGACTCTTATTCCCATGCACAGGCTTCTGGGATGATGCTCTTGAATGCTTATGTGCGGGAAGATGTAATTTGAAGAGCTTCAGAATAACCGATTTCATCACATGTGGACACAAAAAAAGCTCGGCAGATATCGCCAGGCGGTCCGAACACAAAGATGAACCACTTACCGTTGCTACCTTCCGGTCCTGGCGGGTTTGGGCGGCCACCTCTTGCACGGGGCCCGGCGAGATCTGCCGAGAAATAACGGGCAAACTGCGGTAGTGGAGCAGAGCGGGATCGAACCGCCGACCCCCACGTTGCGAACGTGGTGCTCTCCCAGCTGAGCTACTGCCCCGAAAGACTCGCAATATAACGAGCATCAGGCGGATTGTCAAGCAAATCAAAGTTGATCTATCACCCGCGAGCTTGTTTTCATTATGTTTAGACGATTCAATGGCGTTGACCCGGCACTTCTGAGGCAATACTTTGGGATTACACCATCGAAACCCTTGTTTTTTTTGAAGATTGCCAATCGTGCACCCTCTTTCTCGAGGCGATATCGCTGCAATGACTCTGCAAGTGCAGGTGAGGTTGAAGCAACTCGACTAACGTGATCAAACCGAGCCATGCGATTTTCGATGTTTGGATTGACCCGGTTCTCGAGTCGACGGCGCGACCCGCAGAAGATTCGTTTTCAGATCGGAGAGACTGCCTTGCATGTGAACAAAACAGAGCACGCGTTACAGCTTACAATATCCCACGTTAGGCGTTGCCCGTACGGGACTTCGTACGTGATGCGGCGAACCATATTGTGAGTCATTGGTGCGAACTGCTGTGCCGCGGAGAGCCGCATTGCTTTTAATGGAAATTCCTCCAGACCTATGGCTATCGTGGAGTTCTGCGCATTTGATCCTTTGCGATGACGTCCTGGGCATACTTCTGCAGCCTGACCTCAAAGTCCTTCACTTCGATCAAGGAAGCTCTGGTGTCAAAGAGGACTCCTTGGCTTGCAGGAATTTGCTGGAAATGACCTCGTACATAACCTATCGGGGTCTTTCGCCTGGGTATTGCAATTCCGGCTTGGAAACACTATACTCTGTGACAATGCAAGAGGATATGCGATGAGAGCAGCTTTCTTTTCCGCTACACTGTTGATGTTAGCGCATGCTTGGGCACAGGAGGTCCCGACACCTCGTCCATCTGTTCCATTTGACCAGGCCAACGCTGTGGTCCGATACGACTGCACAAGCGTGTGGGTGAACGAGGACGGCTCGGGTGAGACGCTCCGCCGCTACCGTGTTGCTCTTCTGTCGGATCGTGCTTTGCGCGAGTATGCGCAGGACATTACGGTATACAATCTCGGATACGACACTGTCGAGGTGATCTCGGCAAAGGTTTACCTTCCCGATGGACAAGTGGTTGAGGTTGACCCGGCTGCCATCAAAGATGTTCCATTACCCGCTTATGGGAAGTTCTATCTGCAGAACGTCAGGGAGAAAATCATCACATTCCCGGCCCTTGAAAAGGGGGCTGAAGTTGAAGTGAGACTGCGCGAGATCACTCGAGAACCGCCGATGGACGGTCAATTCAACCTTTCAGAGTATTTTGAGCATACAGATCCGATGCAGGCCAAGGTTGTGGAAGCCTCTCTGCCTGCCACGATGCCGCTAAAATGGAAAACTCGGGGGTCGGGCGTGGTTCACAGCGAGTCGACGCGCGAAGGACGCAAGGTGCATAAGTGGCAAATTCAGGATGTTCCTCAGGTCGTCCCGGAACCCGGAATGCCGCCGTTTCCTGAAGTATCGCGACAGCTCTTAGCGACGACGATTCCTGATTGGGAAACTTGGTCACGCTGGTATCACGGCCTCGCGGAACCTGAGATGGTTGCGGATTCCTCGATCAAGGCGGAAGTAGCAGAGTTGACGAAAGGCAAGAATCGGGAAGAGTCTATTCGTGCGATCTTTCAATTCGTCTCCAATCGGATTCGTTATGTCGATACAGCTCTGACAGGCCGCAAGGCGGGTTACAAGCCCGAACCGGCCGCCGTGACCTACCGCAACAAGTATGGCGTCTGTCGCGATAAAGCGGCGTTGATGGTCACGATGTTACGTGAAGCGGGTATAAATTCCAACATCACATTGATGAATCCCTCGTGGAAGATCGATGGTGAACTCGCGGTAGACCAGTTTAATCATGCCATCGTGACAGTTTGGGATGGCAGGAAGGAAATCTACATCGATCCGACGGTCGAAAAGACAACCGAGTTCCTTGCTGCCAACGAGCAGGACCGCGCGGTTTTGACGTGCACGAGTGAAGGGATGGACCTTGACTGGACGCCGGTGGAGGACCCGAGCAAAAATCTGTATCAGGTAGCGGCACAGAGCAGGGTTGATGAAGATGGGCGATTTACATCGACCATCAAGATTTCGACTCGCGGCCTCCCGGACTTGGCGCTGCGCTCCTACATGCAATCCATTTCGCCGCAGGAGCGTGAAATGGTTTTTAAGAGCATCGTACAGCGCCTCTCCCCGCGTGCAAGGCTGGAAGAGTTATCTTTCACCGACTTCACGAATCTTGATCAGCCGCTCGACATCAATCTGAAGGTTGCTGCAGAGAAGTATGTGATTATGGCAGGGGGATTCTGGCTGATGAACTCAGTCGCGCAGGGGCGCGACCTCGATTTTCTCTCAAGCTGGTTGCTTTCGGGTTCTGAGCTAACAGAGCGTCGCTATCCCCTTCGCCTGTCCTCTACCTTTGCATTGCAGATGACAGAGACTTTGGAGTTCCCCAAGAGTCTAAAGGTTCGCAGCCTTCCCGACTCCGTGGACCTTCGGCAGGATGAGTTCAGGTTATCGCGTACGTGTAGCGCCGCTGGTCAAAAAGTAACCGTGAAGCAGGCACTTGAACTCCGGGCACTGGACATCCCGTTGTCCCGATACGCGGATCTGTTGCAACTTGTCAACAGGCTGGATGGGCTGGAGCGGGGGAAAATTGTGCTGACCACTCAATCGTAGCAAAACGGCGCAGTTTCGCAATGGGCGGGATTCTTGCAGTGACGAAATCCATGCCTCAGGAATTGCCTTTGCACACCCTCTATCAGAAAGACCAGGACGAGGTCCGCCAGCGCAGGATTCTGTGGTGGTTTCTGGCTATTGCGTGCAGCATCGCAGGTGTTATCGCTCCGTTCATGCTGGCTGATCAAGCGGGAACCGTCGCTTGGGCGATCGGTCTCTCCGTATCAGGCCTATTGCTTGGTCTTTTGAACTCGCGTGCCCCGTGGCGTTTTCCGGTGATGCTCGCTCTGGGCTACACGCTGGTCGGATTGCTGTTGGGTGGATTCGACTCTTGGAAGTCCATGTTGATTCGTCTGCAGCTCGGCGCGACGCTTGCAATTCCGGCGGCGATTGGCTCCTATGCGGGTGCGGTGATTCGCAAGCTTGCGCGTGGCAGATTGCATTGGTCAGGCATGGAAACACCGCGCGTCGCCCGCATCGCCGCATTAGCTTTGGGTGCGTCGTCTGCTGTCATTTTCATCAAGATTCCCGGCAAGGGGGGCCTGCTTCTGGCCAGCGCGCTGCTGTTGGTTTCAGCTGCCTATCTCGGCTATCACTACAGCGACAGGTTGTGGCGATGGGTGATACTGCTGGGATACGGTATCCCGGCCGTTGCACTCTTGCGAACAGCGCTTGAACTTTATCACTATCCCGAAGCCAACGGCCTCTTTCCGATTGAACTCTCGCTCGCAGTGGCCATCGCGGTTCTCCCGACACTCATCGGGAGCATGGCAGGGCGCGCACTGCATCGGTACCGGCTGCACACGTAGCAGCCTTTCCTCTCCCAACAATCCCTTCGTAACTGCCATGCTGCAATTCATCTTGCTGGCGTGTGCCGTGCTTTTTGCACGAGCCTCGCTTATCGCTGCCGAAGTTCCTGCAGAAGTAGAACTCGCCATTAGTTCAGCGCCGGGACCGGAAAGATATCCCCAAGCCTCAATCCTCGTGATTTGGGATCGGCACACTCTGGAAATCGACTCCTCAGGAGCGGCCACCATGAGTGTTGATCAATGTATTAAGCTTTTGGACGATCGGGCAAAAGATGATCAGGGAGATCGCTCGATTAGATTTGAAGACACCCGCGACACGGTGATATTCGATGCGGTGTGGACCCGCCAGGCGGATGGAACTTGGATTGAGCCGGAGTCCGACGCCTTTACCATCACCAGTGCTCCGGAAGTGCAGTGGGCTTCGGCCTATTCGCAGCTGAAACAGCAAAACGTCAGCTTTCCGGGTCTTGCAGCGGGGGCTGTGATTTTCTGGAAATACCGGATTGTGCCGAAGACGGGCCGCACGCCCTGGCCGGATGACTTTCAAGACGGGACGATGGAGTTTGGCGGCTTTGAGCCGGTCTTGGAGCAACGATTTGAGATTGTGAATAGTTCATCACGAAGAATTCGATACGAGATGCAGAATTCCGCTGCTGTGCCCGACGAAAGCTTCGAGGGTTCGCGAAGGAGACTTGTCTGGCAGTTCAATGATCTCGAGCAGCTTGTGCAGGAACCGAATATGGTGCCAAGTTCACACCTGATGCCGAGACTGGTTTACACGTCGTTCGAAGAGTGGAGTGACTGCGGGCTGTATGTCGGCGAGCGGTTTTGGAAGGCGGTAGAAGCAGGCAATCAGGCAATAAGCGACTTTTCCAAGGTGGCAACCGTACCGGGCCAAACAGCGCGTCCGATCGCCCAGAACATTGCCTATTGGGTGCAGCAGCACATTCGCACTGTGCCGCTGTCGTTCGGAGCCGTAGGCTATGAGCCGAATGACGCGGACAATGTATGGAAGAATCGATACGGCGACGTGCGGGACAAGCTGGTGCTACTCTCCGCGCTGTTGGGAGGATACGGCCTTAACTCTTATCCGGTGCTGATGCAGTCGTCCAACACACCGTTCAGCATGCTGCCCGCGCTTGCGCAATTCAATCACATGATACTGGCCGTTCCGATGGCCGAAGACACTCTCTTTCTGGATCCCACGCCGCGGTACTTGCCTCCGCACGAAATTTCCTATTCACGAACGCAGGGCATGGCCTGTCAAATGGTGCTCGGTGCGCCGCTTGTGTCGCTGGCGAGAGATCTCGTTCACATGGATCGGCATGTCGATACGCGGATGTCCGTTCAGCTTGACCGAGAAGGAACTTTGTCCGGCCGGGCTGACTGCGAGGCCGTTGGAGACTATGCTGCAAGTGCCCGCAATATCTTTGCTGACCAGAAAGAGCAGGAAAGGAGCATCTACTTCCAACGTGCTGTGTCGCGGATTGGCCAGGGCGCGAAGGTCGTCAATAGTGAAGTCTCAAGTCCGGAGATTCTGACGCAGCCGATGCGCGTGAGTCTCGAGTTCGAGTGCAAAGATTACGCAGTACATCAAGATGACTTGATTCTGGTTGAACTTCCAGTGACGCCGTTTTCCTTCGCAGTTTCGGGATTTTACCCGTCAATGCCTGAGGTGAAGTATCCGGTCGACTTGCCGACTGAAGGAACAACTACGACCACCGTTCTCTTGTCTTACCCGGCAGAGTATCGTGTGTCCTATCTGCCTCCGCCCTTAATTGTAGAGAACCCGTTTGTCTCTCTGACGCTGGTCCCCAAGCAGCTATCGGATAGGATCGAATGGAGCCAAAGTCTGCGATTTAAGCAGGATGTTGTGCCAGTTGAAGAGTACCAGACTCTGCGGGATGCCTTCGAAGAGCTAATCGACACCAAGAACAGGCTGCTGGTACTTGAGCGAAAAAAGTAGGGGGAAAGGCGCAGGGCCGCTGATTCGCTTATTGACAAAGCCGAAAGTTTTCCGTAGTTTAACGCACAATTGGGCAGTGAAGCAAACTTCCGAGCGTGTCAGCGTAAAGTGTTATGTTCACTTGAGATGACCGTGATTCCGGATGCTATAATGCAACGCTTGGCTCAAGATATTGCCATCTCGTGAAAAACGTAGCAAGCGTCCCGTCCTTCGCCCGCCATGCCGGACGTCCTCCACAATAATAATCTCATCGTCTTCCTCGTTCTGACCGCCGGCGTTGCCGCGGTGGTTGGACTGTTTGTGGCTCTGACCGTTTTTCTGGGTCCGAAGCGCCCGAACGAAATCAAAAACGCCCCATTTGAGTCGGGGTTCGTCTCGAAGACTGATGCGACTCAGCCGTTCCCCATCAAGTATTACCTCGTGGCCATCTTGTTTGTCGTGTTCGACATTGAGGTGGCCTTTTTGTATCCTTGGGCGGTAAGTTTCCGCGAAGTCGGGATGCTGGGGTTGATCTCCATGACGGTCTTTCTGGCCATCCTTGCCGTTGGGCTGTATTACGCCGTGAAAAAGCGCGTGCTGGAGTGGAAATAAGATGAGCGAATTGATGCAAAGCCCCGCCATGGATATGACGCGTTCGCTGTCGGCCAACGTGATGACCACCAGGTTTGACAAGCTGCTGGGCTGGGCGCGCAAGTATTCACTGTTTCAGTACCCGTTCGTGACTGCTTGCTGCGGCATGGAGTTCATGTCGACGGCCTGTTCGCATTATGACTTGGATCGCTTCGGCGCGGCGTTTCCGCGCTTTTCACCACGTCAGGCGGATGTGCTCTGGGTGGTGGGAACGATCAGTCATAAGATCGCTCCGGTTCTAAAAACAATTTATGAGCAAATGGCGGATCCGAAGTGGGTGGTGAGTTTTGGTGCCTGCGCAAGCTGCGGCGGGCCATATGACAACTATGCGACCGTGCAGGGCATAGACACCATCATCCCTGTGGACGTCTATATTGCCGGCTGTCCACCCCGTCCCGAAGCCGTGCTGGATGGCCTCTTGAAGCTCCAAGAGCTGATTCAAAACCAAAAGCACGAGTGGAAGTAGAAGGCAAGACGTCAAGACGATTAGCCGTATGTCTCGCACTGTTTCTCGTCACGACAACCGCCTCTTTCGCAGACTTTCAAATCGGCATGTCTGGTGGTCCGATTCACGAGAACGACGGAGGCCGATGGTATGGCGTTCGCTTGCTCTTGACTTACAGCTACTCCTATACCGATACGTTTTACAATTTCAGAGTGAATGATGGGTTGGAATTTGGCCCTCCGCGTTTCGCGAGGGACCCATAGTGTTTCAGAACCTCGACGATCCCGATGACAAAGGGCGTGCGTTTACGGAAGAAAGTGTAGCAGTTCTAAACGAGGATAATTACCCAAGGCTTGGCCAGCATTGGTATCGTGAAGAAGTTCTCAACTGCTATAGAGATCAAGACGACCCTTCCGGATTCTGTGACTCGGCAATCGTCCGAGTTACCGCGAGTGGCGAGCTTTTACTGAAGGCCCCGTTGGGTCCGTGCGGAAGATGGCGGATTTGGTATGTTGTAGATAGTAACCCTTGGTTTACGTTTTGCGGCGGCAACAATGATCCCGAGTACGGGGTCACAGCAATGCGCTGTTTTATGTTTCAGCCCCGTTTACAGGATGACGACTGTGCTGGAATCGATACTAATCTTGTGGCATATCTTCAGAATGTCACAGTGATGCAAATGTCTCTTGACGTGAACTTAGGCGAATGTGAAGAATATCCACCATTTGCAGGCGAAGTGAAAACGGATTTTCTTGGCTATATTGACTCTCAGGGCAATGACGGCCGTAGTTGGCTCCCAACGCCCGGCGATTCTATAGGACTTGTGTTCCAATTTTCTCCGGACTCAAGCTTGGGCGTTTTTGATATCCGATACCACATTTGGGATATGTCGATGTGGCAGGGCGAGTGTATGAATTCGCCGAGATTTGATGATTCAACTCGGTTTGGTCAGCGCGACACTGAGCCGCATACAATGGGCTTCTCCGGACCTGTGCCCTGGGATTCACTGGATAAGTTTCGGTATTGGGACTACACTGTAGGCTACCCCGAGAAGTATGGATACTATGTCTTCGACACGGTTCAGACGATTGCCTCGGCTCCCGGTAACTACTGGTTCCTGCCCGGTGATACAATACAGGTCAATCCTCAACCAAACTACCCATTCCCTGCCGGCAGAGAGCTATTCAAGACCGATATTATTGCCTATATTGCTCAGGCAAATGTTGAGTACGATACGTTGTGGCTCAAGGCGCTCGATTACGGCGCGCACTCCATTGTGACTCCCGAGGTTGGTCCCGGCAAAGACCGAAGAATGAAAATGTGGCATCCGGATTCTGCATATATTGTAGATTCTCTATGGTCGATTACTGTTCCATTTGACTATGATGGGTATTATGATGCCGGTGTTAACTATGGCGACTGCATGTCAGATGCGTGGGAATCAAGAGTTGCAAAATACTGGCAAGGATCATCATGGGTGCCAATAGATATTCGATATTTCAGGCCATTTGTGACGCCGTTCTTGGGGATTACCGATTACGACATAGTACCGCAAGGGCGATTAATCGACGGCGATAGTCTCTGCAATTTCGCTGAGTATCGGGGATTGATGATAACAGACGATAGCACGGATACTTCGGCAGGTAATAGCCACAGAAGACTGGACCCGCGTAAGAAATCGGTCATTGTACATGTTCGCAATGATATGGGCCAGGATCCTAATAATCGGGAAGTTCTTGATCTTATGCCCGGTTTCATTTATAAGTCATTCACTGACACTGCAGCATTTGATACAGTGAATCGCATAGATACACTCGAAATCTTGTTCACAGACTCAATAAGATTTAGTCCAACGAAGTACCGCATCGATGACCAGGCGACAATCGAGAACGTAAGGCTTATGATTGGTGATACAGACGTTTATGGACGTGATATCAACTTCAACCGTGTTGGAGCGAGTTTATGGTACTTTGGACTTGGTTATCCATCTCCATATCCGATGTCAAAAACAGATACTGTACGTGCTGTCACATTTTGGACGTGGCGACGTGACGTAGAATATGATGAGATGATTCGAGGAAACGCGAACCCTGAAACAGATTTAGGAATTACGTGGCAAGGAGCTACTGACTTTGGTACCACAGATAACGGTGCATCAATACCGAACAACACTGCACGATCGATAGTAAACTTAAATGCCTATGCGAATTATCGTGACTTATATGTGTCTGATTCACTTTGGCAAGTTGACTTCCCTTTCGCGTACAGTCGAACAATTGCTCATGAATTTGGGCACACAGTAGGAATGCTTCATCAATCTGACAATATTGTGATTCGCACAATAATGTCAAAGTACAAGTTTCTCTCCACACGTAGGTTTTTCCTTACTTCGACTGACTCGACCTATTCTGATGAAAGCAAAGCTCAAATCAGCATCAAAGAAAGAAAGCGAAGAGGATTGACATTCGAAGTTGCTCTTTAATTGTTATGTTCACTCTGATTGAGTTGAACACAATTAGGCTTGCTTGGGCTGATGGTGAGCTTGATAGATTGTTTTACTCTTCACGCCAATGGGTAGAGTATTCACAAGATGCGCCCGGATGTAGATGGTATCAACCTTATCCTGATACAAGCATCTATAACCACGTGTACTTTTCCGGTGATTTACCAGGCATTGGGTATCCATACCATAAATCGCTGATTAAAGGTGTGAATGATACTCTTGAGGTCTCTATAAATTTTGTCAACAATCAACCAAACAAAGCATACAGTTTGGATGGGAAGGATGTAGCTGAATGGTTCGCGCCTCGTGTTCTCCAGCTTTTTGTAGTGGATGCAGATGGTCCAGTTTTTAGGGATGCGAGTCAATTGGGATACCGACTTAGAGGGTGGTATTCACGAATCGGTCCCACTCCTCCTCCCAATGAAATTCCAGTTGCCTCTATTGATTATATTGCGCAGTTTGATATATGGGATTTGCCTGAGGGTAGATATCAAATTTGCTTCGCCCCGACTGATAGGGTACCAGCGGACTTTTACGGGATTTCAGGGGGATACGTTTTTGAGTTTTATCAAGCTCAATCTGTTTCCGACACAATAAACGCATATGAGGCGTGTTTTCTTCGCGCGATGAAGGACACGAATTTTACAGCTGCGGAACTTTGGACTGACTCTATATTGGCTTTAGACGAGAACTCTGTAGTTGGTTTGACGTTAAGGGCAAGATCCTCGCTTGCGCAAGGCGATACATCAGATGCAATAAACTCATATGACAAAGCGATTGATAGGCTTGAAAATAATACAGACCCGCTTCTTCCTGATTCAACCGCAGGGCCTCTGTCAGGCGCTGAACAAAATTACTTGAAGTGGCTTCACGTAATGCTGAACCACAATCGTGAAGTTCTTGGCCCTTAGTTTATGTCTAAATTCCCCGAACATATTGCAATCGAAAAAGCGCACCCGACGGCCGTGCTGGATTGGCACGAGCGGTTTGGGGATCGCACGATGATCGTTGAAGCCAAGCAGATCGTCGAGATCGTGCGCATTCTTAAAGATGCATTCGGCTACGACATGCTCGTGGACTTGACGTGCGTGGATTACCTGCCGCGCCGCCCGCGTTTTGAGATGGTCTATCATTTCCTCAACGTCGAGAGCAAGACGCGGCTGCGTGTGAAGGCGCAGTTGGAAGAGTCGAACGCTCGCATTCCGACGCTGACCGGACTATATCCGATTGCCGACTGGTTTGAGCGCGAAGTCTGGGACCTGTTTGGTATCAAATTTGAAGGTCACACGAATCTCAAGCGCATCATGCTCTATGAAGAATTCGAAGGCCACCCGTTGCGCAAGGACTATCCCAAGACCAAGCGCCAACCTCTGATGGGACCGCAGAACTAAGATATGCCAGAACTCGACGCACTTTCCGAAATCAAAGCCGCGGTGCCGCCGGACGAGCCTGAGTTTCAGCAGAAAGAGATGCTGCTGAACATCGGGCCCGCGCATCCTGCCATGCACGGAATTATCCGCATTATGACCAAACTCGAAGGCGAGCTGGTCGTGGAGTCGGAAGTCGAGATCGGATATCTGCATCGCGCGTTTGAGAAGAGTTGCGAAGAGAGCACGTGGAATCAGGCGATCATCTATACGGATCGCTTGAATTACGTTTCTTCGCCAATCAACAACGTCGGCTATTGCATGGCGGTCGAGAAGCTGCTCGGCCTTGAACTTCCCCCGCGCGGTCAGTACATCCGTACTTTGCTCTGCGAAATCGCGCGGATCAGCGACCATCTGACTTGTGTCGGCGCATCGGCAATGGAACTTGGCGGCTTCACGGTCTTTCTCTACATGATCAAAGGCCGCGAGTATCTTTGGGAGTTGATTGAAGAGTATTGCGGTGCACGTGTGACCACGATGACGACGCGGGTCGGCGGCATGCCCTATGATCTCCCCGAAGGCTGGCTCGACAAGTGCTTGTGGGTCGTTAAGGAGATCCGCGAAATCTTGAACGAGTGTGATATCCTGCTGACAAACAATCGGATTTTCGTGGAGCGCATGGAAAACATCGCCATCATGCCCGCGGAGCGAGCGATCGCCTGGGGCTGGACCGGACCGTGTTTGCGGGGCAGCGGCGTAGCCTACGATGTGCGCAAGGACTTTCCGTATTTGGTTTACGATCAGCTTGATTGGGAAGTACCTGTCGGTCGCCGTGGAGACAATCTCGATCGTTATCTTGTGCGCATGGCTGAGATGGAGCAGAGCTGTCGAATCATCGAACAGTGTGTCGCAAGAATCCCGGGCGGCCCGGTAAGTTGTGATAACAAGCGCGTCGTGTTGCCGGACAAGAAGGATACTTACGGCAATATCGAAGGCCTGATGAATCACTTCAAGTTGATCATGTACGGCCACGGCATTCGCGTTCCTGAAGGCGAAGTGTATTTCCCGGTCGAGGGAGGCAATGGCGAGTTAGGGTTTTACATTGTCAGTCATCCGGATGAGCATTCAAAGGACGGATGCAATGATCGCGCGTGGCGCGTGCGTTGCCGTCCGCCGTGCTTCACGACGGTTGCCAGCCTTCAGGAGATGATCAATGGCTATATGGTTGCTGATATTGTCCCGACATTCGGCTCGATCAACATGATCGGCGGCGAGCTGGATAGATAATCTACATGCAAATTCCCGAGACACTTAAGAAGAAGGCAGAAGAGTTTGTCTTCCGTTATCCGGAGGACAAACGGCAGTCTGCGTTGATTCCGTTGCTCTTTGAGGTGCAGCGCGAGCTGGGGTGGATTACACCTGAATCTGAAGTTTGGGTAGCCGAAACATTGGGTGTGTCAGCGATCAAGGTGCGTGAGATCATCACGTTTTATTCGATGATGCGCGCAGAACCTTCCGGGAAATACTTGATTCAATTCTGCCAGAATATCTCGTGTTGTTTGATGGGTGGGGTGGAACTCCAGCGTCACATCGAAGAGAAGCTTGGTCTTCATCCCGGCGAGACGAGCAAAGACGGGTTGTTCACGCTAAAGTGTGTGGAGTGCCTTGGAGGTTGTTCCTGGGGGCCGATGCTACTCGTGAATGAAGATCAGTATTTCCAACTGACCACGGAGAAAGTTGATCGCATCATCAATGGATTACGGGCAGGTGAACCTGTTCCTGCCGACAATCCGACACCACTGCTCGGGAACGTGGCAGGAGAGAAGGTGTCATGATCGGTAACGGATCCACATTGCTCCTTTCTCGCAACTTTGCCGTGGATAATATGGCCTCGATCGACGTGGCCATGAAGAACGGCGCATACGAGCAATTCAAGCGCGCGCTGAAGATGAAGCCCGAAGAAGTAACACAGGTTGTCAAGGAATCCGGTTTGCGAGGTCATGGTGGCGCGGGATTCTCGACCGGCACTAAATGGGGCTTTGTTCCGAAGGATAAGTTTCCGCGATACGTCACCGTGAATGGCGACGAGTCCGAACCGGGCACCTGCAAAGATCGACTCATCCTTGAACGCGATCCGCATCTCCTGATTGAAGGCGCGTTGATCTGCGCCTATGCCGTTCAGGCCGAGCGGATCTACATTTACATTCGTGGCGAGTATTTCTATCCCACGATGGTCACCGCCCGAGCGGTTCAAGAAGCCTATGCCAAAGGCTTCGCTGGACAGAATATACTGAACAGCGGCTGGTCATGTGGAATTCACATGCACAATGGTGCAGGCGCATACATCTGCGGCGAAGAAACTGGACTGATTGAGTCTTTGGAAGGGAAGAAGGGTTGGCCGCGCTTAAAGCCGCCTTTCTATCCAGCGGCAATCGGCCTATGGGGGCAGCCGACGATCGTAAATAACGTCGAGACACTCGCATTTGTTCCGCGAATTCTCGAAATCGGCGCTGAGAAGTTCTCTTCGCTCGGATCGCCTAAGAACGGAGGTACTGCACTCTATTCCCTGTCCGGTCATGTCAATCGGCCGGGTGTGTATGAGTTGCCCATGGGCACGCCGCTTATGGACTTGATTGATAAGTTTGGTGGCGGCATCCCCAACGGTAAGAAGCTCAAGGCAGTGATTCCTGGCGGGTCGTCCTCGCACATTCTTACAGCCGAAGAATGCGAGAACCTGCCGCTTGATTTCGAATCGGTTGCTGCACGCGGCTCGATGCTCGGCAGTGCGGCCGTGATGGTGATCGATGAGACGGTGTCGATTCCGAAGTTGATGCACTGGATGGTTCGTTTTTACGCGCATGAGAGTTGCGGGCAATGCACTCCCTGCCGCGAAGGTACTGACTGGCTCTTACGTTTATCCAAGAAATTCCTTGACGGGACGGCACGCAGGCGCGATATAGATGACATGTGGGAACTGGCGGACAACATAGATGGCAAAACCATCTGCGCGCTCGGTGCCGCAGTAGCCTGGCCAACCAAGAGCTACCTTGTCAAATTCCGCCACGAATTCGAAGCGGCCTGCAGGAACTGAGTGGATTTTCCGGCGACATCACTTAGTCGCCGCGTTCTTGTTCTTTGTGACGGCTCTGATTTGGAGCCGGACGGTACCGCTCTTTGAAGCGCCGGACGAGCTTTCACATTACAGATACGCTGAGTTTATCGCCGCTCACGGCAAACTCCCCGACGGCGAAGACGTCAAGAACTTGTGGGAAGGGTTTCAGCCGCCGCTCTACTATGCGCTCTTGGCCGGGCTGATTCGTTCTGGTGTCGTTCAAACAGGGGTCGTCCCCGTTGAGAACGAGCGGTATGAGTCCTTGGGATCCAATCGGGAATTGAATCTCTTCGATCACCGAGCCATTTTAGAGAGAAGCAGCTCCGCGTCAATTCGAGGCGTATATCTGTTTCGGATGTTGAACGTGTTATTTGGGTCTTTGCTGATTCTTGCTTGCTTCAAGCTGATGCAAGAGATTCGGGCGGAGCGCGTAGGGGATCTGCTGGTCGTCGTCTGGTGCTTTGTTCCTGCGACGTTATTCTCTGCGGCGACCATTACCAATGACATCCTCGCTGCGCTTCTATCGGTGTGCGGAATATGGTACTACCAGCGATATCGCAACACGGGATCGCAGATAACTGTTCTTTGGTCGGCACTTGCTTTCGGGTTCGGAATCATGACGAAGAGCACGGTGCTGATTCTCTGGGTAATGCTGTTGCTTCTCGAGGTGCTACGGTCCCCAAGATTCAAGCCAACGCTATCCCGAGTTCTCTTCGGCGCAGTTCCGCTTCTTCTCGGGGGAGCCGCCGCCTATCGTTCTTTGTCGCTGCATCCGGTAATGGATCCTGATCCCATCCGGCTGGCATGGATCAACAGCAGTCCGCTCTGGCAAGCTCTCTCATGGCCGTTGACGTTTGCCAAGATGGTGTACTGGTCACTCGCAACGTCAGTTGGTGTGCTTGGTGCGCAGACTGTATGGTTACCCGGTTGGGTATATGGGCTGTTCTTCGGGTTCCTGGTTGCTCTGATGAATCATGCAAGACCACAGGAAGGTGGTGTCCGGTCGCGTTGCCAAGAGATTGTGGCTCGCCACACTGTTGTGGCGGCATCACTTCTTGCATTACTTATTCTGCTTGTCGCGACTACGGCTCGTTTTCGTGCCTCGGGCGAAACCATGAACGCCCGGTTGCTTTTGGGATATGTTCCGGGCCTGCTCGCGGGCTTGGCCTTGTTCGCGCGCGACATGTCGGTAGAGAGGATAGCCGGACTTCCACGCTTCTCTAAGAGTGTGACCATAACTGCGTCCGCAGCAGTTGTACTGTTGGCCTTGCCAAATAGCTTACTGAACGGCATTGCGGAATCTATTGGCAGCGCGCTGAACTTACGGCATGACGCTTCATACTATTCTGAGGTGTTTCGGCGTGGTCTGCAGGCACTTGCAGTTATCGGTTTGATGATACTCTTAACGCGGCCACTCTTGCAACGTCTTGTGGTGTTTAGGGTTGGCAGACACGGATGGGTTATTCTGATTGCTTGTGCTGGCGCACTGCTAAATTTGGCGTTGCTTTTTTCTTATGTTGAACCGGCTCTCGTATTGTAAGAACGAGTAGTATCACTAACGACTATTATGCCCTGGCTTGAAGTAGACGGCAAACCGGTTGAAGTACCGGCAGGAGTAAACCTCATCGAGGCGGCAAGGCTGCTTAATGTGGAGATACCGCATTATTGTTACCATGCCGGGCTGACTGTTGTGGGCTCGTGCCGTATGTGCCAGGTCGAAGTAGAAACTGGCGGACGTAAGAGTGTCGCGATCGCCTGCAATACGAAGGCCGCCGACGGCATGAAGATCACGACAAAGAGCGAAGAGGTCTTCAAGCTACGCCGCTCAGTACTTGAGTTCTATTTGCAGCATCATCCTCTCGATTGTCCGATTTGCGATGATGCGGGCGAATGCGACCTCCAGAATTACTATATGGAACACGGTCTGCACGACAGCCGAATGCCGCTGGCAGAGAAGAAGCATAAGCATAAAGTTGTGGATGTCGGGCCGACCGTTGTGTTGGACAGCGAACGATGCGTGCTCTGTTCTCGCTGCGTGCGCTTTTGCAGAGAAGTTGTGGGCAGTGATGAACTGGGAATTTTCGGGCATGGTCGCGACGCAGAGTTGCTGAATGTCCCGGGCAAGCAGTTAGACAACGACTACTCGGGCAATGTTGTGGACTTGTGCCCCGTCGGCGCGCTGACAGACAAGGATTTTCGTTTCAAGCGCAGGGTTTGGTACATGAAGCGCACGGCATCTGTTTGCACAGGCTGTTCGCGTGGCTGCAATATCTTCATGGATTGGGAAATCGACCGTCGCTACAAAGACCCTGACCGGCGTATCCAGCGTTTGAAGCCGCGCTACAATCGCTTGGTCAATGAGTGGTGGATTTGCGATCAGGGACGCTACAGCTATCACGCGGTGGATGCTCCCAATCGCGTGCTCGTACCACGTGTCAATTCTCAGGGAAACGGACACTCGCCTTCAGTCGATGAAGTCCTGGCCCGCGCAGCGGCTCAAGTGGAACGAGCCATCGAGAAACACGGCGCAGACTCAGTTGCAGTTATTGGTTCGGCCGCATCTTCGAACGAAGACCTCTTTCTCCTGAACAAGCTATTCATCGAGAGATTGGGGATTCAGAACATCGACGTCACCTTCGGCTTTGAAAAGAAGGGTAAGGAAGATGACATTCTGAAACGGGCGGATCTTAGTCCGAACCGTCGCGGAGCGCTCGAACTGAAAGTTCGGCCCTGGGGGGATGGTCAGGGTGGTGACGATCTGATTTCCGCCGCCGTAGAAGGGGAGTTCGAAGTCGTTATCGTGATTCGTCACGATTTATCAGCAGTGCTTTCAGCCCGCGACTTGGCGAAGCTTCGCAAAAACACGGCCTATGTTCTGTATGTCGCTTCACATGAAAACGGTTTGACCGAGGTTGCGGACGACGTCCTGCCGTTGGCGATGTGGGCGGAGCGCGAAGCGACTTATACAAACTTTCAAGGCCGCGTACAGAAGACACAGAAGCCGTTTGATCCCAAGGGTCTCGCAGTTGCAGAGTGGGAACTTTGGCAATCTTTGAGCGCGAAGCTCGGCTTGAGTCTTTCGTATGTGAAGGCTCAAGAGGTGTTTAATGCGATCGGTGAGACTTTTGAAGGATTTAAAGGCCTGACTTGGGACTCTTTAGGCACGGGTGGCAAGATGCTGAGTAACGCCCCGGAGCCGCAGTATAGGCGGGTACAGACGTCAAGACCACTTCCGGCGTACTAAAATATGTTTATAGACCTTGGAATAATCGTCGGCAAAATTGCCTTTGTGCTGGTCAATATTTTGAACGGCGCCGGCATCTTGACATGGGTCGAACGCAAACAGAGCGCTTTGATATCGGATCGTATTGGTGCGAACCGCGCGTCGATACTGGGCATCAAATTGCTCGGTTTGGTTAATTCGTTGGCCGACGCGCTCAAGCTTATCTTCAAGGAAGACTTTGTTCCCCCCAGAGGTGTGCGCGTTCTGCATTTTCTGGCGCCGGTCTTTGCCATGGCACCTGTCTTCTTCACGATGGCAATTATCCCGTTTGGTCCGCCAATTGAATTGTGGGGACGCGAGGTCAAGCTGCAGATTCTCGATCTCGACATTGGGATGCTGTATATTCTTGCGTTCGGATCGATGGCCGTCTATGGTACAATGCTTGCCGGCTGGGCGTCGAACAGCAAATATGCGTTGCTGGGCGGCATGCGTGCCTCTGCTCAAATGATTTCCTATGAAATCATTCTTGGCCTGTCCCTGATTGGTCCTATCCTCGTCTTTGGTACGCTTGAACCGGGTAGGATGGTTTTCGCGCAGAATAATTACCTGTGGGGATGGCTGCCGCAGTGGGGCGTCATTATGCAGCCGGTTGCCTTCCTGCTCTTCCTGCCTGCCGCAATGGCGGAAACCAAGCGAGCGCCGTTCGACTTACCTGAAGGCGAGTCTGAAATCATCGGATTTGCCACTGAGTACTCAGGGATGCGCTGGGGGATGTTCTTCTTAGGCGAATTTGCGGAAATCGTCGTGCTCGCCGGTGTCATGACTACCGTCTTTTTCGGCGGCTATCACATCCCCTTCCTATTTGACGCGACGGAAAAGCTTGGTCAAGCGGGTTTCCATTTCCCATGGGGTGCCTACTTCCCGCTCGGCGAGTGGACCGTGGTCATCTTGAGAATGGTTGCCTTCGGTGTCAAACTAAGTGTGCTGATGTGGCTGCAGATGCAAATCCGCTGGACATTCCCACGTTTCCGTTACGACCAATTGATGCGTGTCTCGTGGCGCGAAATGATGCCCATCGCACTTCTGAATATCGCCGTTACGGGTTTGCTTGTCTTGTGGCTGGCAAAATAACATACGATGATCACTGTAAGACCTGTCCGCGAAGTTAAACTGTCTGCCTGGCAGATGACCTACTATCCTGAGCTTTTGCGAGGGATGTGGGTCACGTCTCGCCATTTCTTCCAGAACTTCAATCGTTTTGTAGGTCGCGCTCTTGGGATGAAGGTAAAGCGTCCCCTCGTGACGTTCCAGTATCCCGAGGAAAGGCGTCCGATCGCACCGCGCTGGCGCGGCCGTCATAGACTGATGTTGCGTCCAGATGGTGCACCGCGCTGTGTAGCCTGTATGATGTGCGAGACCGCTTGTCCGGACAAGTGTATCTATATTACTGCGGGCGAGGCGCTGGACGGGAGAGTCGAAAAATATCCAGTCGCGTTCGAAATAGATCTTCTGCGCTGCTGCTTTTGCGGACTGTGTGTTGAGGCCTGTCCTGAGGATGCGATTCGCATGGATTCCGGTTACATAGACTTGGGCGGCTACAGTCGGGCAGAGTTCTATATGGATCGCGACTTCATGCTTAAAGATTCCGCACTGACCACTCATGCACAGTATCGCGGAGAGCTGGACGGAGTGGTGGTAACCCGCGTTGACCTATTGGCACAAGCCAAACAGCACTAAGCTGAAGACAACGGTCATATCGGAAATTTGCGGGCCGTACGAAGGAAAATTCGTGCGGCTTATGCTATTGTGACATTTGGTACGATGAGCGACTTTTCCTTGCAATGGCCGTCTTCCCGAATAACTGATTTGTTCGGGATTGAACACCCAATTATTCAGGCAGGCATGGTCTGGACGTCCGGCTGGAAGCTCTGCGTAGCAGTTGCCAAGACCGGATGTCTTGGCATGATCGGCGCGGGATCAATGAAACCCGAGTTGTTGCGCCAACATATTCACGAAGCGCGCAGAGCACTCTCGGCGGACACTCCCTTTGCGGTGAACGTTCCGCTCTTGCGCGGAGATGTAAAGGAACTGATTCAAGTCTGCCTTGACGAAGAGGTGAAAATAGTCTTCACTTCTGCGGGCAATCCGGCGCTGTACACCGAGACTCTGAAGAAATCCGGCGCAACGGTTGTTCACGTTGTCCCAACGGCAAAGCTTGCGAGGAAGTCCGAAGAGCGCGGCGTGGATGCAGTGGTCTGCGAGGGAACAGAGGCGGGCGGTCATAACGGAGTGGACGAAATCCCCACGTTCGTACTTGTGCCGCAGGTTCGTGATGCGGTGAACATTCCGGTGATTGCCGCCGGGGGTATAGTCGATGGCAGAGGAATCCTCTCTGCGCTTGCTTTAGGGGCGGACGGTGTTCAGATCGGCACACGCTTCGCCGCTACGAAGGAATCCTCGTCAAGTGAGCGCTACAAACAAGCTGTCGTGGATGCCGGAGAATCGGACACAATTCTCTCGCTTAAGAAGATTGGGCCGACGAGAATGATTAAGACTCCGTTCGCGCTTAAGTGCATCGAGTATGAACAGCGCTGTGCGACGCCTGAGGAACTGCAAGAGCTTCTTGGTCGCAAGCGAGAGCAGCGCGGAATCTTCGAAGGAGACTGGGAAGAGGGACAATTCGAGGCGGGAATGGGAGCAAGTCTAATTCATGACGTCCCGACTGTGGAGACGCTCGTGAATCGCATGTTGGCAGAATATCGCGCAGCACGGGAACGTGTGGCGGGAAATCGTAGGTGAGTGAAATGTTACGCGAGATACTCGGCGGAAAAATCCACTCCGCAACACTGACAGAAACAAAGCTGGATTACGAAGGCAGTTGTGCCATTGACCGCGATTTGCTCGATGCGGCAGGCATCGCTTGCTATGAGCGCGTTCACGTCTATAATATCACCAGCGGGGCGCGTCTGGATACATACGCAATACCTGCAAAACGCGGTTCAGGCAAAGTCGGCCTGAACGGAGCGGCTGCGCGCCTCGGACAACAGGGTGACAAAGTGATTATTGTCTCGTATGTTCAGGTGAGTGATGAAGAGCTTCCCAAACATCGATCCAAAGTTGTCCTCGTGGACAATCGAAACCAAATTTCCAGAGTTATTGAGCACAAGGGAGCATTGCCCAGATGAAGATTACTCCCGTAACCGGTGCGCTTAAGGGCCGTACCGATGCCATCGCGGTCTGTCTGTTCGACGACGAGCTGAAGGCTCCGAAACTCACAGGGCTGGACAGGCGCACGGTCTCAGCGTTCGCAAAACTGATTTCTGCGTCGAGGTTTTCGGGCAAGCATACAGAGACAGTCGTGCACTTTAGTGATGGTGCTCAGGCTCCGCTGCTCATTTTGCAAGGGCTTGGGTCGCGACAGGACTTTACGTGGCGCCGCCTGCGACTGTCGGCTGGGTCCGTGATTCGCGCGGCAAAGAGTAATTCGGCAAAGAATCTCGCGCTCTTCAGTACGAACTCTTACGGCGGAGATCTCGACGCGGGGAAGACTGCGCGCGCAATTACGGACGGTTTGATCCTCGGTCATTGGAGCTTTGATCATTACAAGCCCAAGTCGAAGCAGGACTCGGTCGCGCAAGTCAGTATCTACTTTGCCACGCCAGCGCGACAGAAAGCGGCGGTAAAACCCATCGCGCTCGCTCAGATTCTCGCGGAATCTCAGAATCTTGCACGCGACTATGGCACGCATCCAGCAAACGTGGTGAATACAGACTACCTGCGGACGGAGGCGCGCAAACTTGCGCGAATGGGAGTCAAAGTCTCGACACTCGAGCGGTCGCAGCTCCAGAAGCTCGGGATGAATCTTCTGCTTGCTGTGGGCCAAGCCAGCGCAATGCCTCCTCGTGTGATTGTGATGGACTATCATCCTCGTGGCGCGAAAAAAACCATTGCCTTTGTCGGCAAAGGGTTAGTCTTCGACAGCGGAGGACTGAACATCAAAGTGACGATGATGGACGAGATGAAGAGCGACATGTGCGGAGCCGCTGCGGTGCTTGCGGCGATGCATGGCATCGCCAGACTCAAGCCGAAGCATCGCGTGCTTGGGGTCATTGGAGCGTGTGAAAATGCCATTGGCGGCAATGCCTATCGCCCCTCGGATATCTACACCGCCTACAACGGCAAGACAGTCGAAATTGGCAACACCGATGCCGAAGGCCGCTTAGTGCTCGCCGACACGTTGTCCTACGTTGTGGACAAGTATCAGCCGAATCTTCTTGTGGACATTGCGACTCTGACCGGTGCGGCCAAGATCGCCCTTGGCAATCACGCGGATGCGGTCTTTTCAAATTCTGAGCAAGTCTCAAAGCAGGTCATTGCTGCTGCGGACGCGGCTTTTGATCGTATGTGGCCGATGCCGCTTTATGAAGAGTATGGCGAGGAAATGAAGGGAGCAACGGCTGTCTTGAAGAACGCCGGATCAGATCGCTGGGGTGGCGCCTGCCGCGCTGCCGCATTTCTACAGGAGTTTGTCGGTGACACTCCTTGGGCGCACATTGACATTGCGCCAACGGCATTCCCTGCCGTTCCGTCGTCGCTCTCGCCGCGAATGACCGCCAGCGGGACTGCGACAAAAACGCTTATTGAGTTGGCGATGGGGGTGTAAGATGCAACGTGAAACTCTTCCAGTAGATGTTCTGATTGTCGGTGCGGGTCCGGCCGGTCTTGCGTGCGCGTACCACCTTAAGCAGCTCGTCAAGCAAGCCAATGCCAGTGGAAATGGCCCCGGCGAGATCGAGATCATGGTCATCGAAAAGGCTCGCGAACTCGGCGCACACAACTTGAGTGGCGCCGTAATGGACCCGCGCGCACTGAACGAGCTTCTTCCTGATTGGCGCGAACGTGACTTTCCCGTGGAGCGATTTGTCGAAGACGAAGGTATCTACTACCTCACTCAGACCGGCAAATTCAAGGCTCCGTGGACGCCGCCCCCATTGCGCAATCACGGCTTTCCAATCGTGTCCGTAAATCGACTGGTGAAGTGGCTTGGCGAACTGTGCGAAGCGGAAGAGATTCTGATTGCGACTGAAACACCCGGCCAGCATCTGACCTACGATGGCACGCGAGTCTCTGGTGTGCAGACCGGCGACAAGGGAGTAAACAAGCAGGGCGAACAGAAGAATTCATTCGAACCCGGAGCCTTGATTGAGTCGCGTGTCACGGTTCTCACGGAAGGAACCCGCGGGTCGCTAACCAAAGAAGCCACAACTCGGCTGAACCTGCACGGCGAGATGCCGCAAACCTACGTGCTCGGAGTCAAGGAAGTCTGGGAACTTCCCAAATCACTCTCGACTCGTGGTACGGTCTATCACACATTGGGATATCCTCTGGGTCAATTGTTCGGAGGCAGTTGGATCTACTCGATGAGAGACAATCTCATCTCGATTGGATTGGTCACCGATCTGGCCTATCGGAATCCTTACACCGATCCGCACTACAATTTCCAGAAATTCAAACAGCACCCGTGGATAAAGGAGCTGCTTCGCGACGGGAAAATGTTGGGCTACGGTGCCAAAACTATTCCCGAAGGTGGCTGGTTCTCAATGCCTAAGCTGTATGCTGACGGACTGCTGCTCGCGGGTGACAGCGCAAGTTTTCTGAACTCTCAACGCCTGAAGGGCATTCACCTTGCCATCAAGTCGGGAATGCTCGCCGCCGAATCAATTCTGTATGCGCTCAAACGTGATGATACTTCGTCGGCATCGCTGAGAATCTATAAAGACCTCGTGGACGCCAGTTGGGTGAGGGAAGAACTCTGGCAAGTGCGCAACTTTCATCAGGCGTTTGAAAGCGGTTTCTTTGGCGGAATGTTTCAAGTTGCGGCGCAATTTGTCTCGAGTGGCCGCGGCTTCAAGGCCAAGCTGCTCTCCGATGAAACGCACACACATATGTCGAAAGTCAAGGAACTCGGCTTAAAGAATCGCGATGAAGTGCTTGCTTCACGGGCTCGCGAGTTTGACCGCGTACTGACATTCGACAAACTCTCAGACGTCTACAAGAGCAAGACGCTCCACGAAGAGGATCAACCTGTCCATCTCCATGTGGCGGATACCGAAATCTGCCGCACCAAGTGCCGCGAAGAATTCGGAAATCCTTGCGAGTTTTTCTGTCCTGCGAACGTCTACGAAATGGTGGCCGACGAAGAACGCGGCGGCGTGAAGTTGCAGATTAACGCATCGAACTGTGTGCACTGTAAGACATGCGACATTATGGATCCGTACAAAATCATCACCTGGGTTCCGCCTGAAGGAGGCGGAGGGCCGGAGTATTCGGATCTCTAAGCGGCGTGTACGATATTCATAATCACGTTCTGCCTGCCGTGGACGACGGTGCGCCTGACCTGCGCGTTTCGATCCGCATGCTTGAGAGTGCGGTTTCTCAAGGCATCACACACGTCTTATGTACTCCTCACGCCAACGATCGGTCCGACTCAAAGGCCAATGACCTGTTTTACCAGCGATTCAACAACCTGCAGTCAGAAGTTGCTCGGCTCCAGTTACCGGTAGAGATTGGTTTGGGTGCTGAAATCATGTTTGGCATAAGCTTAAGAGAAGTACTGGCGCTGCCATTCGCAACGCTAAACGCTACAGGCAAGTACTTCTTGCTCGAATTTCCACGGCAGACCCCCTACGAGGTAATTCTGAACGTCGTCAAAGCCGCGAAACGCTGGGGTGTCATTCCCGTGATCGCACACCACGAACGTTATACATTGGCCTGCCGTAACGAGCAGCAGCTTAGGCAGCTGAGGGTCGAGGGTGCAATCCTGAGCATGGATGCAGGGTCGCTTGTCGGCCAGTTTGGAAGCGCAATCCAGAAGCTCTCTCGAGAGATCATCGCGACCGGACACATCGAGATTCTGGCAAGTGACGCGCATGATGACGACAGGCAGAACTTCTGTCTCGCGGCCGGTCTTGATGCTGCTTCAGTTATCTGCGGTCATGCAAAAGCGCGGCAAATGGTTTTGGATGCTCCGAGACGCATTTGGAACGGAGAAGCGTGGCCACAGTTGGAGGAAATGTCTTAATGAAGCTGGCTGGATACGAGATTATAGCGTTGAACGCGGGAGACTTCAAACTGGACGGCGGTGCGATGTTTGGTGTCGTACCCAAGCCGTTATGGGAGAAACAATGCCCGTCAGATGCGCGTAATCGCATTGAGATGACGACACGCGTGCTATTGATTAGGGACGCTAAACGAACCATTCTGGTTGATGCCGGCATTGGTGATAAAGATGATGAAAAGTTTCGCGAAATTTTTGCGATGACTTTTCCGCGTGGAAGTGTGATTGAAGAACTCGCCAGACACGATGTTTCGCCGGAACAAGTGACTGACGTAATTTATACGCATCTTCACTTCGATCACGCCGGCGGAACGACAGTGATGCGAGACGGATCTGCCCACCCGCTGTTTCCCAATGCGAGGCACTATGTGCAGAGCGCGCAGTATCAGCACGGACTCACCCGCAATCCGCGCGATCGAGCCAGTTACATAGATGCGAATTATGAGCCGGTTCGGGAAGCAGGTCTTCTTGAGTTTCTCGAAGGCGACATTGAACTTTTTCCGGGTTTGCATCTGCATTTGACGTCGGGCCATACTCCGGCACTCCAAATGCTGCGAATCACTGACCGCGCAAGAACGGTGTTCTATCCTTCCGATTTGATCCCGATGGCGGCACATGTGCCGTTGCCCTATATCATGGGCTATGACTTGTTCCCGCTGACCACGCTTAACGACAAAACGCGTTGGCTGGAGCGTGCAGCGCGTGAACGTTGGATTATCATTCTCGAACACGATCCGAAGATTGAGGCAATCACGGTTACCAAGGATGCAAAGGACAGAATAACCATTGATCAATCAGGGTCGTTGGATGACCTCTGGTCTGGAAGCGAACAATGAATTATCGTACATTATTAGCCGAATTCGTCGGAACCTTTGCAATCGTGTTTATTGCCGTAGGAGCGGTTACAGCTGACAGCATTACCAACGGGGCTCTTGGTCTGACGGGCATCGCTTTGGCATATGGTTTGACGTACGGTGTTATGGTCACCGTGACGATGGCGATAAGCGGCGGCCATTTGAATCCGGCCGTCAGTTTTGGCGTGCTTCTCTCCGGAAACATGAATGTTGGGACTTATATAGGCTACGTGGTCGCACAATGTATCGGTGCAGTCGCCGCGTCTTCGTTGCTGGTCAAAGCGATTTCCCCACTTGATCTTGCGTCCGTTAATTACGGAATAACTGCGGTCGGAGAGAGTGCAACGGCGGGCATGGCGACCATTACGGAAATCGTCTTGACATTTATGCTGGTCTTAGCAGTCTATGGAACCATCGTGGATAAACGTGCTCCAAAACTCGGTGGATTGTTTGTGGGATTGGCGGTCATTGCAGGCACTTTCATGGGAGGCCCGATCAGTGGTGCAGCGATGAATCCCGCGAGGTGGTTGGGTTCTGCAGTGATCAGCGGAGACTTCGTGGACTGGTGGGTTTACGTGATTGGTCCGTTGGCGGGGGCGGCTTTGGCGTCCGTTACCTGGTCTTTCTTGGCCAGGCAGGGCGGCGAATCTTCGCAAGCCTAGCGCATGTGTGTTCGATTACCCTATTGCTCTTGACGCGTGGAACCGAAATTGTGAAAAAGTAAGTGTGAGTGAAAGTGAGTCAACGTAGAAATCAGGAACTGTTGGAAAGACTGCGGGAAGAGGTCATGATTGTCGATGGAGCGATCGGCACGAGCCTCTACTCGCATGGCTTCTCGCATCGTTCCTGCTTTGACGAACTCAATGAGACTCATCCGCAAATAGTCGAAGAGCTTCACCGTGATTACATCGCGGCCGGCGCACAAGTGATTGAAACAAACACTTTCGGCGCAAACCTGTTCAAGTTGGGCGACCACGGGTTCGCCGAGAAGACGCGCCTGTTGAATCGATTAGGAGCGCAGATTGCCAGACGAGCCGCAGGAGACGCCATTTACGTTGCGGGATCGATCGGACCGTTGGATCGCGTGTTGGAACCGATTGGCCCAGTGACTTTAGAGCAGGCGCATGAGGCGTTCCGCGAGCAGATCATGGGACTGCTCGAAGGCGGAGTCGACTTGTTCATCGTTGAGACGATTTCGAATCTGCTGGAAATGCGCGAGGCGATTGCGGCAATTCGTGAATCCTGCGACCTCCCGATCGTCGCGACCATGACTTTCACAGAAGACGGTAAGACTCTCGTTGGAGATAAGCCTTCGCAAGTCAAGCGCGCCCTAGTTGAGTATGGCGCCGATGTAATTGGAGCAAACTGTTCTGTCGGTCCGCAGCCGATGCTGGATGTCATCGAACGCATGGGGTCCTCGGAAGTCCCGCTCTGCGCACAGCCTAACGCGGGTAATGCGCGGGTTATCGGAGGTCGCTATCTATATCTCGCGTCGCCGCAGTACTTCGCAGAGTACGCCGCAAGATTCGTTGATGCAGGAGTGTCCCTGATTGGCGGGTGCTGTGGTACGACCCCCGAACATATTCGTGCAATTGCCGATGCGGTCAAGGGCCGCAAACCTGGCAAAGCTCATGTTTATGTCAACGGCGATATCACGGAGGAGGATGGACGAGTAAAGGGACCGCATCGCGGATTGCCCTTTTCGGAGTTCAGAGCCAATTTAGGCAAAAGATTTCAAATCTCGGTCGAGATAGACCCTCCGCGTAGCTACGATCCCGGACCGTTCATCCGCCATGCTCAGCGGCTGAAAGCGGCAGGAGTGGACTTGATCAACGTCGCGGACTCTCCGCTTGCTCGCGCCCGTATGAGCGCAGTGGCGATGGCGCACCTGATCCGTCGGGATGCCGGTGTGGATGTCCTGTTGCACGTGTCTTGCCGTGATCGAAACGCAATTGGTCTGCAATCTGAGTTGCTTGGCGCACACACGCTTGGTGTATTGAATATCTTGGCAGTGACCGGCGATCCCACAAATGTTGGCGATTATCCGTTTGCGAAAGGGGTCTTTGAGTTGGACTCCATCGGGCTATCCCGAATGGTTACGCAGCTGAATCACGGAAAGGATTTGACGGGGCGGGACCTTGATGAGCCGACTCATTTTCTGCTCGGTGTGGCCGTGAATCCTACCTCTCCAAAGCTTGATCTCGAATACGATCGATTTAAGCAAAAGATCGATTCAGGAGCACAGTTTGCATTCACTCAGCCGCTCTTTGACCCGCGTACTCTCGACAAGTTCATGAACCGTATCGCTGCATTCGCCAGCATCCCGATCTTTGTCGGAATCATGCCGTTGCGCTCTGCAAAGCACGCCGAGTTTATTCATAACGAAATCCCAGATATGTTTGTCCCCCCGGATATCCGCGAGCGCATGCGCAACGCAGGTACCGAGGGGGCAAAAGTCGGGGTCGAGATTTCTCAACGATTCTTGCTCGACACGAAAGAGATGGTGCAGGGCGCTTACCTCATGCCACCCTTCAATAAGTTTGACATGGCGATCGACGTCATACAGGTATTGGATCGCGAGCCTGTTGCTGACTAAGCGTAGGCGGCGATGCCCGTTAAGTCCTCCCCGATGATCAGGGTGTGGATATCAAACGTTCCTTCGTACGTATTTACCGATTCCAGATTTGCCATGTGGCGGAACGTCTGATACTCGTTTGAAATTCCGTTAGCGCCCAAGATGTCACGGCCCACGCGCGCAATATCCAGTGCCGTCCCGACGTTATTACGCTTCGCCATCGAGACATGCTGAGGACGAAGTTTGCCGGAGGCCTTCAATTGACCAAGGCGGTAGGCAAGAAGTTGGCTCTTGGTAATCTCCGTTGCCATCCAAGCGAGCTTATTCTGAACGAGCTGAAAACTTGCAATTGGTTTGTCGAACTGGATCCGCGACTTGGAGTATTGAAGCGTCTCGTCGAATACTGCCATAGCGGCTCCTACTGCGCCCCAGGCAATTCCATATCGCGCTTGCGTAAGACAGGATAGCGGACCTTTAAGCCCCTGCACTCCGGGCAGGATGTTCTCCTTGGGGACTTCGACATCTTCCAGAATCAAGTCGGACGTAACACTTGCTCTCAGTGAGAACTTGTTCTTGATTTCCGGCGCGGAGAATCCCTTTCGGTCCGTCTCGACGAGAAACCCTCGTATCACGCCGTCCAATTTGGCCCAGACTATCGCGACATCAGAAATTGTCCCGTTGGTTATCCACGCCTTGGTGCCGTTAAGCAGGTAATACGAGCCTTTGTCTTCGGCACGCGTGAGCATTCCCCCCGGATTGGAACCGAAGTCTGCTTCCGTCAAGCCAAAGCAACCGATCTTTTCTCCTGAACCAAGCTTCGGCAGCCAGTAGTCTTTCTGCTGCTCGCTTCCGAAAGCAAATATCGGATACATGACGAGACTCGTCTGCACCGAGACGAATGAGCGCAGCCCCGAATCCCCACGTTCGAGTTCTTGGTTGATGAGGCCGTATGCAATCGGACCGAGATTCGCGCAACCATACTTCTCCGGGTACGGAGCGCCGAGCAGACCAAGCTCACCAGCTGGTTTCACGAGCTCACTGGGAAACCGCCCTTCAATATTGCAGTGCTCGATGATAGGCATCAACTTATCGGTGACAAACTCGCGAACCATGTCGCGCGTCAATCGCTCTTCTTCTGTAAGCAAATCGTCCAAATGATAGTAATCCAGCGCCTGATAGGCCATTTCCATCTCCTTGAGTTCTGAGGTCATAAAAGATACCCAAACCCAGCCAAAAAATCAAACTCAAGGTTGGGCACTCCCTCTTGATTGGATTGGCGTAACTGGTGGAATTTCCGAGACTTCAGACGGAAGTCTCGGGTGGGGCCGAGCAGAGCAAGACGAAATATGTCGTTTGCGGACAGCTTGGGCTCTTCGAGTTGGTCTAAAACCAGAGACTTGTATCACTCTTGAACAGACCCACAGCGCACACGTTCTCCGTGTTGATCAGTCACAAGTTGGTTCTGGCTTTCTGAACCCTGACACCAGAATCCCTGATGCGGACGGAATCATTACTAACGATCCTTCCGTAACACTGATAACCTCTCATGCGGACTGCGCGCCAATTTTCCTCTATGATCCTGCCTCACGCGCCATAGGATTAATACACTCCGGCTGGCGAGGAACGCTTGCCGGAATCGCCGCGCGTGCAGTGTCGTTGATGAAAGATGAACTCGCAGTTTTGCCATCTGACTTGCGCGTTGCCATAGGACCCATGATTGGGACCCGAAACTACGAGGTCGGAAAAGATGTTGCCGGTGATTTTGCGGGCGAGTTCGGTCCCAGCGTGGTTGCCACGTTTAACGGGCGACCTCATCTTGACATCTTTGCGGCAATTGTCATCGACCTCTTGCGTGCGGGTGTCGTGTGCGCTCGCTTCTGCCAACGACCGCCGGACACCTACAACGATCGTCGATGGAGCTCATTTCGTCGGGATGGTCAATTGGCCGGCGGGATGCTCGCCTACTTTCGAATAGAATCAAGAGATATATAACACAAACGACATTCTTTTCACTTTCTACCTGGTCTCCGAACCACAGGAATCGACATGAAGAAGAAAGACACTCCCAAGAAAACCATCGAGAAACCCAAATCAACTGCCAAGAAGAAGGGCCAGACTTACATGGTCAAGTCTGGTCAGGCCTTGCAAGGCATGGATGCTGTCCGCGCCTTTAGTCCCAGAACCGAGGGTCTTCAGCATCAATCTGCGTTCGAAAATGCCATGAAACAATTTGATGAGGCCGCCGCTCTCTTGAATCTCTCTAAGAGCCAGACCGCGATGATCAAGCAACCCCGCAAATGTATCGAAGTTACATTGCCGATCCGGATGGACGATGGCAGAATTGAAACATTCACAGGGTTTCGCGTTCAGCACAATATTGCTCGTGGACCTGCGAAAGGTGGAATACGTTACCATCCTAATGTAAACTTGGACGAAGTAAAGGCACTCGCATTTTGGATGACTTTCAAATGCGCCGTTGCGAATATTCCTATGGGCGGAGGCAAGGGCGGCATTATCGTTGATCCCGCTCAACTATCCAAGGGAGAATTGGAGCGTCTGTCACGCCGCTATTTCGCGGAGCTTGAGGACATGTTCGGCCCTGACCGCGACGTTCCTGCACCGGATGTGAATACGAACCCCCAGATCATGGCGTGGTTCATGGACACGTATTCCATGCACAAACACGACACCATCGGTGCTGTGGTGACGGGGAAGCCGATCGAAATAGGTGGAAGCCGCGGTCGCGTGATGGCGACATCCAAAGGATTGCTGTTCGCGCTGCGCCGTGCAGTTGCGGGACACAGTGAGAAGATGGAAGGGTTGACCGTAGCGGTTCAGGGGTTCGGAAACGTCGGGGGGAACGCCGCTCTGCTCTTGCATCAGGACGGCTGCAAGGTTGTGGCGATCTCTGATCAATATGGGGCGTATCACAATCCCAACGGCATCGACATT
This sequence comes from bacterium, assembly GCA_023382385.1. Lineage (NCBI taxonomy): Bacteria > bacterium. Next base: position 52,248 of record JAHDVH010000003.1, on the reverse strand, counting down.
ACCGAAGCTATGAAGTACGCCGAGAAGCACCACGGTTTGAAGTCTTTCGATTCGACCAAGCTCGCTAAAAAGATGGCGAATCCTGATGATCTTCTCGAACTCGACGTCGATGTTCTTGCACCCTGTGCTTTGGAATTGGTGATCACAAAGAAGAACGCGGCTCGAGTCAAGGCGCGCTACATCGCGGAAGGTGCGAATGGACCGCTCGACTCCGACGCCGATCAAGTGCTGAACAAGAAGGGCACGTTCATCATCCCTGACATCCTCTGCAATGCCGGAGGTGTCATCGTCAGTTACTTTGAGTGGGTGCAGAACCGTATGGGCTACTACTGGCCACTGGAGCAGGTGAATAACGAGCTTGAAGTCGCCATGAACTCCGCGTTTGACGCCGTCTACGACACCTACCTTCAGCATAACTGTTCGATGCGCGTGGCGGCGTTCATGGTCGCAATCAGCAGAGTCTCAATCGCGTCCGAGCTGCGCGGATTGTACGCCTGATCATCGTGCCATTTGCCCGTTGGATTGAAACGATCCTTCCGCAGCAAATAGATGCACTTCTGGTTGCCGGAGGAGCCATGCCGCACGCAAGGCTCCTCCGCACCGCTTTGAAGTGCGCCCGTCGTTTGATTGCAGTTGACGGGGGCCTCAGCCGTTTTCACAAGCTGAGGATCGCTCCGCATGTAGTGATCGGAGACTTGGATAGCGCAACGCTGAAAGATTTGAACTGGGCACGCACCGCAGGCACTCGAATTCAATCTGTGCCGGATCAAAACAGCTCAGATATCGAAAAAGCATTCGCCTATTGTCGTTCGCGGCAATTTCGATCTGTTGTGCTGGCCGGCGTTGACGGCGACAGACCTGACCACTTCCTGCATGCGGTGAGCAAGGCTTTGTCTACTCCGGCGCTGGATATCACCTTTCTATTCTCAAATGCAATCGGCTTGCCGATGCGTGGAAGAGTGTCACGGAAGGTGAATCTGCCGGAGGGTGCCGTGGTGTCGTGGCTCGGATGCCCGCGCGCCGAGCATTGTAGTCTCACCGGTGCTGCATGGCCTTTGACGGACCGCACTCTCGAACTTGGAGCTTATCAGAGCCTTTCGAACAGAGTGGCAAAGCCTCCGCTTAAGTTCAGTCAACAATCCGGAAAGTCCCTCATCGTCATTCCTGTTTTATAATATGAATATCACGCGCGGAACGCACATGGCAATCCACCTCATTCTAATCTCCCTGCTCTCAGCTTCTTTGTCGCTTGCTGCGGAACCGGAACGGCTCATTGACGATGCTTTGCACAGATTCGGATTGGATCGAACAGCATTCGATTCAGATCGCATCTGGGCAAAAGACGACACATTCTTACTCGATCCAATCCGCCACGCACTGTCATCGCCGCTCGCCGCTCGGGAAGTCGCGTTCGTGGCTTCGGGCTTTGCTCCGCGTCAGTTTTCGGACTTTGCAAAATTCCCGGACCTTGCGGCCATGCTCAATGTTCGAGTCCCGCAGGCGGTTTATGCGGACGTTGATTCACAGTTAGTCCACGCGCCTTCAGGTAATCCCCTCGAACCATTGAGCAGCGCTCTGACACTTGCTGAAGGCTACCGCAAACAGGCCTTCGACTCGCTGTCGCCCGACCAGAGGCAGGCGCTCCTGCTCTCAATCCCGCTCTGGTTTGAAGATGAGGATGTCACGGCGGATGACAGCCTGAAAGGATCTCTGTATCGTGCGTTTGGCATTGAAGCGGACACGTCGCAAGATGTCTCTTCCGATAGTGTTTTGACGCTGCTGGCCCGTGTCAATCGCAATGCCTTGTCGGTTGCAGGCTACGCGATGCTCCGCGGAGTGGCGCTGATGGCCGAGAACCCCCCGGATTTCTCTTCCGTAGTTCCTCCCAAAGTAAAACCCTCAGGCGTGGAAGGCGACGTGCTCTTCTATCAGGAGACTCCGCTTGGTCGATGGGTCGTCGGAGGTTCTGGTGCGAATCGCTACACGGAGGAATTCTCCGTGATCATTGACCTCGGTGGAGACGACCAATACCTCGCCCGCTGTGCTTCCGCTGTCGGTGGCATCCGGCACTCGACTTCGGTCGTATTGGACTACTCAGGTAATGACTTTTACGCGCCTGCGGAGTGGCTCTCGCAATCCAGCGCGGTGATGGGATTGTCCGCTCTCGTTGACCTTTCAGGCGATGATACCTATCGCGCCGGCGCCTTCTCACAGTCGGCGTCGTTCTGCGGTGTCTCGCTGCTTTATGATGGCGCTGGCGATGATCTTTACACTGCGGGATGGTTTTCGCAATCTGCCGCTGTCTGCGGAATCTCACTTTTTACAGACGTGCAGGGCCGCGACCTGTATGACGGCGCGGGCTTCGGGCAGGCGTTTGCTTCGACTTATGCGTTCGCGTCCCTCGTGGACGGCGAAGGCAACGATGTGTACCGCGCAGGCGGCCTCATCAAGCACGAACCGCTGCGCCCCGAAGATTACCGCTCGATGTCGCAGGGATTCGCCATGGGTTTTCGTCCGCGTGGCGGCGGAGGGATTGCAGTCCTGCATGATTTCAGCGGAAACGACTTTTATGATGCGGAGATCTATGCGCAAGGTGTCGGCTATTGGTATTCGCTCGGCGCGCTGATTGACGGAAGTGGCAATGATAGCTACAGCGCAACGCAGTACGCGCAAGGGTCAGGAATTCACCTCGCCTGCGGAGTGCTGGAAGACGTATCCGGAGACGACAGGTATACTGCACGCTTCGGGCCAAGTCAAGGCGCTGCGCACGATCTCGCCGTCGGAATCCTCTGCGATGGATCTGGTGATGACTACTACACCGCATCCGGCGGGCAGGGAATGGCCATCACTAACAGCGCGGCCTTATTTGTGGATGTGCAGGGAAATGACCTGTATGCGGTAACCGAACCGACTGCCTCTCAAGGCGGCACTCGACCGGCGCGCAACTTCGGGAATCTTGCGCTGTTTGTGGATGGCGAGGGAAAGGACGTTTACACCAATGACTCAGGTGCCGATTCAACGGTCTGGTTCAGGGATCATTTCGGGTATGGCGTGGACGTGTCCTATGACAGCACGCGCCCGCGTGAAGCGGATGTTACTGTTGACCTCGTACCGTCGGATACGACCCGTCCTTTAGAGGATCTTTTCGAGGATGCCTCGAAGTGGGAAGTCACCGACAACCGCGAAAAAGTCCGTCGTGCGCGCCTTGCGCTTTCCGCGATCGGCATTCGAGCCGTGCGTTGGGTCGGCGAAAACAAACTTACGACGAACAGCGCACTTGAACGTCGTGCAATGACCGAATTGTTCAAGAGTTTTCCCGACAGTTCGCTTCCGTATCTCCGCGCGGCCTTTGAAGGAAAGCATCTCGATGGACGTCGCAATGCAGTGGCAATCGTCAGCGAAATGAAGGCGGCAAGTGCCGGCGCTTGGCTCGAACCCAAACTCGCGGAGGAAAGCTACTCTGAACTCCGTCCATCGATCCTGCGTGCCCTTGGTGAGATCGGCTACATGGCCGCTATTCCGGTTCTGAATGATTTCGCCGACAGCAAATCTGAACGCGAACGGCTCTCTTCTATCGTGGCACTGGGCAAGCTGAGAGACTCGCAGGGCTTCGATGCGATCTTCAAGGCGCTCACTGATTCAGTCTATACGGTACGCAGTGCCGCTGTCTACGCGCTCGCGGAGCAGTCGCCGCAAATTGTGCCCGAACTGCAAAGAGCGGCGTCGGTGACTCGGGATACGGAGTACATAGAACAAATCCTGCTGGCCGTGCCAATGCTCGCGACGCGCTGGAACGGCGACGAAGCTCTTAGGAAGAGTGTGAAGAACCTCGTTCCTTTCGTGCGCATGCATCTGGAGCATCCTGCACCGAATGTGCAGGGCGCCGCGCTCGTGGCAGCAGCGGCGGTCATGGATGCCAAGACATTTGATAAGTTTGAAAAGAAATACGAAACGACCAAAGATCCAATTCTCGCGGCACGCTGGAAGCAGGCCAAGGCCCGCGGCAAGTCATAAAGGCATGAACAATGAGCAAGGACTATTACGTAAATCTGCTTGAGCAACTATCCAACGCGTTTGGGCCGTCAAATTTTGAGGACGACGTACGCGATCTCATCTCCCGCACGATCAAGCCGTGGGTGAAGGAAATTCGTGTGGACGCGCTCGGCAATCTGATTGCCTTCAGGCCGGGTAAGAACGGCAGGCGACTGATGTTGGACGCTCACACCGACGAAATCGGAATTATGGTGCGACATATCGATTCGCATGGTTTCGTCAGATTTGCCGCTATCGGAGGCTGGGACGACCGCATGTTTCCCGGTCATCGCGTGACCTTCAAGTCGCGCAACGGCAGTTTCTATCACGGCATTATCGGTATGACTCCACCGCATGTGCTTCCGCCCGCTCAGCGCGAAAAGGCGATTGTCGCCGAAGATTACTTCGTGGACATCGGTGTGAACTCAGCTGAAGAGGCCGCTGAATTGGGTGCGTCGGTCGGTGACCCGGGCACGTTGGCCTATCCGTTTCAGAAGCTGCGGGACGACATTTATGTAGGCAAAGCTTTTGACGATCGCGTAGGCTGCCTGACGGTCATCGGTCTGCTTAAGGCACTCGCTGATGGTGAAATCAAAACAGACCTCGATGTCTACGCGAACTTTGCAACAAGCGAGGAAGTAGGCCTGCGCGGAGCGGGTCCCGCAGCTTTCGGTATTGACCCGCACGTTGCGGTCGCTTTCGAAGGCACCATCGGTTCCGACTTCCCCGGCGTTCCCGAAGAAAAACGGCCCTGTTCGCAACGCAAAGGGCCGGTCATAACCATCGCCGATAAGTCTGTTCTCGTGCCGCGCCGGATGGTCGATTTGATGACCGACTGTGCGCGCGAAACGAACGTTCCGTATCAATTCAAGATGCCTATCTACGGCGGCACCAACGCCGGCGCCATTCATGGCACGCGCGCAGGGGTATTGGCAGGCTGTATTGCAACCCCCTGCCGCTACATCCACTCACCAAACACGACGCTCTACTGGCCCGACTTCGAACAGACGCTGACTCTTGCCAAGCGCGTCGTCGAGCGTGTTCACGAACTGGCCTAACGTATTAGCAAGACTTTTAGCGGCGCAGAGTTCTCGATTCGTGTGAAATAGAGTCCCGTTGACATTTCGGATAGCGAGAGAGTAAACGAACGAATTCCCGGCGCGAGTGCCACAGGAAAACTCTTCGCCAGTCGCCCGCGAACGTCATAGAAGTCGATAGTAGTCTGCCGCGCTCGCTCGCAGGAAACTATCACGGTCAACGACGAGTTGAACGGATTAGGATAAGCACGCAGCAAAGCAAGTTCTTGAGGAATTGGAGTGGGGGGGACTTCGGTTGCGCGGAAAGTCAATTCCATCTCGACTCGCCCGTTCAGCACAAATTCAACTTCGCCCTCAGAATTGACAACTCTCGCCGGTGTCCCGTCAATGGCAATCGTCCCCGCCGACGGGAATCCGGTCAGTCGAATCGTCGCGCTTTCTGTCAAACTGTCTTCCAGCGACCATACACAGCGCAGCGTGTCGAGCGCTGGCCACGGAAATACGAAGTGAACTGTCAGCTCCTCGACATTCCGCAGCAGCGCAATATCGAGTCGCTTTGTCGCGGAGTCTTTGCGGACATCCCACCTGGCGAATGTATAAGGCTGCTCTCCGAGCGTCACATCGCAATAGTAATATCTTCCGCCCTCATCTGCCGCCAGCGACAAGGTGTCGGGAAAGCGATTTGCACTGTAAGTGGAGAACCAGTGCATGACCGACGTACTCGGCAGAATGTTGAAGCCGTGCCCGAAATAGTCGGCCGGTCCGAAGTGTGATTCCGCGCCGAATCTCCGCAATATCGCATAGTCCAGCGCAGGATAGCCGTAGGCGAACCATTCGAACTCATCGGCACCCCAACTGCTCCAGACAGGAACGGTCAGACAGTTAAAATGCATGGACTCCGTAGTGTCTTCGAAGAACACCGCGCTATACCGATGGTATTCGTAAGCGACAGAGTCGGACTCAAACGGAAAGCCCCCGAATGCCGCACGCATCGAGCGGTTCGTGTCTCCGCTGGCCAAATACTGCTCCTGCCGCAGCTGGCAATCAAGAATCTGCGATCCTCCTGCAGTCGCTGCAATCAGGTAGTCGTCGTAGGCGCAGTTGTTGTTATGCCAAATCTGACCTGCAGCTCCGCCCATGGAGCCGCCGCACATATAGATGGAATCCCGTGAAAACGGGTAGTGCTCTTCCAGCCACTCCAGCATCGCACGACAGTGCAGTTGAGGCAGTCGCGTATTCCAATGCCGGTCGTTTGGTCCCATATGGCTGGCGATAATCCAGCCACGTTCTTCGCATCGTTCGTCATACAGGTGCGCGAATATCTCGTATTCGCTTCCACCAAGCGCGTGCCATCCGACCAGTATCGCCGGCGGACGCGCGGGGTCGTAGTTTGACGGAATCTGCACATAGAACTCACACGTGTCTCCCGCCGCCGTGACGGCGGTGGTATCGAAAGTCACAGGCTGTGCGTGCATAATGCCGGACAGCAGCATCAACAAACCCGCAACAAATAGCATTGCAACATGAACCATGAATTGACCGGAAAAGTCGCTTTGGTGACAGGCGGAAGTCGCGGAATCGGCCGCGGGATAGCTCTGAAGCTTGCGCAGTGCGGCGCGGATGTCGTGATAAACTATCTTGAGCGGGAAGATGCCGCGCGCGAAGTCGTTCAATGGATTGAAGGCCTCGGCAGGCGAGCCCTCGCCGTTCGTGCGGATGTCTCCACTGAAGAGGGCGTTGATAAGCTCTTCGAGGAGATGAGCCAGACTTTTGCACGGCTGGATATTCTTGTGAACAATACCGGGCCGTTCATCGTCAGACCAGTGCTCGAAACGACTGCGGAAGAGTGGGACCTCATGCTGCGCGGAAATCTGCTCAGTGCGGCTTGGGTCACCCAACGCGCGGTACCCATAATAGACCGCTCCGAGAACGGAGGTTCGATCCTGTTTATTGGCTCACCGAACGCCGAGCGCGTGGGATCGCAGCACGTAGCTTGTGCCTATTCCATTGCCAAGACCGGAGTAGTTATCTTGGCGCAAACGCTCGCCCGCGAGCTGGGACCGAAGCGAATCCGCGTAAACGTGGTCAATCCGGGTTTTATCGAAAACGACACGATGACTCCGCGTATGCGGCAATGGATGCCGTCCGAAGTGCCGCTCGGCGAAATCGGCACACCCGCTGACATTGCCAATGCCGCTGCTTACCTGTGCTCGGAGGAAGCCTCCTACGTGACCGGCGCCGTGCTCAATGTGCATGGCGGCCTTTGGATTTAGCACCATAGAATATAATGCCTCTTTTGCAGAGAACCAACCCGGAATAGCACTTGCACTAAGCCCGACTCGACACCCCCGCAGGTCCTTGCGCACCATTCTTTATATTGATAATTAACAATAATCTAAGTCATGGCCGTCACAAAAAGTGGCGGTTTTTCCATGTGACTTGGTTGCAGAATGTGCATTTTCTGCATTTGCAAAGCACGTTGCCAAGTATTCAAGTCTCAAGTAAAACCGTTGCATTCCTGACAAAATCGGTCTATTTTTCACAGTCAGTCCAATCCACCTTTGTTCGTCCGCATTCGGAGGGTCCAATGAATCGCATCTTTGCACGGTTCACGCTTCTCACACTCATATTGGTCAGCGCATCGGTCGCTTTCGCCGCGGCGGAAGGTTCTCCGTATCTGAGCGTTTCGACGCTCGGTCCGGAGTTTACGGCCATTCGCTGGGAGAATGCTGAGTTTGAGGTTCATTCCGCGCTCATCGACGGGCAGCGCTATTCGTCTGTGGACATTCCCGGTGAGCGGATCATAGTGGATGAGGGCTATCCGGCGATTCCGCACGTGACGCGCATTTACCGTATTCCGAATACGGGATCGGTCGAGTTAGTGGTCAATTCAGCCGAGTTCACTGAAGACCGCGATTTCTATCCCGTCCCCGTGCGGCGCGAGGATCAGGTCACGTGGGGCGCGCCACTTAAGACTCCGTCCGTCTACGGCGTGGACGCGTGGTATCCGCCCGCAATTGCAGTGATGAGCGAGCCCGCTATCTTCCGCGACTTTCGGGTTGTCACGGTTACGCTGTATCCGGTTCAGGTTAATCCTGTCACGCGGCAGGTGCGCTACTACGACAATATTTCCGTGGATCTGGTTGCGAATGACACACCTGGGTATAACGAGATTCATCGCACACGCCGGCCGAGTGGTGCGTGGGCATCCATGTATCAGCACTTGATTGAAAATCTCGACGACAGCGCGTTGGACGACGTGGATTACGCGCCGGGAAGTTACGCCATTCTTTGCCGCGATAACTCGACTGGACTTCAGTGGGCTGATTCCTTAGCCAGTTGGCGTCGCCGGCTGGGCTTTACGGTGACCATTGAAGCCCGCAACAACTGGAACTCCGCATCGGTTCGCAGCTTCCTTCAGTCGGCCTACGCGAATTGGAATCCGCCGCTGGAGTATGCCTGCATCATGGGTGACCACGATGGCAATTTCGCGATTCCCACGAACACGGGGCCGAGCGGCAAGTATGATCACTATTTCGCCGATCTTGAAGGCAACGATGACTACGAAGAGATTTCGGTAGGCAGGCTTTCAGCCAACAGTTCGACGGACTTCGCCAAGATTCACAATAAGATCATGCTCTATGAGCGCACGCCGTTCATGGATGACCCGTCGTGGTTTACCCGCGCATTCCTGTATGCCGGAACGGCGAACAACGTCAGCTCGAACGAGATTCTGATGCTTTGGGCGGCGGACATGTTCCGCAACTACACCGGTATTACGAATCCGACGGTCGCGACGCACTCCAACAATGTCAGCAATTCGCTGATTGGCGAGCGTCTGACTGAAGGCGTGACGTATTTCCTCTGGAGAGGAACCGTAGTCGGCGAAATGGACAACAGTGCCGCATCTGCGATGGCGCCGTCTGCCAAATTGCCGGTCGCACTGACAATTACCTGCGGCTCAGGTGACTTTGATCAAGGGCTTGGCCTGAATGAGTCTTGGCTGTTGGCGGGCACGGTGACATCGCCGAAAGGCGGAATCTGCGGAATCGGCACTGCGACGTTCAATACACATGTTCCGTTTAACAACACAGTTGCCGGTGGCTTAGTTTACAATATCGCGAATCTCGGCGTTCGTTACATCGGCCCCGCGCTGTCGGGAGCCAAAGTCGAGCTGTTGCGCTCGTTCCCCGGAAGCGGTTTCGGCGCCCAGTTCGCATGGTGGAACAACTTGATGGGCGATCCTGCGATCTCCATGTGGACGGATATTCCTGTGGTCATGAGCGTTACTTATCCGGGAACGGTTAACGTCGGGGCACGCCGGGTGCGCCCACAGGTCGTCAATGCGGCCACTCAGGCTCCGATTGCGGATGCGCTGGTGGTCATCATCAAGGACGGCGAGACGTTCGCCAGAACCTTTACGGACGCCGGCGGCTTTGCCGATATCCCCGTGACAGTGAATACGCCGGGCACAATGACGTTGACCGTATCGAAGCGCAATCACAAACCGTTTCTTGCCGATATCGCTTGCGTCAACGCCAACGAAATGGTAACTGTGCAGTCTTATAGTGTAGATGACGACGCGCAGGGTGGAACGTCTGGCAATAACGACGGCAATCTGAATCCGGGTGAGACCATTGACCTGAACGTCACACTGCGGAATTTCGGGATCGCCGATACCGCCCGCTCTGTGACGGCAGTCTTGACGTGCGACAATCCGGACGTCACCGTAGTCAACGGTAACGCGACCTATCCCAATATAGCATCCGGTCAGCAGGCGGCTGGCAATCAGCCGTTCCGCATCTCTTTGTCAAATAGCATGCGGCATTTGGAAACGGCTAAGTTAACGTTTCAGGTGACCACATCGAGCGGGACGGCATTCAGCACTGTGGAAGTCACCATTCAAGCTGGAAGTGCGGTTTACGTCAGTTCCACGATTTCTGGTGGGAACAACAACGGACGCCTGGATCCCGGTGAGGTCGCCAATCTGCGCATTACAGTACGCAACGTTGGCGGCTTGGCGATGAACAATGTCTCGGCAACGCTCGTTTCGCGCTACAGTCTGCTTTCGATTACAGACGGCACGGGAACATTCGGCAACATTGCGGTCGGAGGCACGGCCACCAGCGGAGTGACGGATTTTGAAGTGCGCGCAAACTCCGTAACCTATCCCGGAAGTCTGGCGAACATGGTCGTAATTCTCCAGACGCCTGCGGGGTTTGTGGATTCGGTGGGACTTGCAATTCCCATCGGCATCGCGTCGCAAAGCGACCCGACCGGACCGGACGCCTACGGTTATTTTGCCTATGATAACATCGATACGGAATATGAGTTCAGCCGTCCTTACAATTGGACGAACATTGCCGCAATAGGCACGCGATTGACGCGCGCCAGCGCCGACCCGGGTGAGCAGTCACCCAGTGGAATAACCAATTCCGACGCGGTCGCTCTGCCGTTTGATTTCACGTTTTACGGCGAAACGTACGACACTTTGACGATATGCTCAAACGGTTGGGCTGCATTTGGAGATCAGGCTCATTTGGACATGTTCCGAAATTATCCGATCCCGGGGACTCAGGCGCCGGATGCCATGCTCGCACCGTTCTGGGACGATTTGAAGACGAACGGAACCGGCGACGGTGTTTACTATTATTTTGATCAAGCCAACAATCGTTTCATTGTTCAGTGGAATGCAGTCGGAGCTTTTGCGCAGAGTTCACCGATTGATTTTCAGGTGATTCTGCTTGACCCGCAGCACTATCAAACCAACGACGGTAACGGCATCATCATCTTTATGTATGACAACGCGCAGTCGCTCAATCAGGACAACTGGGAGACGGCTGGCGAAACGATCGGGATTCAGGCTCCGCGCAGCCTTGTCGGTTTGCAGCTTCGCTTCGCGCTGCAGAATGCGTCCGGCTCGAACGGCATTGGCAATGACCGTGCAATTACAATTACTACCGATGCGCGCTTTGCCACGGGACAAATTGTCGGAACTGTGATCGATGCGGCGACCGAGTTGCCGCTGGAAGGAGTCGCCATCACGCTGGACGGCGAGGAAGATTACGCGGTGACGAACGCATTGGGTCAATACGTGATGGTGGATGTCGAAATCGGAACCTATACGTTGCGTGCGACGAAATTCGGGTTCAACGACGGCACGTATGAGAACTTCGTCGTCGAGATCGACAGCACAGAGTTGGCGAATTTCAGCTTGACGCATCCCGAAATCGAATTGTCCGTGGGCGAGTTGACGTATCACTTCCCGGGCGATCCGCTCGAGCAGACGTTCATCATTCAGAATGACGGCAACGGACTGCTCGACTTTCATATTCGGACGGAGTATCACGCCGAAAACGGCGAGCGCGGCCTGTGGGCGACGCTTTCGCAGAACAATGTGACACAGGCGACGGGTGACGCGCAGATTCTCGGGTGCGCATTTGACGGGGACCGTTGGGTGGTCAGTGGAGGTTCCGGTCCTACGGGCCCCAATTACTTCTACTATTATGATTTGCAAGGCAATTATACCGGAGCGGTCGAACAGCCCACGACAACGCAGTTTGGATACTACGATTTGGCGTTTGATGGGCAGTATATCTACGGCAGCACGGACGGTTTGCATGAATTGCAGGGAGTGGACCATTCAGGAACGATTCGGGCGACGGTTCCGGTTTCACAGGTCAGTCCGGCGCGCTGCATCGCCTACGATCCGCAATTGGATCAGTTCTGGGTTTCCGATTATAGCACGGCGATCTATTGCATCAATCGCAACGGCGAGCAGATACACCGGTTTGAAAATTCTCTTTATAAGAACGGTCTGGCGTGGTATCCGGAGGATCCGGACGGATACAAGCTGTATGTCTTCCACGTGACCCCGCAAGGTGGGACGCTGGTCAGTAAGATCCATCCGATTACCGGTGCGGTGTCGTTCGTGAGCGAGCTGGTGGACGAGGCGGGTGATCGGGCGGGCGGATGTGACATCACGTCGAACTGGAACAGTATGTTGACAGTATTTGGAGGCATATTCCAGAATTCGCAAGGCGACCGCTTGGAGATGCGGCAACTGAAGTTTGACCGGACGTGGATCGGGATTACGCCGCTGAATCAGTCCGTGCTGCCGCACAGCACGCGCGATGTCTCCGTAACGGTGAATCCGACGAACCTGCGCGATCTCGAATATCGGGTGGACATAATCGTTCAGAACAACTCAACGGACAGTTCGGTTGTCCTGCCGCTGACACTGGTGCGCGCCCTTCCTGCGGAAGAGCCTCCTGTGGCGATGCCGATGGAATTCCAGCTGTATCAGAATTATCCGAATCCGTTCAATCCGTCAACGCAAGTTCGATTTGAATTGCCGGAAGCTGCTCTTACGACATTACGGATCTACAATGTGTTGGGTCAGGAAGTTGCCGCCCCGCTACGCGGAGAGCGATTGACTGCGGGTGTGCACGAGATTGGACTGGACTTTGGCGGGCTGCCGTCGGGAGTGTATCTCTATCGTCTGGAAAGCGGGAGCTTTGTGGAGACGAAGAAGATGGTGTTGATGAAGTAGCGGGAGTTTTGAGGTCTAGGGCGGCGGCTCGGCAACGGGTCGCCGTTTCTTTTTGTGGGGGTGGTGGTGAGGCTTCGGATGTTTTGGGCTGACGATAGTTCGCCAACTTTTGCCTTGTCGGTTACATGGTGCTAATATAATACAATATTTACGAAAAGTCAAGTAGTTTTTGTAAAAATGTTGTAAACATTTGGGCAAATTGAGGTTAGTAAGAGGATATCTGTGCTACAGCCGCAGTCCGCATGGTAGAAGAAGGGTAAGAAAGAGCGGGGGGTGCATATGCCGCCAGTAGGATGACTTACCAATGGCGTTTGAGGGACAGAATCCCTTCAAGGAAGAGCCGATAGAAAAGGGGATATAAAGAAGCGCGTGCTCGGATGAGCACGCGCTTTGTTGAAAGGAAAGCAGCTAAAAGGCGTAGCTTATTCACGGCTGTTGCGCAGGATAATCAGACGAACCATCTGCAGCAGAGCCATCGTCGCGGCGGCGACATAGGTCCAAGCCGCAGCATCGAGCACGCGCTTGGCCCCTTGAACTTCATCGGGCGCCAAGAAGCTGCCGTTACCAAGAATGGCGACGGCACGGCGCGACGCGTCAAACTCGACTGGCAATGTGACCAAATGGAAGAGCACTGCTCCGGCAAAGAAGATGATTCCCAAATCCATCAGCCACGTAAACGCAGGCACGAGCATCCCGATGAAGAAGAGCGGTATGGCTGCCATGCTGCCAATGTTGGCCACAGGCACCAGCGAGGCGCGCCACGTCATTGCCTGGTAGCCGGTCTTGTGCTGAATCGCGTGTCCGACTTCGTGGGCGGCCACCGCAAGAGCAGCCAAACTGGTAGAGCCGTAGATGCCTTCCGAAAGGCGAATCTTGCGCTCACCGGGGTGATAGTGATCCGTCAGCTCACCTGCAACAGGTTCGACGGGCACGTCGTGCAAACCATTCTGATCGAGAATGCGGCGGGCGACCTGCTGACCAGTCATGCCCAAGCGCGACCGAACTTCGCTGAACTTGCGGTAGGTTCCCTTCACCTTGGACTGCGCCCAAAGGGCCAACCCTAAGGCAGGAAGAATCAGAATCATCGTCCAATCAAACATGAACGGGAACATGTGTCTTGTGTGTCTCCAATGGTTAGTAGAAGCAGTCCGGCAACTGCGGGCGTCCGCGCAAATAGTCGGCGACGCTCATTTCACGCTTGCCGGGCGGTTTCACAGTCTTAAACTGAAGCGGTGCGTCCGCTGTTCCCACCCAGATAGCTACTTGATTGTGCTTAACTTGGCCGGGCTGCATGGGGGATACTTCCCCGTCGGCCTCCGCATCAAGCACCTTTACAGAATAATACCCGTATTGTGCCACGGCTCCAGGACTTGGGCTTAGCGCGCGAATCTTGTTGATAATATCTCGTGCAGGCTGGCGGAAATCTAACTGGAAATCCTCAGACTTGAGTTTTCTTGCCGGAGTGGCAAGAGAGTCATCCTGAGGAAGCGGTTCAACCGCCTCACCCGCGTCCAGTTTATCTAACACCTCCACCAGCATGCCTGCGCCCATGATTGAGAGTCGATCATGCAGAGCACCGAAGTTCTCATACGGCTGGACGGGCGTTCGCTGCTGCGCAAGCATTCCACCGCCGTCAATCTCTTCGGTAAGGCGGATGATGGTGACGCCGGTTTCTGTTTCTCCCCTGAGGAGCGTCCACTGAATTGGAGCAGGACCTCGAAACTTCGGGAGAAGACTTGGGTGAACATTCAGCGCTCCCCAGCGTGGCAGCGAGAACATCTCGCGCGGAAGAATGCGGAACGCGACAACGACGAGCGCATCGGGCCGTAACTCACGCAGCGATTCGAGAAAGTCCTTGTCTTTCAGTTTCGCCGGTGATAGAACGCGCAGTGCGCGCTGTTCGGCGAAGCTCTTGACCGGCATCGGTGCGAGTCTGCGCCCACGCCCCTGCGGCTGATCCGGGCTGGTGACTACCGCCACCACGTCATGCCGGCTCACGAGCAATGCTTCGAGCGTCGGCAGCGCGAACTCCGGATTGCCGCAGAAGACGACGCGCAAGGCTACGACTCCTGCGATTCGCGTTCAAGCCGTTTCAATCTGCCGTTCAGTAATCCGCGCCGTATGGGCGAGAGGTGGTCAATAAAAAGCACGCCGTTCAGATGATCAATCTCATGCTGGAGAACCCGAGCAAGCATGCCTGAGGCTTTCAGTGTCTTGTGCTCTCCGGTCAACGTGTCATATTCCATCGTGATGTTCAAAGGCCGAGTCACGGTGTCGCGAATATCGGGGATAGAGAGACACCCTTCTTCAAAGTCCCACGAGTCCGAGGACTCGGTAATCACGGGATTCACGACAGCCATATAGAACTTGTCGTCGCTTTCCTCTTCCGGCACGCCGACCACGAGGAGCCGCACCGAGCGATCCACTTGCGGAGCGGCGAGTCCGATGCCGTCATACTCTTCCATCGTGGCAAACATCTCGCGCGCAAAGGCGCGGAGTTCGTCATCGAACTCCGTAATCACATCCGCACGCCTGCGCAAAGTAGGATGACCGTAAATGATCACCTTATGCGCGGCGGTATTCTCATCGTATGGCTTTTCCATGATTTCGTTGCAGTGTCTGCCGCTTAACTTCAGACAGAGGTAACTCTTGCCACGGCGGATCGGTCCACTTTGACTTTGACGTCATTGGCGATCTTCAGCCACATCGTGCCGTCCTTGTCGTCGATACCGACAATCGTTCCGAAGAGGCCACCCGATGTGACGACTTCGTCGCCGCTCTTGAGTGCGGAAAGCATGGCGGCATGCTGTTTCTGACGCTTCTGCTGGGGGCGGATCATCAGGAAATACATTACGACAATAATCAGCGCGAAGGGCAGCAGAGTTCCAATCATGCTGGGGGGCTGCTGCGCGCCGTCGGCTTGCAGCAGAGTGAAGAAGACAGGGGAGAGGGAGAATTCAGGCATTTTGCCTCCGGTTTAGGAATCTCTTTGTTCAATTTGCGGCAGCACGCGATTCATCCACGGAGAGAAGTCGCCGGCCTCGAGATGTACGCGGATTTGCCGCATCAGGTCTTGATAAAAGTGGACATTGTGCAAAGAAATGAGCCTGAGGCTCAACATTTCATCGCACACAAATAGATGACGAAGGTAGGCACGGTCGAAAGTCGTGCACGTATAACAGGAACATTGCTCATCGAGCGGCAGAAATTCCTGCTTGTGGCGTGCAGTTTTGACGATCACACGCCCGTTCCACGTGAACGCACAGCCGTTACGTCCGTTTCTTGTGGGTAGAACACAATCGAAGAAGTCAATGCCCCACGACACGCAGCGCAGCAGATCTTCGGGAAATCCCACGCCCATCAGATAGCGCGGCTTGTGATTCGGCAGCAGCTCGGTCGTGAACGGAACGAGATCGTGAAAAACGCTCTTCGGCTCGCCGACTGCCATGCCGCCAATAGCATATCCGGGGAAATCCAGATCAAGAAGGGCCGCAGCGGACTCTTTGCGCAAGTCGGGATAGGTCGAGCCTTGCACAATGCCCCAGAGGTTCTGCCGATGTTCATACAGAAGTGGCTGCTCGGCTTCGGCAACCAGCGCTTGCTTTGCCCACTGAACGGTCAGCCGATTCCATTCGTCCGCCTGTCCATGCGAGCACGGATAGGGTGGACACAGATCGAGCACCATCATGATGTCGCTGCCGATGTGCCGTTGAATGTTCACGACCGATTCGGGAGTGAACTCATGATAGCTGCCGTCCAAATGGGACTGGAAGCGCACACCGTCACTGTGCACTTTACGAATTTCAGCGAGCGAGAAGACTTGAAATCCGCCGGAGTCCGTGAGGATCGGCCGTTCCCAGCGCATGAATTTGTGCAACCCGCCCGCCTGCTTCAGAATGTCGAGTCCGGGACGGAGATAGAGATGATAGCTGTTTGCGAGAATCGCCTGCACATTGGCTTCAACGAGTTCGCGCGGCGAAATCGTCTTGACGACGCCGAGCGTACCGACGGGGAAGAAGTGCGGAGTCTGAATCTCGCCGTGTTCAGTTGACAATACGGCTCTGCGTGCGCCGCTTCCGGAGGCATCCTCGAGCAATACGCGGAACGGGTGCCGCGTTAGTTCTGCCACGGCCTGCTCATCTTCTTCAGGACAGCCGACACGTCGTTCGTAGGAGATTCGCACACGAAGTTGTGACAAAGATAAATCGTCGGTACGCCGTTAGCGAGAGTCTTGCCTGCCAGAAGTCCGGCCAATGGATGCCCCTCAGCAAGCCTTGCGCCAAAGTCGTCAAATACGTGGATCACCTGACGATTGTGAGTCGGAAGGCTCAAGAAGTCGGTGTGCTTACCTCGAGGATAGACAACAACCACTTGTTCCGGCGGGAACATCAGCCACTCGGCAGTCAAGAGCGCCTGCGAGAAGACGGTTGGCATTTGCTCGAGATAGGATAGTTGCGCGTTGATTTGTCTCTCCGCCCGCTCTCTGAAGCGCTCTTCACCGGTAAGATAGAAGAGCTTGATGAAAAGATTTCCGGAGAGTGAATTCCCAGAAGGGAGAGCGCTGTCATAGATGTCCAGCGGTCTGACGCCGGCGACACTTTCCTCGCTCATGTAGTAGAGCCCGTCGCCTTTTGCAAAGCGGCGTTCAATTTCGTCGGCAAGCCGGTAAGCACCATCGAACCAGCGCAGTTCACCGGTAGCACAGAACAGATCGAGCAAACCGTTGCCGAGCGCGGCGTAGTCCAACAGGAGTTGCACGCGTAACTCGCGCTCACCCAAGAACGAATGGACTAATTCACCGTCGCGCTCAAACGGTGTCAGAAATCGATGCGCCGTTGCGCTGACCGTCTCAAGAGATTTCGCTTGCCGCACCGCCGACGAAATCATCAATCCGTTCCAGTCGCAAAGGGCTTTGTCGTCGCGTGCGGGCGGAGTCCGCAAACTTCTCCTCTGGCGCAAGAGCTCGTGCGCTCTCATCGTCCACTCGTCCTCCGTCTGTACCAAATTGTCCAGACGCACCTTGGCGGCCAATTGATTCGGAATAGACTTGCCTTCAAAATTGCCGCTGCTTGTGATGTCGAACTGTTGGCAGTAAATGTCGGCAGCGTCCCCGAGGACATCCGCAACTTCGTCGGGCGTCCAAAGATAATAGGTTCCTTCTTTGCCATCAGAATCTGCGTCGAGGGACGAGGCAAAACCACCTTCAGAAAGCCACATCACGTCGCTGACCCACGCATAAGTTCGACTTGCGACCAGCTCGAAATCCCGGCGAGACAGCAAGTGAGCAGCATCTGCATAGACGTTCAGCAGCAGCGCATTGTCATAGAGCATTTTTTCAAAGTGCGGGACGAGCCATTTCTCGTCTGTGGAGTAGCGATGGAAACCGCCGCCGATCTGATCGAAAATGCCGCCGCGAGCCATATTGTCGAGCGTGAACTCGACCATGTGTTTGGCTGAACCGTCACCAGTTCGAGCGAAGTATCGCAAAAGCATCGCAAGCTCCATCGCATGCGGAAACTTCGGCGCGCGTGAGAAACCACCGTAATCGGAGTCGAAAGTCCGTTTGGACTCACGCACTGCCTTATCAAAGAGCTCAGGAGTGAGTTTGCCCTGCGAGGGCGGCGGTGTAACTACTGCGTGGATTGCGTCGTGCAGGGCTACGGCAGAAACGGCAACGGATTCATGCTCGGTCTTCCACGCATCCATCACACCGCGCAATACATCCACGAATCCGGGGCGGCCATATCGTGCTTCCAGCGGCCAATAGGTTCCTGCGTAAAATGGCTTGCGGTCCGGAGTCAAAAAGATTGACAGGGGCCAGCCGCCTGAGCCGGTCATCCGCTGTAAAGCCTGCATATAGTGATGATCAATGTCGGGCCGCTCTTCACGATCCACCTTGATTGAGATGAAGTGTTCGTTCAAGAGCGCGGCGATCTCGTCATTCTCGAAAGACTCGTGAGCCATCACATGACACCAATGGCAAGCCGCATAGCCAATTGAGAGGAACACCGGTTTGTTTTCGATGCGCGCCTTCTCAAACGCCTTATCGCCCCACGGCAACCAGTCGACAGGATTGTGCGCATGCTGGAGGAGATATGGACTGGCTTCGTGAATGAGAGCGTTGGTATGCACGGTTATCGTCGCGAAACAGGAAAGCAGGTTAGCGATTGCCGATGAGGAATCGCTCTTTCCCCTGCATATCTCGGTGAATCGTCAGCGAGCCAAGCAAAGGCTGGAACAACTCGCGGATTCGCGAAGCTTGGTCAAACCCAAACTCCAAACCAAGAGTTCCTTTGGTTTTAAGCAGAGTTGGCAGCAACTCCGCTATCCGCACATAGCATTCAAGGCCCGTCGGACCGCTGACCAGCGCGGGTTTGCGCTCAAAGTCGCGCACTTCCGGCTGCAGGGCCTGCCACTCATCCTCACGAACATACGGCGGATTTGAAACAACGACGTCAAATGGGCCATTGCAGATGCTCGAAAATCTCTCGTCAAAAAGATCCGCATGGATAGTCGAGACGTTTCCGGCTACCCCGTTATTCAGTGCATTGGCCATCGTTTGTCTCAGCGCATCGGCATCCACATCGACAGCAGTAACCGTTGCAGACTTGGTCCCAGCGGCAAGCGCGACCGAAATACAGCCGGAACCGCATCCGATGTCCAACACAGTTGCTTCCTGAGGGATCTGCTTTTGCAGTTCAGCCACCAACTCTTCAGTCTCTGGACGCGGGATCAACAGGCCCGGAAAGAGCGAGATATTCGCGCCGCAGAATTCGACTTGGCCGAGAATATACTGGAGCGGTTCGCGTCTGGCACGCCTGCGAATCAACTCGCGCAACGAAGAAAGCTCAGGATCTCTTAGCGGTCTGTCGTGCTGGACGTACAATTCGATGCGCGGAACATTAAGAGCTTTTGCGAAAAGGGCCTCCGCATTTCGGCGCGGAGACTCGATACCCTTCGACTTGAAGAATTCACCGGTCGCTGTCAAGAGGTCGATGAGCCTGCGGCTCTCGCTCATACGAGACTTTCGGCGGATCGGCTGAGTTTCTCTGCGCGATCAGCGAGACGCAAGCCTTCGATCAACTCGCCGATGTCGCCGTCCATCACTCGATCAAGTTTATAGAGTGTCAAGTTGATCCGGTGGTCTGTCACGCGGTTTTGCGGATAGTTATAGGTGCGAATCTTCTCAGAGCGGTCGCCGCTGCCAATCATGCTCTTGCGCTCCGCGGAGAGTTTGGCTGATTCCTCTTCCCGCTTGATTGCCAGTAATCGAGTCATCAGTACTTTCATGGCTTTCGCGCGATTCTTAATTTGCGATCGTTCGTCCTGAATGGCGACAACGAGGCCGGTGGGCAAGTGTGTTATGCGTACTGCGGAGTCCGTCGTGTTGACGTGCTGACCGCCAGCTCCCGAGGAGCGATAGACATCTATCTTCAGTTCACTAGGCTTGATTTCCAAGTCAGTCTCGACAGCCTCGGGCAAAACCGCGACTGAGGCTGCGGAGGTGTGAATCCTTCCTTGGGACTCGGTGACCGGCACGCGCTGAACACGATGCACACCGCTCTCCCACTTCAAGAAACCGTAGACTTCATTACCACGGATCTCGACCACAACTTCCTTGATGCCGCCTGCCTCCGCTTCACTCATGGACGCAATATCGAACTTCCAGCCCCGCGTTTCGCAGTAACGCGTGTACATCCGGAAGAGATCCCCTGCGAAGAGTGCAGCTTCCTCTCCGCCGGTTCCTGCGCGAATTTCAAGTATGGCATTGCGTTCATCGGCGGGGTCACGCGGAAGCAGCAAAGCGCGCAGCTCATCTTCGGTCTGAGTAAGCTGCTGTTCGAGAGAGTCGAGCTCTGCTTCGGCCAATGAGCGCATATCGGCGTCGCTGCCGCGGGATAGCTCGCGCGCGCCAGAAATCTCATCAACGAGTCTAAGATACTCGCGGCCCTTTTCCACAATGGGAGCGAGTTCTTTTGCCTCTTTCAATAGTGGAGTGGACGCAGTTTGAGAGCTGGCTATCAAAGGGTCAGCCAGTCTTGCTTCAATCTCATCGACTCGGCGAAGGATATTTTTAATTTTATCAATCATTTAACGTGAAATTGGACGGACAATGTCCCGTTGCGGAACCTTAAATGTAAGCAACTTGCAGGCATCAAACAAGTAACAGGATTTTGCTCCGGTGTGCCGCAGATTTGAAGCTTGGGAGGGTCATCATGCCTCTTGGAAGTGCCTCAAAATTATCAACATGTGTGAATAAGTCCTGCAAAACCTTACTTTCATTGAGTATAACAACTTCAACAAAAAATTTCAGAAATCTTGGAGGTAGTTGACAGGTAGCCATAGGATTTGTATTTTGGGCCAACGATACAGGTGGGTACGATAAATTCATGAGGAACATGAAATGAAGAAACTTCTCACAGCAGTTCTCCTCGTAGCTGTATTCGCTGTCGCGAGCCACGCTGCCTTGAGCCCTGTTTTACCCCCCCAACCAAAGAAGGGTATTGAAGCCCTGAGCCCGGTTCTGCCTCCGCAGCCAAAGAAGGGCATCGAAGCTTTGAGCCCAGTGTTACCGCCGCAGCCGAAAAAGGGTCTTGACGCCCTGAGTCCGGTTTTGCCGCCGCAGCCGAAGAAGTAGACATACTCCGTCGCGCTTTTGCGGCCATTGGCTTACGGATTGCACATCCGAAGTCCAATGGCC
Source organism: bacterium (assembly GCA_023382385.1). Taxonomy (NCBI): domain Bacteria; species bacterium. The sequence continues at coordinate 30,926 of JAHDVH010000003.1, read as the reverse complement.
GCTTTTTTTTTCTATAGCGTCTTCACGCTGTCTTTGGTGGCAGCGACACTTTTCAGCCCAGCGACGCCGGAGTGGATGTGGAATTCCAGCATTCTCGGCAACTTCGCGCTGTTGGCGCTATCCTCACTCCTCGGGTTCCTCGCCTATCGGCAAGAGGAACACTACCGAGGAGTTTTCTTTTACATCTGGCTCTATTTTGCCCTCAACGCACTGACCTTGCCCGCCTATGTTCTGGTGTATTGGCTTGGGTTGGAATATGCCGACATCGTGGCCTACGTTTCGATCAGCCTGATCGGGGTGCATGTGGTGATAGCGTGGTCCATTACCAGTATCACAGTGGCTTATCTCTCGCGGCCGCGCCGCCGGATCGTGCATTCTGCGATAGCAGGGCTGGCGCTTTTCACGATAGCCGCATGGTTGTATTCCCCCTATATTTGGGACCCACTACGAGTGCTGGTTCAGGACACCGCCGGGAATCTATCGGCAAACTATTCAAGAATAAATACTTCATCGACGGTTCTGAATATCTACAGTCTGCTGATGTTGCTGGCATTCTATGTGCATAAGTATCGAACGGACCGTCCCATTGGTGCATTTGCCGATTCGCTCTTGTTTTGCTGGGGATTAGCGCTGAGCATAGACACGGCAGAGTTACTGCTGCCCACTCAAGAGCCGGTATTCTTGTTGATTTCGCAATGGGTGATCCTCTTCGCAAATTTGGGAATGGCCGTCAGTCTGGCCCTGAGAATCAAGTTCAAGTCACAAACCATAGCTGATTATTATGAGTCCCAATGCCTATCTGATGACCCTGCTATTGATCGGAGGATTGGCAGGTTTGACCGCCTTATTTTACGGACTTTTTTTGATACGGAAAAGGTTGGGGAGAAGGTATTCCTTGGGACAGGCTCATCCCAAATGAGAGTGCGCCGGACGCCGAGTCCGGTCACGCGGCGGATGGGGCAATAACATGATGACTTCGACAGAATCGAGGATGATGACATGAAGATCAAAAACTGGATGGAAAGCCGCTACACAATTGGCACGTTGGTCGCCAGAAGTGCGGCCATGCGCCGGCTGACAGAACAGGCCGAGCGCGTCGTGCAGAAACCGACTCCAGTGCTGATCGTGGGCGAGGCAGGCACAGGTAAGCGGCTTCTGGCGCGTGCGATTCACAACAGCTCGGAGAGAGCCAATCTTCCGTTCGTTCACATGCCTGTGGAGCGGTTAACGCCGGAATCCATGGAGCAGTTGCTGGTCGGATCTCTGCGGGGCGAAATCGGAGTCTTCGAACGTGCACAAGGCGGCACACTGCTATTCGGGAACATCGAAGACTTGAGTCTTGTCGCGCAAGAGCGGCTCGCGAATGCCTTCGCAAGCGGAGCAATCAGAACCGCTAAGGGTGAAACACTCAAATTGAATATGCGGATCATGTGCACGGCGAACAGCCGGGAGATGGCTGCGAAGCTGTCAATCGGCATGTTCTCAGAGGAGCTATATCAGTCCATATCCTCCGACGTGCTGAGCATGCCAAGTCTGGCCGAGCGCAACGCAGATATTCCATATCTCGTGCAGGACATTCTGCAGAACTTCGCCGAGCGGGAGCGTGTCAGCCGTCCTTCTGTGCCCTATCACTACATGGAGCTGCTGACGCGGGTCGAGTGGCCGGAGAATGCGCGGCAATTGCGGAATCACGTCGAAAGCGTGATGGCGCTGTCTGAAGGACGCTTTGACCCGGCCGTGCTACTGGCGCACTTTGACGAAATCGAATCGCCGCAGACGCTCAAGGGGCTGGTCAAGGATCTGCTGCAGAAACTGCTTCCTGCACCGCAGGCGGCATCTGCTACAGCTGTGCAGTAGCGGATTGCCATACTCACAAAGCAGAGCGCCGAAGTGAATGCTTCGGCACTCTTGTTTTTTTGGTTGACTGCAACTCAGACCAAATGCGAAAGCACCCGCTCCACGTCTATCCGGCTCATACACCACGGCGCGCCGTGAGTCCAACGGCAGATGGCCTCGCCGTGTCCGGTGCGCGGCAGGCAGCACGGGACACCGGCCGATAGCGCCATGTGCGGCGGATGAAACGTATAATTGACTTGAGTGGAGCCGTAGAGCACAATGGTCTTGGGGCAGCGCGCGGCCAGAGCGAGAAAAGAGACGCCTGTATCGTTCCCGACTGTGGCGTGGCACGCAGAGAGTAGGGCGGCACACTCTCGCAGTGAAGTCTGCACAACCCTCACGCTCCCTGAGCGCACGGACTCAAATTCTGCGCGCATACCCGCCTCACGCGGACCCAGAAAGACCAATACGGAACGTCCCGAACGGGAGTCAATCCAGCGCTCCGCAAGAGTCTTGAAGTTCTCGACGGGCCACTGCTTAGTGTGGCGTGCCGACCCGGGAACCAAGGCCAGCCGCTCGTGCTCTGCGATGTGCCATTCGGCTAACGCTCGCGAAGCAGACTGCAATTCTTCTTCCGTCATGCCGACGCGCAGCGGAGGCACCTCGCGAACGTCTGTCAGGGCACGCAACAAGTCAAGGCGTCGTTCCACATGGTCGGGCTTGACAGCCAAATCATTCTTCACGACATGCGAGAATGCGCGCGCTGCTCCAAAGCCTTCGTACCCAACGCGCACGGGAATCTCAAGCTTAGAGCAGAGGATGCGCGAGCGAGTCGAAGGATGCGCACACAAACATACGTCGAAAGTCTGTTCGTTCAGTTGGCCTGCAAGTTTGTTGATTCCTGCGGCGCCACGTTCCGTCCCGTGCTTGTCGTAAATCCAGACGCGCTCCAGATCAGGGTGGTGCATCACGATTTCCTGCGCACGCGGAGCGGTCACGAAGTGAATCACAGACTTTGGCCAACTGGCGCGCACGGCCCCGATTAAAGAGGTCGTGAACAACACGTCGCCCAGCCACGCCGTGTCAATGATCAGGACGCGGGAGGGTGCGTTTTCCATCGTTTGTGCATCCAAAACCACTGTTCAGGTGTTTCTCGAATAGCCGTCTCCAGCTCTTGCGTAAGCAGGGCCATAACTTGAGTCTGGTCGGAATCATCAGGAACATTCACTGTTTTCAGTCTGCAGCAGTAACGCTCTCGTGAGATTCTCCGGGAGGACATGAAGATCAGCGGAGCACCGGTGCGCTGGTGAAAGATCGCGGGTCCCCGTGGTGTTGAACTAAGTTTGCCAAAGAACGGCACAAACACGCCATCCTCGTGCGCATCCTGATCAATCAGGATAGCGACCAGCCGATTCCGTTTTAAGGCCGACAGAACGCCTTTAAGGGCATCTCTGCGCGGAATAATCTCCACTCCGCATTTAGATCGAACATTGTTCAACCATGCCTCAACCAGTTTGTTCCTTTGCGTGGTCACGACGAATGAAACCGGATACCCCAAACGCCCGCACATGGCTCCCACAATTTCCCAATTCCCAAGATGACCCGAAACAACTAATCCGCCCTTGCCTCCTGCGACGGCGCGATCCAGCTCTTCCAGCCCGTCAAAGAAGAGCCACTTTCCGAGATCATCTCGAGTCAGGCTGGGCAGAGCCGCGAGGCTCGTGGCCACACAGCCGAAATGTTCAAAGCAATGGCGCGACACAGCTCGCACGCCCTTTGGAGGCAAAGTCAGGAACGCAGTCAGTAAATTCTGCGCCACGACTGCTCTGCGAATACCGAGGTAGTACGCCACTTTCCCCAGGAGCACCCCGAATCCGCCCCTGAGCTGCCTTGGCAAAATCCCAAGTACGGTGACGAGTCCACGCAGGGCAAAATACTGGACTCGGTGGGAGAGTTTGGGAGGCTTGGAACCAATCGGTGGCATAGTGGAGTCTAAATAACGTAAAATCCATCGAGATGTCAACACGCTGATTTCATCAGCCTTGCGTTTCTGTCACAGAATTGCTTAATTTCACAAGGATTCACGAATGCCCACGGGGACAACGGCATCCACAGCGCGGGTTGTTGCGGCCGACGCGCTGGTAGAACTGGAAAAGACTGAAGAATATGCAGACGAAGTGCTGTCTAAGCACCTCGGCTCTTCACAGTTGCGTGGCAGCGACCGCGCTTTGGCCGCAGACCTCTACTGGGGCACCATTCGCTGGCGAGGACGGCTGGACAGCATCCTGACGCCCGTGTTTCATGGTGACTACCGTCGTGCCGATCCGGTTGCCCGGATTCTCCTGAGAATGGGGGCCTATCAGCTGTACGGTCAGGACCGGATACCTGACCATGCGGCCGTCAGCCAAACAGTTGAGCTTGCCATTCAGAGATTGGGCAAGAAGGCGGGGGGGCTGACCAATGCGATTTTGCGACGGCTGGCAAGGGAGCGAGAGCGCTGGACGACACCTCCCGACGGAGCCGACGATCTGGCGCGTATGTCTTTCCTCTACTCAACGCCTCGCTGGATTGTCAGGGAATTAGTCGAGCGGTTCGGTCTGGAAGAGGCTGAACGCGCGCTGGATGTGGCTAACCATCGTCCGCCAATCACAGTCTTTCTAATGAACTTGGACGGGGCGGAGGACTTTGAAAGGGAACTTGACGAACACGAGGTGAAGTGGGAACATTCGCCGTTTCTGGACGGATACTACCGACTGCACGCTCCGTCGTTCCCGCTGGTTCAGGGTTGGCTGGACGAAGGCAAAGTTTCGGTTCAGGATGAGAGTGCGGGTCTGGCTGCGGCTCTGCTTGATCCCGCGCCCGGCGAGAAAGTTCTCGATCTTTGTGCCGCGCCGGGAGGCAAAACGTTGGCGATTTGGCGAAAAATGCGAGGTCAGGGAAGCCTGACTGCGGTGGACGTTGACAGTCACAGACTCCAGCGTTTGCAAGAAAATCTTGTTCGAGTCGGCGCGACAGAGGTGCAGGTGATTCAGGCGGACGCGACGACGTTCGCGGGTGAGCAGTATGACCGGGTCATCGCGGACGTCCCTTGTTCAGCCACCGGTTTGCTTCGGAAACAGCCCGACCTTCGCTGGCGCCGCAAGAGCCATCACATTGGCCTCCAGCACGCCTTACAGCATGAAATCCTGGATCATGCGGCAGAACTGGTCAAGCCCGGCGGAGTATTAGTCTACTCGACGTGCAGCATCCTGCCTTCGGAAAATGTCGAGATTGTCCAAGCATTTTTGAAGACGCATCCCGATTTTCTGCGTGAAGATGCACGCGGGTTCCTAACCGAGTCCGTAGTCGGCGGACATGGTGACCTCGAGACATTTACTCACATACACGAAACCGACGGAGCCTTTGCGACACGACTGCGTCGCATGTCGCAGCATTAAGTATGCCTACCGCCTCGCAGCCGGGGAGCAAGTGGCGCATCCTCGGCGCAAGCACCTTACTGGTTTTTTTGTTGTTACTCTTTGCGGGCATGGTGACGGACTGGCTCATCATGCCCCTTTACACTCGTCATGGCAGCGAAAGGCCTGTTCCAAAACTTGAGGGCATGACGATTGGTGAAGCGCGCGGAACTGCGGAGCAAGGGGGGTTCCGAGTCGAAGTTGAACCCGCGAAAATCGGTGGGAATGTGCCCGAAGGCACTGTGCTTGAACAACGGCCGCTTCCGGGCGCTTTTGCAAAACCCGGCAGGACAATTCACATCGTCCCGTCACGTTCTGGGAGCATAAATGCCATTCCGGACCTAACTGGTCTTGATCAACGGGATGCAGAAATCGAATGCCGCAATTTAGGCTTGCTGATATCGCCTTCAGGGATTAGCTACGATTTTTCAGCAATCGTCCCGAAGGGCGGGATAGTCAAACAGCGGCCAGAACCCGGCACGCCCGTGCGCGGAGTTGAGGCGGTGCAGTTGGTTGTCTCCCTTGGGCCGCGTCCGCAGACGATTGTGGTCCCAACTCTGGTGGATTTGTCTCTGCATGAGGCACGTCAGGCGTTGCTCGAATCAGGGTTACGGCTGGGCAAAGTTACGCGCAAGAACACGAATGTGTTTACGGCGGGTACTGTGATCGCGCAGAGCATCGTGTCCGGCACCGAGGTGGAACAAATGACAGAAGTTGAATTGATTGTCGCAGTTCCTCAGAGTGGACCCGACAATTCAAATGAAAGTACTGCAAATCCGGAAGCGAACTAATGCCTTTGCAGCCAAAGTATCAAATTCACATTGCGCCGTCCTTGCTGTCTGCGGACTTCCTGAATCTCGAGGACGAAGTTCGAAAGTGTGAATCAGAACAGGTGACGGTTCTGCACTGCGATGTGATGGACGGTCATTTCGTCCCGAATCTCACCTTTGGCCCCCCGATCATTTCGCAAATCAGAACTTGCACCAAGCTCGAGCTTGACGTGCACCTGATGATCGAAAAGCCGGAACACTCCATTGAAGCCTATGCGAAGGCGGGTGCCGACGCCATCACTGTCCACTCTGAGGTCAGTCCTCATCTGCACCGTACTCTGACACGCATTCGCGAGCTCGGTTGCCGTGCGGGAGTTGCGGTGAACCCGTCGACTCCGGTGAGCTCGATAGAACACGTGCTCGACATTGCTGACATCGTGCTTGTCATGAGTGTGAATCCCGGATTTGGTGGACAGACGTTTCTTCCCTTGGCGCTGGAGAAGTTGGCGACTTTACGGCTCTGGCAGCAAACAAAGGGTGACTTCATGATCTCGGTGGACGGTGGCGTTGATCCGCTGACCGCGCCGTCAGTTGTTGAGGCCGGTGCCGAACGGTTGGTTGCCGGCAGCGCTCTGTTTCGAGGGGATTTCAGGAAGAACGTATTTGACTTGCGTAAGGCGGCGGGATGTTGAGGGTCGAAAGCCGCGCGGTCGGGCCGTATCAGATGAATACGATCATCGCGTGGTGCGAGAGAACAAAGGATGCCATTTGGTTTGATCCCGGAGCGGAGACCGAAAGCCTTCTGCGGTGGATTCAGAATCAGGGGTTGCGAATTACACGAATCGTAAACACTCACGGGCATGTGGACCATATCGCCGAAAACTCCGTCGCAAAGGCGGCACTTAATGTGCCGCTATGCATTCACCCACTGGACCGCGCTAAGTTGACGAATCCGGAGTTGAATCTATCGGTTTGGACGGGTCTTCCGGTGATCTCGCCTGACGCCGACGAAGTGCTCGACGAAGGGATGAGCTTGGTTTGCGGGGACGTTACATTTCAACTGTTCCATGTGCCCGGGCATTCACCGGGATCACTGGCCTTTTACTCCGAAGGTTCGCTCATTGGCGGAGACGTCCTGTTCTTAGAGTCTATTGGCCGCACGGACTTTCCGGACTCCGACGAGCGAGCCCTCCATCGCGCAATCAGAGAGAAGATCTACACTCTTCCCGAGGAAACAGTCATCTATCCAGGTCACGGAGATACCACGACCGTCGGACATGAAAAGCTCCACAATCCGTTTGTCAGAGGTTGATCCAACGGAACTCCAGTTGATTGAGGACTGGTTGCGCGCGCGCCGGTACGAGCGCCAGCTGTCTTCCAACACAATTTCCGCGTACAGATACGACCTGTCAAGTCTTGCGGTTGTCCTATCTGAATCTGGCGTGAAGCTATTGCAGGCCGATCGGGAAGAACTGACTTCTGCGTTTGACGCGCTGACAGGAAACGATTCTCCGCGAAGTGTAAATCGGCGATTGGCATCTGTACGGAATTTCTATAAATGGTGCGTGCGCGAACACAGGATAGAGCGCAGTCCGGCGGAGGAACTGAAAGGCATTGTCACCCGTCGTCCCCTGCCCAAGCTGGCGTCCGTTGAGGTTATTGAGTCTCTGTTGTCCGCGACAGACGGCGACGCACCGGAAGCGTTGCGAAACCGTGCTCTTATCGAAGTGGCATACTCATGCGGTCTGCGGGTTTCCGAGCTGAGTGGACTCAGAGTGACGCAGGTCAGCTTCGCAGAGAGTGTCGTTCGTATTCGCGGAAAGGGCGGCAAAGAGCGAATTGTTCCATTTGGCAAGCGCGCTGCTTCAGCACTTCGGGACTATCTAACTCGCGGTCGTCCATTCATCTGCGGCAAATCAGATACCGGCAAGCCGGTAGCTCTGCCTGAGAAGTCGGGGGATTTCGTTTTCTTGACCAAGCGTGGGCTGCCAATGACACGCTTTGGTTGCGCGGCGGTGCTCAAGCGACTGTGCGCGATCGCGGGGTATGCCGGCAAATTGACCCCTCATACGCTGCGACATAGTTTTGCAACACATCTTTTGGAAGGCGGCGCCGACTTGCGCGTCGTGCAGGAACTTCTTGGCCACTCCTCAATATCCACTACTGAAATCTACACTCACCTCGACCGCGACTACCTTACCGAAGTCGTTCGCACCTTTCACCCGCGAGGATAAATTTCTGAGTCTGCTTCGTCTCGCCCGGCTCCTTGCGATGGCTCTTCTTGTTCTGGTTCAACTTCTCGCATCAACTTTGAGTGCGGGAGAGACTTCGCGGTCGGTTGACTCACTGCTTGCTCTTGAACCGCTGCGCGGCTCGTCCTGGAGCATCCTCTTTGTTGACATGGACTCTAAACGGGAACTTGTCAGCACTGATGCGGACCGGTTGTTGATTCCGGCTTCTGTGACGAAACTTTGGACGACTGCTGCAGGACTCGAGGCGTTTGGTGCAGACCATCGATTCAAGACTAAAGTGCTTGCACAGGGACAAATTGACCCGCAGGGCGGATTGAATGGGAATCTTCTTGTCGATTGTGCGGGGGATGCATCTTTTCAAGTTAAGGCGCGCAAGGATCTTGGTCAAGCCGCTCTGAACAAGTTGGCAAGCGAACTGCAGAGCAAGGGGTTGAAGAGAGTAAACGGGGATCTCATCATCTATACGGCAAATTACCAGCACACGTGCGGCAACGCCGTCTGGGAGATGGGCGACCTGCGCGAAGGGTTCGCCCCCGCAATTGATGCTGTGGGGTTCAACAGTAACGTCTGCCATGTTAAAATCGAGCCGGGGAAGGCAGTTGGAGATACCGCGATGGTCACGCTGGAGCCTCCATTCGCCCAAATAGAGATCATCAACGACGTGAGTACTGCAACGGCTGGGGAGGAGAGCTGGATTGAATACAACATCACTCCCTGCCGCGATGAACTGGAAATCTCGGGCGTGATGGCGCGTGGTGACAAGCCGCAATACTTGTGGTTTCCGATTCAGAATCCTGCGCACTACTTTGGACTGGCCTTGCGCGATGCGCTGGCGCGGAAAGGTATTGAAGTCAGCGGCCAAATTCTCGTCAGGCGCGAACCCGTTCCCTCAAATGGAATTCAATTGATTGAATGGCTTTCTCCGCCCCTCTCGGAGATTGTGGCGATGATTAACAAGGATAGTGACAACTATCTTGCTGAGTATCTGCTATCCGCAATCGGATCCGTAAAGCGCGGACAGGGATCACCGGAAGCCGGTTTACGTTATGTCATGGATGTCGCGCGAAATGGCAACATCCATCGCGACCAATTGTCGCTTCAGGACGGATCAGGGCTGTCCCGCCAGAACCTGATGTCGGCGCAAGCAGTCGTGGCACTTTTGATAAGAATGGCCGCTTCATCTCAGGGAACTGTTTTTGAAGCCTCACTTGCACAATCAGGCGTGGACGGAACACTGAGTGGACGGCTGTCAGAACCTGTGCTGTTCGGCAGAGTCCGGGCAAAGACGGGAACGATGACAAATGTCTCGGCACTCGCGGGCTACATCGGGCTTGACAACGGTAAGGAACTGGCTTTCGCGATGATCTGCAACAACTATCGCTGCTCACGACACTATGTTAGAACTACTCAGGACAATATTATTCGTGCGGTATTTCGTGCCGCTAATGCGGGAACGTGAGGGTAAATGAGCCGTACTCCAATCGTTGAATGTGTGCCGAACATTTCCGAAGGTCGTGATCGCGCGAAAATCGATCGAATCGTTAGCGTGATCCCCGCAGTTCGAGGAGTGAAGCTACTGGACGTAGATCCGAACGGAGATTACAATCGATGTGTGATCACCTTCGCTGGCGAACCTCAAGCATGCGTTGAGGCGACATTTCGACTGACAGCAGCTGCTGCAGAGGAAATTGATATGACCGTCCACCATGGCGAGCATCCGAGAAGTGGCGCTGTGGATGTTGCGCCTTTCGTTCCGGTGCGGGACATTACTATGGCAGATTGCGCAGAATTGTCACGTCAATTAGGCAAACGGGTCGGAGATGAGCTCGGGATACCCGTATACCTTTATGAGGCGGCTGCGACGCGACCAGATCGCAGCAATCTTGCGAAGATTCGCAAAGGTGAATACGAAGCTCTCGCGGAAAAGATGGTAAGCCCAGAATGGATTCCGGACTTCGGGCCACACAAGTTTGTCCCCAAGTTCGGCTGTTTGATAACAGGAGCTCGTTTCTTTCTGGTGGCTTACAATGTCAATCTTCGCACGAAAGATGTTGATCTCGCGCACGACATTGCATTGCATATTCGACAGCTCGGTTGGCCGCTCAAGGACAAGTCTGGTGCGACCGTGCTGAATTCGCTCGGCAAAGCCGTGCATCACCCAGGCCCGTTGCAGAACTGCAAGGCGATGGGAGTCTATCTGGAAGAGGACGAATTTTGTCAAGTCTCTATCAATCTGACGAATTACTTAATCACATCACCGCACATTGCGTACGAGCAGACCAAGTATGAGAGTGCAGAGAGGCAGGTCGAGGTGTTCGGTTCCGAAGTTGTCGGGCTAATACCGCTCGAAGCGCTGCTGCTTGCTGCTGAGTACTACATTTGGCGGGATGGTCTGCCGCGACCCAAATCGGAGTTAGAGGCGGCCGCACTGGCAGAACAACGGTTGGGACTCTCTTCCTTTAGGCCATTTGATTTGAAGAAGAAAGTGATTGAATACGCGATATCGGAGTCTTAGAAATGTCAAATATGAAGGATATGCCCTCCAAACTGATCTACCAACCCGTCGCCGGGTTCGTTGAGCAAATCGCCGCAAAATCCCCTGCTCCCGGTGGTGGCAGTGCTGCTGCACTTTCCGGGGCAATCGGTGCAGGTCTTCTGGTTATGGTGTGTGAGTTTACGATAGGAAAAAAGGGTTTTGAATCAGTTACCGAGGTACTCACTTCGACCAAAACCCGCATTGACGCGTTGCGCCACTTATTAACGAGGCAGGTGGACTTGGACACCTGGGCCTTTAATCGATTTCGTGTGGCAAATCGATTGCCGGAAACGACCACAGAAGAGAAGGAATTCAAGGCGCGCGAGATTGCAGAATCCACTATGGCGACGATAGAAGTTCCTCGCCAGACGATGCAGCAATGTCTCGCAGCGCTTAGCGATGCAAGCATAGTCATCCAAAATGGCAATCCTAACACCTTGTCCGATGCAGCAACCGGTGCCGAAATGTTGGTCGCCGGGCTTGAGGGTGCCGCAAACAATGTTCTCATCAACTTGCTTGAAAGAGAGGATGACGAGGCTGCCAAACTTCGTATTGAAGTCCGTGAAGCGCGGAGCGCATCGCGGAAAATACTGGACGAACTGCGAACTTTCGTCTCTACAAAACTACGTGGCTAAGATTCGCATACTCCCCGAGCAGTTGGTCAATCAAATTGCCGCGGGCGAAGTGATTGAACGTCCAGCTTCTGTCTTGCGGGAGCTGATAGACAACGCGCTTGACGCAGATGCTCGAAAGATCGACATCGACATTGAGGGGTCCGGGCGTGAGCTGATTGCCGTGCGTGATGACGGTGTAGGCATGTCAAGAGACGATATGCTGCTGTCACTGGAGCGTCACGCAACATCAAAACTTGAGGCAGGTTCCAGCATCTTCGCAATCTCGACGCTGGGCTTTCGCGGAGAAGCGCTGCCAAGCATTGCGTCAGTCTGTGAATTTGAGATAATTTCATACGACGGAGTCTCTTCCGCTGCACACCGTATACATGTTGTTGGTGGTGATATTGCAAGAGAGGAGGCAACGTCAGCGCCACGTGGAACATTGGTTCGCGTGCGTTCGCTGTTCTTCAATACTCCCGCACGGGCAAAGTTCCTGAAAGCTGATGCGACAGAGCTGTCACACTGCATTCGGACGCTGAGAACCTACGCGCTGGCCTACCCTGAGGTGTCCTGGTCATTTCGCCATGGGGAATCCTTGCAGTTCGTGTGGCCTGCGGGTGAGTTTGACGTGCGAGCACGTGATGTATTCGGTTCCGCTATTGATGGTAAACTGCTGCCTGTTGATCACCAGTTGCGGAGTGTGCGGGTGCGGGGCGCATTGGGCAATCGAGAGCTTAATCGCCGCGGTCGCGGCGATCAGTTTCTTTATGTGAATCGGCGGCCATTTCAAAGCACGTCTGTAGCGGGTGTAATTAAAGGCGCGCTGCGCGATTGGATTGACGAGGGCGAATGGCCGTTCTACGTGCTGTTTATCGAGCTTGACCCTTCCGTTGTGGACGTCAATGTTCATCCGGCAAAACGTGAAGTTCGTTTTTCCGATGAGCGGCTGGTGAACGCTGCGGTTTTTGAGGCACTGCGAGAAGCGTTGAAGGGACAGCAAAGTGCACTAACCGAGATAAGAGACTTCACAACGCAGCATAAGCCAAGTCCTTCGACCGCGACCATTTTTGGAACAGATTTGGGTGGTCCGGTGTTTACTCCGTCACACTCTGCGGCAAGATCTTCAGGTGAAGAGCAGAACGTCGCGGCGTCGAGATCTCAGGAGCAGCCATCGACTATTCGCCTTCGCCCGCAAATCTACCAGGTTCACGCAAAATATCTTATCGCTCCAATCCGTTCCGGGCTTGCCATCATCGATCAACACGCTGCGCACGAGCGAGTGCTCTATGAGCGCGCTTTACGAAGTTTTGATCAGCGCGCCTTTGCTTCGCAGCAGCTCTTGTTTCCCCTCCTACTCGAACTCAGTCCGGAAGAGGATGCGACTTTTCAGGAAATAAAAACAGAACTTGGAGCATTCGGTTTCGTCGTACGCGACTTCGGACCGCGGGCCTACAGCATTGAGGCCGTGCCGGCAGGTTTGAGGCACGCGTCCGAAGCATCCATGCTTCGTGAGACGATCTCCGAGTATGAGGAGTTTCGTCGTGCACGCCTCGGCCCACGCGAGTCACTTGCTGCGGGCTTCGCGTGCAAAGCCGCGATTCGCACGGGTGATGAACTCAGGGTTGAGGAGATGACTGCATTGGTCGATGAGCTGTTCAGCACTCAGCAGCCATCCAGCTGCCCGCATGGTCGCCCGACGTTTATCGAGGTAAAACTCAGCGAGTTGGATCATCGATTTGGCAGAACAGGCTGAGCAGAAACCGGCGGTATTGATTCTTGCGGGCACGACCGCGTCCGGCAAGACGGATGTAAGCATACCCTTGTCACAGTTGCTCAACGCCGAGATACTCAGCGCGGACTCGCGTCAAGTGTATCGTGAACTGCGCATCGGCACGGCGCCCCCGACGTCCGCGCAGCTCGAGGCGGTTCCACATCATTTCATTGCATCTCGGTCATTGCGAGACCGGTGGACGGCGGGCGACTTTGCGCGTGAGGCGCGGAAGATCATCGACGGTAATGCAGCAAGAGGAATCATCTCCGTGGTGGTCGGCGGTTCAATGCTCTATTTGCGAGCTTTGAAGGATGGACTCTATGACAGCGATGTTGAGCCGACGATAGATTATGATTCGCTTCGCGCAGAGTGGGAGAAGCGAGGGCGGGAAGCGATGATGGAGGAATTGCGCGGCATTGATCCTGATTTCGCGGCAAGCACGCAGGCGTCTGATCATCACAGGATTCTTCGTGCAATTGGACTATGGCGCGCGACCGGCCAGACAATCAGTGTCTTGCGCAAGGCGTCCTCCAAGCCGCTGACCGTGCCCTATCGACTTTACTTTCTCCATGGCAATCGAGAAGTCACTTATCAACGGGTGAATCGTCGCGTTGATGACATGCTCGCGTCAGGCCTTGTTGAAGAAGTAAGAGCGTTGCTGCAGCAGGGATTTGACGAGTCCAACTGCAACGCGTTGCGGACGCACGGATACCAGGAAGTGTTACCCTACCTGCGCGGCGAATACGGTTTCGAGGACATGCGTGACAAGATTCAGAAAGCCGTCAGGCACTATGTGAAACGTCAGCTGACTTGGTTCAGGCGCGAGTCACAAGCCGTGTGGGTTGAGAGAGCCTTCGATGAACCACCTGAAGAAATCGCTCGAAGAATTTACGACGATTTTGCAGGAAGAGTGAAGATTTCCAATGAGAAGACCCGCTGAAATTCAGCGGGTCTTCTTGTCAACCTTCTATGGCACGATTATTATGAATCAGATTCTGCGAGCTTCGAGGACTCCGCTTCTTGGAACTGATTTGGCTCGACTGGAACGTAAACAGTGAACTTTGTCCCATGATTTGGAGTGCTTTGAACATCAAAAGTACAGCCGTACGGATTCAAGAGCTTCTGCACGGTCGACAAGCCGAGTCCAGTACCCGTAGGCTGTCCGTTCTCGGTATCATTGATCGGAGGCTTGGTCGTAAAGAATGGCTCAAAGATTCGCTGGACGTGGTCAGGGTCTATCCCCTTGCCGGAGTCTTCAACAGTAAGCACAATGTTACCGTTCTCAGTGGCGGTAGTAACACGCAGCCGCTTTGACTCAGAGTCATACATCGCATCCAGGGCATTGCGGATGATATTGGTCAACGACTGCGAGAAGTCACTGTACCGTCCGAAAATCGGGGGGAGGTTGGACGCAAACTCAAAGACTTTTTCAACGTTATGCTTGAAATCCATATCAGCCTCCAGAAAACGCAGCTCTTCCTGCAACAAAACATTGAGATCAATGTCCTGCTTGGCAGACTCCTGCTCCTGTCGGCTTTTCCACATGAGATTGCGCACAATGCCGTTGATGCGCTCTACTTGTGCAATGACTCCGTCAACATCTTGTATCTCTGGATGCTTCATCTTAATGACCTGTGCCAACCCGTAAATTCCCATTAGCGGTGTATTGATGTTGTGTGCCACACCGCTGGCCAACAATCCAATCGCCGCCAGCCGCTGCTCATTCATCAACTCGGTTTCCATGATTTCCGAGCGCTGTACCAATTCCGTAAGGTCGGTGAATTGACGAGCTACAATCTGCAGATAAGTCTCGCCCTCTAACTCGATGCGATTGACGGTTGCCGAAGTCACGTGCTGCTCGCGATCAACTCCTCGCAACTCGAGTTTCGGGAACTGCCAGATTCTGCGTGAAATTTCGTTGCCGTTCGCCAGGCACTCGTCCAATTGTGTCGCAACGAAATCCCTGATTGAACGGCCTTGCAGGTCGAAAGACTTCCCGCCCAGTAGTCGTGATGCTGTTCCATTGAGTTCTGAAACGGTTCCATCCTTCAGGGATACCAGTACTATCGCGTCCACGGCCAAATCAAAGAGAGTCCGGTAGCGAAGCTCGGTTTCACGCAATTGCTCAGTTCGCTTCTGAACGAGTTCTTCCAGCTGCTGGCGGTAGCGCTCATTCTCTCGCTCAAGAAAATCTCGCTCAACAGTTAGCTTATAGCGTTCGAAGGCGAGCTCGGTGACCCGTAACAGTTCCTCTCGACGCAGCGGTTTGGGCAAGTAGTCGTAGGCCCCAGATCGCATCGCCTGACGGATACTCGTCATCGTCGGGTCGCCCGTGATCATGACCACTTGCGTCTGTGGCAATCGTTCACGAAGAGTGCGAAGCAGCTCTCCGTTGTCCCCGGGCAAATGTACGTCGCAGAGGACCACCGGCCATGATTCGCCCGCAGACTTGTCAAGTGCCTCTTCTGGAGTGTAAGCTTGCTTGGCCCGCCAGCCGGCTTCGTGCAACATCGCTTCAGCCACTTCGCAGATGACCGCGTCGTCGTCGATCACCAATATCTTTCGCTCGAATTCGGGGAATTTCGATCTCAAACTCTTTCCTCTTGTCGGTTCGGTTTTCTCAGGCAGCAGCGGTGCTGTGCAGTGCTTTCTCAATCATTTGACGCAATTCATCGATTCTAAAAGGTTTTCCGAGGAAACCGTCGGCACGATATTCCCCTGCAGTCTTGCGTGCCTCCTCGACTCCGTATCCGGTAACAAGAATCACAGGAAACTCAGGATTGTGCGACTTAATTGACGTCATCAGTTCAATGCCGTTCATGTCCGGCATGTGGACGTCACTAACCACAAGATCCACAGGCTCGGCTGCATACTTCTCAAATGCCTCGCGGCCGCCGAAAGCCGTGACGACGTCGTAACCCAACACTTCCAAAAGCTTCGTCAGCGTATGCACCATAAACTGCTCGTCGTCGACAACCAGAATCTTCTGCTTACGCAACTCCTCGCGCGACGCTGAAGTGACTGCGACGAGGGGAGAATCAATGTCGATCATACGGTGACTGCCGACCGAGTACTCGCGTGTCTTAGACGGGTTGGCGGCTGTCGCAAGCTTTTGAATGACGGACTTGATCTTGGCAACTTCCTGCACGATGAAGTCAAGCGACTGTTGGACATCCAGCGTGTCCGGCAGGCGCTTCAAACGAATGAATTCCGCACTGTTCAAGATGACATTGAGCGGAGTGTTAATCTGATCGTTTACGGTTACGGCGGTCTGTGCGATGGCCTTCATCTTCTCAGCATCAAGCTCTTTCGAGCGCAGGTCTGCCTTAAGTTCGGCACGCTCGAGTCCTATTCGAATGCGGTGCAGCAGTTCATCATCCTCACAGGGCTTTATCACGTAGTCAGCCGCGCCTCGTCGCAGTGCGTCCACTGCCCCACGTACAGAGGCAAATCCGGTCACCACGATGACCACGCTATCCGGGTCGGCACTGAGCGCGGCATTTAAGACATCCATGCCTGATACGCGGGGCATGAATAAGTCTGTGAGAACGACGCTGAACCGTTTCTCCGCGAGCAAGTCTATGGCGGCCTGACCTGATGAACAGGCGACCACAGAATATCCTGCGCGTGAGAGAATTTCGCGAAAACCGGACAGTACCAGCGGATCATCGTCCACAATCAAAACTTGTATCATATCTGTCATAAGTCAATCCGTTCCAGCCACAAATTCAGACCATGTCGCAAAGCTCAAATGCAATTCAAACTCACCTTGACTATCTTCTTTTATTGAAGCCGTTCCTCCCGCAACGATCATAAAGTGATAGATCGCCGCCGCAAATCCCGCGACACTGTTTGCTCCAAGGTCTCGCATCGCCGCGTCTGTCAGTCCGTCACGCAGTGTCACTTGGAAAGTCCAACGCTTGCCCGCAAAACGGTTCTGAACTCGGACGGTGGATGAATCCGCCATGTTTGCCGCCACCCAGCGGGCAATCAGAACTGGTATTGCGCCTTCGTGGAGCGTGACTAATGGCAGTCCCGATTCACAAGGAGCGATTTCCGCGGGCACGCTGATCGCGGAAAACTCACTTCGCAAGTCGTTTAACACCTGCTCACAGTTGACGCCAGTAGGCGCTCGTAAGGCGGCCTCTTTCACGGATTGAACACTGTGCACGGCCATGGCGATACGGTCAATAGCCAAGTCCAGCTTAGTCAGGCGCGAACGCAATTCAGTATTATTGCCAACATCGGCCTGCAGCAGGTTCAGCATCATCCTCGCAGCTTGAACAGGATTCGAAAGTTCGTGCAGCAATACCTCAACCAGGGAAGCCACAGGCCTCGGGTCAAAGAATTCGGAGCGTTGCTGCGTCGATATTGTAGCGTCATCATGACTTGTCACAATGACCTAATGTAACGACGGATACACCAATACAGCAAATTTCTCAGAGGATCATGTCGATTATCAGTGATTGGTAGTATATTAAATACACTTCACATGTTTTCACTATATTTAATATAGCGACAGCGCTGTCCCCTGGCAAGAAACATGTAGCGGCATTTTTAGCCTTGCTTGTCAGCGGGACGTGCAGGTTCCCGCAATCCTGCTGCGATTGAAGCTAATTCCCGTCGAAGTCCGGGTAAAACCTCCAGCAGTGTTCGGAATTCCTGCACATGAGCATGAGAGTAGGTTCCGATACCGAGTGCCTTTTGTCGTTTGAGCCATCTTAGCAGGTTCATCTGAATAGTATCGTCTGTGACCTGCTGAACGATTTCCGGCCCAAATATCTCATACAGTCGGGTCATTTGCCTTTGGAGAGTGGTTAGTGCCTCCTCGCCGGCTCGACGATGTTCGGCAAGAAACTTCTCCCGATTAAACGCCACGACTTCGTGCTTGTTCGAGAACTGGTGGTAAGCTTCAGCAATTCCGCCTTCAATCTTGTCCGCCAGAATCTCCCGCGCGTACACAGTGCAATCAACCGCTCTGCCGATAAACTGCGCGGTCAATCCGACTTCGCAGATCGCCCCTCGCAAGTCGCCATGCACACAAAAGTGCCCGCCTGTTCCAATTGTCGCATCGGCGACATGTCCTGTGACACGTAAGTCTCCGCTGACTTGAATCTGGCACCCGCTTGAGATGTCGCCTTGCAGGACGCAATCAGCCGCTACAGTTAAGACTGATCCTTTCGGCAACGTCCCCAAGATCCAGACGGGCTCGTCCCACTTCTGCATCGGCGCTTCCACAGCCTTCAATTCCCGAATCCTTATTACTTCCGCAGTCAAAACGTGTGGCACGGCACAAGGAGAATCTTTTTGTCTCTTATCAGCGTAGGATCTGCGAAAGAACAGGACACCGGCTTTCGTGGCTACCATTTTCCGCTCAGTCTGCTCTGAACTAACACCAGGTCCCCTCACAAGTCGCGTATTTGTACCCCGACGGGGCGACAGCTCCTTTCCGAAGATATTGCGGCCGGAGTGCAAGCCGGTGGTAGCCGGCTGATGTTCGAGGAACCCTTCTCCCTGTTCAACCTTGCGCAGTCCCAGCCACGCCGTTGTGTGTGCTGGATCGCTCTGCGGGAACCAGTGGTAGAAAGTTCGTGATGACATGCCGATGTCCGGCAACTCTCCTTCGGCAATGACCTGTTCAAACATAGGGGATTGTCTCTCGACACAGTCATCCACCAACTCTCTGACCAGTCGCCAGCGAACCAGATTGACATCCACGCCTTCGCTGCGCAACTTCGCGTCAACAGTTTCAATCGTCAACGGACAATCATATTCGTCCACCGGAAACAAGTCCACAACCACACGCATATCTGAGAAAACCGTGCCGTCCTGCGCAGTCTTCGGTAAGAATCGAATGCGCATCGCACCGGCAGGGGCTTCTTGCCTGCGAATCTGGATTTCCACGAGGATCCCGTGCCGCATTCTCCGTTTCGAGATCATCTCGTAATACTGAAGTCGATGCTCCGCAACACCGAAGGATCTTGCCAAGTCCGCCTTGATTTGCCGGAGCTGTTCAGGGATTTCGTGCGCTCGAGCGCGCGGGAAAAGCATGCGAACTTTCCACAGATTCTTGCCCTGCGCAACGAGGCGGACTCGGGTTTCCGGGTCGCCGATTTCCAGCTGAGTTACCTGACGGGGGTCCATGCGCGGTCATGGCGCAAACATCGCTCCTCTTACGGCATTTCCACGAGCCTGATTCTGTGGTAACGCAAGTCATCGGAGAGGATGATCAGAAGCCCGAGCCTCTCGCGGGCTAAATCTACCAGCTCTTTGAGACCCTCGAGGGGAGGATTGGCCGTAAGCTCCAGTCCTGACAAAATGATAAGCTCTTCGAACCGGATAGCTCTGGTTAAGGCTTCATCCAGTGACAGGGTTGTTCGCCCCCACTTGCGACCAAACTCGGGCTTACAAAGGGGGTCGAGTAAAGCCAGTTCTTTTAAGAGCTTATCGTCATACGAAAGGGTTGGAATGGGGACAGAATCTCCCCTGTGTGAGGCAATCCGCGAAATCCTCTCGCGCATGGAAGGATCGGGAATTCGGGGAATCAGGGCTGTGTAGAAATCCAGCCTGTTTTGCAACAAAATCTGCAATCCGCAACTCCAGTAAGTTAACACGAAAGTATAGGTAATTCGTCCTGGTGAAGCAAGCATGATAATCGGGTCCGGAACGAACGGCCCCGCCATGTAGTTAAAATCGTGACGAGAGGGGAGTTCGAGTTAAACTCGGAAGGGTTAGGAGTAGAAGAATGTATTATCGAGTAACAAGTCTGATTCTGCTTGGCGTGTTGCTTTTGGGTTCCCTTGCCTGGGCTGGCGACAAGACAGAGGCGGAGGCCAAAGCCCTGTCAGCCAAGGAACGTGCCCTCGTTTTGGCAAAGAGCGCCAAGTCAGAGGTGGATGGTGCCTTTCTGGGCATTATCCCGGAGGAAGTAACTTCTGATATTGCTTCAGATTATGGAGTCCAAACCGGGCAGGGAGTCTTGGTCGAAAGTGTCGTGGGGGGGTCACCCGCGGAAAAGGCGGGACTTCGGTCTAACGATATCCTGATGTCCATCAATGGACAGAAGTTAACTGGTCCGGCGGAATTGCGTGTGCAACTAAATAAGTTTAAGCCCGGTGATGAAGTCTCGCTTGTCTATAAGCGGGGCGGCAATGAGCGTTCAGCAGCAGTCAAACTTGAAGGCAAAGAGCGAGAATTCGGCGACATGAGGTGGTTCTCAATGGGGAACGACGACGCCCCTATGCCGCCCGTGTTTCGCTGGGAAGGAATGAAACCGTCGTCTGCGGCATTCGCTGGTGTTGTCACTCAAGAACTGTCAGACGGACTCAAGAAGTATTTCAAGGTAGAAGGCGGGGCGCTGATTTCGGAAGTTGTGGAAAACTCTCCGGCGGAAAAGGCTGGCCTGAAAGCGGGCGATGTGATTACCAAGGTCGGTCAAGAGGCCGTGTCGGATGAAGGCGATGTTCGCGATGCAATCCGTGAGTCAAGTCCGGACGCGACGATCGACTTCCACATTATCCGCGATGGAAAGCCTATGGTCATTCCGGTGACCCTGACAAATCGCAAGGATTTCTACGGCGACATTCCCGGTGTCGACGGGGAGAATTTCTATTTCGGTTTTGGCGAGACTGAGGCAAAAGAACTTGCCGCAGAAATGGAAAAGCTGCAGCAGGAACTTAACGGAATTGGAGTGGAACTGGAGAAGGTCCCGCAAATCAACATGGACCTGCGTATCCACCCTGACGGTGCCAGATTCTTCATTTCGGATGGCGAGGCTCGCGCGATTAGCCGCGACGAAAGTTGGTGGAATTGGAATTTCCAGGACCTGCGAAGCAAAGTCAAATTGGGGATGGAAGAGCTGAAAAAGGAGATGGAAGTTCTGAAGTCTGAACTCAAGCGGCTGCAAAGCGAACTGCGCGAACGCATGTCCAGCATTTGGTCGCCGGTTATTGAAGTAATCTCACAAGCATAATGAAATCTTGAAGTAGCAAGGAAGGCTCGGGTACCACTCGAGCCTTTTATTTTGGAGTGAACATGGAACTCACCAGTTACTGTCCCCAGTGCGGACACCAAATCTCGACCTACAAGAATCCCTTCCCCACCGCCGACGTTGTCGTCGTTAGGGAGGGGAAAGTACTGCTCATATTGCGAAAGAACCCGCCGGAAGGCTGGGCACTCCCGGGCGGGTTTATTGATTATGGCGAGTCCGCGGAAGATGCCGCTGCCCGCGAGTTATCAGAGGAAACTGGTTTAAGCGCCGAGTCGTTGTGTCTGGTCGGCGTTTACTCAAAACCTGGCCGTGATCCGCGCTTTCACACACTAACAGTCGTTTTCCGTGCAGAGGTAGCGGGTGTGATATCAGCCGGCGACGACGCCCAAGAGGCAAGGTGGTTCGACCTCTCGAGTTTGCCTGAGCAGATCGCCTTCGATCATCGCGAGATCATTGCAGACGCACTGGCGACCTGAACCGGTCCATCGGCAAGTGGCGCGGGCGGTTGTGTTTAACCGTCCGCTTTGTTTATATTAGAGGTCAGAATTGCCCTAATCACTTTCGCCCTGCGCCAAATCGATTATGTCCCCTTCTCCGATCCGCACAGTCTTCCTAAAAGAGCTTCGTGATATCTACCGTGATAGACGCACATTGATGGTCACGGTAGTGTTGCCCCTGCTCATGTACCCGCTGATATTTATCGGTATCATGCAGATCACTCTTTTGCAAGTGGGTAAGTTAAAGCAGCAGACTGCAGTGGTTGCATTGTTAACACCGGAATCCTTGCCGGGTGACTTGTTTGCGGATGACTCCGGCAGCTTAATTGAGCTTGCAGATTCCACAAACTGGGTCGAGAAGCTGCGGGCAGGGGAAATCGATGCCGCACTCTCTCTGTCACCTGGTTTCCTGGACAGCATTGAGTCAGGAGGCCACGCGTCCGTGCAGGTAAACTACCTGAGCAGCCGCGACTTTTCAGAAATGATTCGCGAACGCATTGAGCGCACGGTGGATAAGTACAAGGATGGTGTGGTCGGCCGCAGACTGCAGTTATTCGGACTGGACTCGTCGTTCGTGGACCCGTTGACTTTCGAGTCGGTCGATGTGGCAACGGAGCAACAGGCAGCAGGATCGGCGCTGGGCAGGTTTCTCGGATACTTCTTGATAATCATGACACTCAGCGGTGCGTTCTATGCGGCGATTGACTTGACTGCTGGCGAGAAGGAGCGCGGCACGCTGGAAACCCTTTTGGTCAGCCCTGCGTCGCGCAGGCAATTAGTCTATGGGAAATTTCTGGCTACGGTCACGACCGCGATTATCACTGCGCTGTTGAATCTCGTGAGCATGGGCTTTACGACCATGTATGCGTTCCGTATGTTCGGAGAGTCAGCCGGGATGAGCTTCTCTGTCTCGCTGCCGTCACTGTTATTGGTACTTGTCGTAATGATACCCATCGCGGTGACCTTTGCGGGTGTTTCTCTTGCCGTGGCCGTTACCGCTCGCAATTACAAAGAGGGGCAGGCCTTGCTGACTCCCATGATATTCATCAGCATACTGCCCGCCATGGTCTCCATGGTGCCGGGGATAGAGCTAACTCCACTCCTTGCGGTCGTACCCATCGCAAACATTTCGCTGCTCGTTCGCGCGTTGCTCGCAGGTCAGACTCCGTGGCTTGAACTCGGAGTTACTGTCGCCAGTACCGTCGGGCTTGCCTTGCTTTCGCTGCACTGGGTGACGCTGCAATTCAATCGGGAGAGCGTGCTGTTCCGACATGCCGAGGACGTAAAGTGGACACCCTTTCGCAAACCTGTCCGGGAGCCGGGCAAGAGACTGTCCAGCGGCGCAGTCGCCCTGCTTGCCGCCGTAGCGATTATTGTGGTTGGAGGAGTGGGGGGGATGGCACAAGCCGACAATCCACTCTCGGGCGTATTTGTCGTGCAGATTTCGTTGGCCCTGCTCGCTGCTCTATGGGTGTATCAGGGTGGATACGATCCTGTGGCCGCGTTTGGCTGGACACCACCCGGTGTGCGCAATCTTCTTGCCTCTGCAATTGCCGTAGCCGGAGGATGGATTCTAACCATAGAGCTTGCCACGTTTCAGCACATGCTCTTTCCATTTCCGGAGGACTTGCTGCAGCAATTCACGGATCTCTTCGGTGCGCTGGAGGATCAACCGCTCTGGGTCGCGTTAGGGATCATTGCCTTGCTCCCAGCGGTTGTGGAAGAGCACCTGTGTCGCGGGCTGATGCTGCGCGGTCTCGATCGAGAATCAGGGAAGTGGACCGCAATACTCGTTGTCGCTTTGATCTTCGCGATACTGCACTTGAATCCATATCGCTTTCTCCCGACATTTGCACTTGGAATCTTGCTTGGTTTTATTGCAGTTCGTACGGGTTCGATTTTCCCGGCGATTCTGGGGCACTTCATCAACAATGCCGCAAGCATGATTGTGTTTCGCTTCGAAGAATGGTTTGCCGCACAGGGTTGGGCTGCATCCGACGATGCGGCTTGGGTGCCTTGGCCTTGGCTGATTGGCGGACTCTTACTACTCGCGGCAGGACTAAGCCTGTTGAAACCGATGAACCCGACCGCAGAATCAAAGGCGGCACATGCAGAAAACAACGGTTGAGTGACTCGAGATACTCACACTCGTTCCCGTAAGTCGCGATTCAGGAAACCGAGCGCTCCGACCAAGCCTGCCGCTATCCCCATGATCAGGAAGAGTGCGGCAGGAGACACCGCTTCGAGCATAACGCCGACCATTCCAGAGCTGATTGCGCTCAGCCCCACGACAGTGAGTTGAACAAGGCTGAAGACTCGGCCCTGCAAGGCAGACGGGACTTCGGACTGTACCAGCGATGTGCGCGAGATTAGTATGAACGGTATTCCGATACTGTGAATGAACCATCCCAACGCTGTCGTCCACAACTCGTTCGTGAAAAAGAATACAGTGAACGAGAACCCGTCAAAGACAATCGCCCAGAGCAAAGTTCGGCCGCGCGGCAGCCTGTGACCAAAACGATGCATCAGGACGCTGCCGACCAGGATGCCAAGCGCGAAGCAACTTTGCAGAATTGCATACGCGTCCGCACCGAGTCCGAGATGCAGGCGCACATAGATCGGAGTGCCGACAATCGCCAGACCCATGATGAAGAAGTTGTCAACTGCCGTCACCCACAGCAGACCATAAATGAATGGATTCTTTCTCGCGAAGTTGAGTCCTTCCCTGACCATCGACCATGCCGTTGACTCCTGTACGGGACTCACGCTCTGTGAAGGTTTGAGCGCAAGAATAAACAGGAACGACACCGCATAGGTAAGCGAATCGACCGCAAACAGACCGGACAATCCGATGATTGGGAGGCAGAGTGCGGCCGCAAGTGGCCCCAGGAAGTAGGCAATCCCCAGGCTGCTTTGCAGAACCGACGTCGCGCGAACGATTTGCTCCCGCGGAACAAGCTGAGTAACGATTGCGTCGCGAGCCGGATTGAAAAAGATTGTACAGACGGCGATGGCGAACGCCAGAGTGTAGAGGCTTGGCACGTTAATCCACTCGGTCGCGGTCAACACTGCAAGACAGCCGACCAACGCGACACGCACGGCGTCTGTCCACAGCAACACACTCTTGCGCGGAGCGCGGTCCACCCAGGCCCCTGCGAACACTCCCAGCAGAATGGACGGCAGGTAGCGCGCGATTCCGAGCAGTCCCGTGGCAGTCGAGGAACCTGTCAGGTCGTAGATCAACCAGAGGATTGCCACATCGTGCAACGAATCTCCGATAAGTGACACGTTCGCCGCGGCCCACAACGGTCGAATTCCGCGGGGGATTAACTTCTCAAGATTCAGCAATCGAGTATCCTCCTGCAGAGGAGAATCAGTTGAGCATATGCCGGCAGAAACAATGAGAGACAGGTAGCACAATAATGTCCACTTCTGAGAAACTTAAGATTGTATCCTACGCCTCGCAGAACCCCGAACGGCAGCGCGAATTGGCCGCGGCGGTTGATGGCGCAAGCGACTATGCGGCAGAAGTGATCTTTGCGGAGTCTGAAGAAGATGCCATTGTCAAGATTTCCGATGCAGAGGTATTTCTTGCGCATCGGTTCACGCAGCAGCAATATGAAGCGGCGCCGAAGCTGAAGTGGGTGCATTTGACCAGCGCGGGTGTTGATCACAGCCTGTTTCAGAAACTGATCGACAGCGAAGTCATCCTGACGAACAGCCGCGGCCTGCACGCGCGTCCGATGGCAGAATGGGTGATGGGGGCGCTGCTTTACTGGGCGCAGCGCTTCGAATATGCGGATCAGTGGCGCCACACGCGGAATTGGAAGAACCAGAAGAAGAAGATTACTCTCGAACGAAATACGCTTGCCGGCAAGAGCGCACTGGTGGTGGGATTTGGAGAAGTGGGAAAAGGAATTGCCGACCTGCTGCTCGCGGCAGGCATGAGAGTCGAAGCAATTGCGACGTCTGAGCGCAAAGGGAATATTCATGTCTTCCCCATGGAGTTGCTCGAAGAACGACTTGAGCAAAACGACGTGGTGATTCTAACGATTCCCGCAACGAAACAGACGCGCGGCCTCTTTAACCGTCGGTTGTTCCCGCTCATGAAGGAAGGAAGCGTCTTTGTTAACGTGGCAAGGGGTTCAATCGTCGACGAGGCAGACTTGATTGCGGCACTGAAAGAAGGAAAACCAGCCTACGCACTATTGGACGTCTTCGCGACGGAACCACTTCCTGAAGACTCGGAACTTTTTTCGCTTTCCAACGTATTCATGACTCCGCACGTGTCCGGGAACTTTCCGGAATACACTCACCGCGTGCATGAGATTTTTGCTGAGAACTTGACCCGTTATCTGAACGGGATACCGCTGTTGTATGTGGTGGACAAAAAGCGCGGCTACTGACGTGCCGGCCCTCCACGATCGAGATCAATGTCTTCCCAGGAAGCAGGATCCTCGAGCGATTCGAGATGAGTCAGTACCGTAGAATTGGGGATTGTGCGTCGAATTTGTTCCTCAATGCTCTCGAGCAGTTCGTGGCCGCGATGCACTGACCATTGCCCCGGGACGAGGATGTGAACCGACACGAATCTGCGTTGGCCGGCTTGACGCGTTCGAAGTGCATGATAGCTGACATGTTCCGAGTTGAAGCCGTCCAGGACAGCTTCAACTTTTTGCAGCTCTTCGGGGCTGATGGTCTTGTCCATCAATCCTGAGATGGAAATGCGCACAATTTGGACGCCTTCACGGACGATGTTCGCGGCAACGAACAAAGCGACAATTGGATCAAGTGTCTGCCATCCGGTAAGGCCAACGACCGCGACGGCACCGATGACGCCGGTTGACGTCCACACGTCCGTCATCAGGTGTCTCGAATTCGCAGACAAAGTCACAGAGTCGTACTTACGCGCGGCTCTTCGTATGGCGAGTGCCGCGAACAGATTGATCAATGCGGCAACGGCTGTGACGAAGAGACCGATGCCGATCTGCTCAAGCGGCTGCGGATGAATCAGACGTTGAATTGCCGCGAACGCAATGCTGCCGGCGGCGACTAAAATCATGGCGCCTTCGGCGCCGCTTGAAAAGTATTCTGCCTTGCCGTGCCCGTATGCGTGATCGTCATCCGGAGGTCTCGCCGCGACAATCAGCATGACGAGTGCCAGTAGCGCCCCCGCCAGATTCACAAACGACTCAAGCGCGTCTGACAACAAACTGACCGATCCGGTCAAATAGTACGCCGCACCTTTTAGTCCGATCGTTGCGACTGCGGCGACGATCGACAACCAGGCATAGCGAGTGAGTGACGTCTTCAAGCCTATCGTCCTTACGATGACTGATCTGGATTAGGACTACTTCAAGACAACCACAGACGTAGCCGCGACTCCGGCATCGCCCGCGAACTTGACCAGATACTTCCCGCTTGCCAATTGATCGGCAGGGATGGCCAGCAGATTGACACCCGACCCGTAAGGTTGCTCGCCAAAGTGAAGCACTTCGCGTCCGAGGATGTTGTAAACAACCACTGTGCCAAGCTGAGCGCGGTCGAGATTCAACGAGAGTGTCGCGATGCCGTTCACCGGATTCGGGAAAACTCTTAGTCCAATCACGCTCGGTAGTACGGCACGCGGTGACACGCTGGAGAAGACATAATCAGCCGCTGCGGGACCATTGACAATCCCCCAGCCGAGATCGTTATCCGGCAGTGTTGACTGTGAAGCCGTTTGCATAAGTGCCTGCCTGACCTGCTGTGCAGTCCAGTCCGGATTCGCTTCCATGACCAGCGCGGCGATTCCGGCCACGATAGGCGTTGCGAGAGATGTTCCGGACAGCCTCCAATACTGATTGGTTGTGAAGCCCATTGCGCAATACGTGCTGGAACCCTGTGCGGAACAGTCGGGCTTGATCCGTCCATCGGCCGTCGGGCCGGGGGATGAAAATCCGGAAAGTTGACCGAGAGAATCTGTGGATCCTACGGCAAGAATACTGTCGGCATCTGCAGGTGCAATCACGGTGCCCCATTCAGAACCGCGCTCATTTCCCTGCGCAGTCACGACCAATATCCCGCGGCGTTGAGCTTCGTTCACGGCTTGCGTGACAACCGTCGTTTGCCCGTCCATTTGCGACTGCTCGTACCAGTCAATATACCCAAGGCTCGAAGATGTGATGTCCGCTCCCGCGCTGTCAGCCCACTCCAAAGCCGCGACATAGTAGTCCTCTTCAACTTCAGTCTCGGTGGGAACGTACTCCGTCTTGGCAAGCATCCACAAGGCCCCATAGGCTGGGCCGACGATGTTTCCGCTGTCCAGACCCGCCGCAGCCGATAGAACCGCCGTGCCGTGTGACTGTTGATCGGGTGTGTCCTGCCCCTCTTCATTGTGCACAATCGAATCGCCGTTGATGAAGTCGCGCATGGCCAGATAGTTCAGCCCAGACAGCGAAACATGCTCCGTACGAAAGCCCGTATCCAGCATACACAGTAGCACCCCGCTGCCGCTCAGTCCGCGTGCATGAAGTTCGGGCACTCCCGAAAGCTCATTCTGTGCGAAGCTCGGGCCGTAGGCTATGGAGTCCAAGGCAGATTGTCCCACTCTCGCTGGAATCTCGAGGCTCACTGCCCGAGTGAATCGTCGCACGCTGCTCACGCATGCTAATTCGCCAATTCGCGCAATCTGCTCATTGGTCGCTTCAACGCTCACAGCATTCAGCCACCTGCTTGCCTTGCGCAGGGTAGCGCCGGTCGCCTCAACTTGTCGCACATATGCCTGATGAAGCGGCACGTCGCCGTAACTGAGTTCGAAAATCCCGTGCTTTGCGCGCCGTTCTAAGGCTCGCGGTGAAAGCGCCTCCCGTGCTTCGTCCAACACGCGATATTCACGTCCGGGCGCGATGGCCTTGTCTGCGAAAAAAACCCAGTATCGTGTGGCGTCTGACCATGCGTCAGAGGCCAATCCAAGAAGTAAAGTAGAAATCAGAATACAGCGGAACACGCGACACCCTTTCTAAATGCGATATGACAATCCTACGCTCCATTCAGTCGGAGCCTTTCCTTTGGTCGGCAGCGAGCAGCCGAGCTGAATCAGCGAGCCACCGTCCATCATCCCGAATGCTGTGCCAAACGTGACGCGATGCACATCAGACCAGACATAACCTGCACGCGCAATCCCGACTTTGCCAAGCACGTATTCAGTCCCGAGCCGTGAGGCGGTGTACCGGTATTTGACTCCATTCAGCAGATCACCGTCCCATTGATACGCAATGTTTAACTTCTTATTGTCAGAGCAAACTGCCGCTCCGCCTTGCAGGGTCTTGGTCACGACGGAAGTTCCCCCGAAGGCATTTCGAACATTCACACCAAAATTTACTCTCTCACCGGGTGTGAGCAGGCCGATATCGATTGAATTGCTCCACTTTGAGTCGTCCTGATTCTTGCGCGCGACTTCTCGAATGATGTGCGCAATTGCGCCTAACGACAACCTTCCCATGGGTTGCCATGATGCGGAGATAAACGGCACCAGGAACTTGGTGTCTGCAGGCTGTGTCTGTCCATCCGCATACGCACCGAATCCGAAACGGCTGCCTTCATCAGACATCGGATTTGCATAAGCCCACAACCATCGGTCGGTTCCGCCGACTCGTGTTCCAAAACTCATGTCCGACCCCATCTGTTGCAGGGCCGAAAGAGCTGCCGGATTATGCAGGACCGAGGTTGGGTCTAAAGGAGAGGCCACGATCGCACCGGCCATTCCAGTCGCACGGGGCGAAATCACCGGCTCCAGCATTCGGGCAAAACTGACTGAGCCGGCTAAAAGAAGGCAGAAGAGAATTCTCATGTATTGGAATTTACAACAGTTTCAGCGGACAGGCAATGACTAAAAAGGACTAAATGGGAGGAATCTGCTGTCAAGAATTCTCCTCGAATGCCTCCTGGGTCACACACGCAAGTAGCACAGGAAATCTATAAAATATTATTTATTATAAATTTAACATGCATTCTGACGACAATTTGGATTATTTTGTCAACTTGACTGAGAATCTGAAGGAGGTTATATTAGGGCCTGCTTGAAATTACGGTCGGTCAAATACGCCGGGTCCTGCCCGGCGTTCTGCACCCCGTAGGGCAACAAGCGCTAAACCTGATCTTTGACAATAGGAAATGTGCGATTCTGA
The DNA here is from genome assembly GCA_023382385.1 of bacterium. NCBI lineage: Bacteria > bacterium. The sequence continues at coordinate 1,037 of JAHDVH010000003.1, read as the reverse complement.
TAGGTTCCGCCCGGAACTTAGTCAGAAGGCCCTGAACAATTCAATTTTCGGACAAATTCAGTTGTAATATTTACAACGGAGAGTTTGATCCTGGCTCAGGACGAACGCTGGCGGCGTGCTTAACACATGCAAGTCGAACGAAGTAGCAATACTTAGTGGCGAACGGGTGCGTAACACGTGACTAACTTGCCTTAGACTGTGGAATAACGGAGGGAAACTTCCGCTAATACCGCATGTTGAGTGTGGACCGCATGGTCTGCTCTTGAAAGATTTATCGGTCTAAGATAGGGTCGCGGCCTATTAGCTTGTTGGTGGGGTAACGGCCTACCAAGGCGACGATGGGTAGCTGGTCTGAGAGGATGATCAGCCACACTGGGACTGAGATACGGCCCAGACTCCTACGGGAGGCAGCAGTGAGGAATATTGCGCAATGGACGAAAGTCTGACGCAGCAACGCCGCGTGAAGGATGAAGGTGCTCTGCATTGTAAACTTCTGTAGGGAGGGAAGAACCCCCCGCTATTGGCGGGGCTGACGGTACCTCCAAAGTAAGCACCGGCTAATTCCGTGCCAGCAGCCGCGGTAATACGGAAGGTGCAAGCGTTGTCCGGATTGACTGGGTGTAAAGGGCGCGTAGGCGGAGAGGTGTGTCGGGAGTGAAATCGTGCGGCTTAACCGTAGCAATTGCTTTCGAAACTACCTCCCTTGAGTACAGAAGGGGTTGATGGAATACCTGGTGTAGCGGTGGAATGCGTAGATATCAGGTAGAACACCGGAGGCGAAGGCGGTCAACTGGTCTGTAACTGACGCTGAGGCGCGAAAGTGTGGGGAGCAAACAGGATTAGATACCCTGGTAGTCCACACCGTAAACGATGATCACTAGTCGTCGGAGGATTCGACCCCTTCGGTGACGACGCTAACGCATTAAGTGATCCACCTGGGGAGTACGCTCGCAAGGGTGAAACTCAAAGGAATTGACGGGGGCCCGCACAAGCGGTGGAGCATGTGGTTTAATTCGATGCAACGCGAAGAACCTTAC